>DATHWC010000169.1:0-3932 GCA_035460985.1 Lunatimonas sp.
GAAAAACATTAGGATAAGGAAGCATGTAGCGGAGTTTTAGGAGAGAAAATTGAACCGAAAACCATTCCTAGTGCACTGAATTCTGTGGAAGAAAGATGTGCCGGCACGGTAAAGTCCATGGAATATAAGATGAGAATTGAAAGTAAGCCAAAGGAAATCGCTAAAATCGCACCTGGGGACGAGGACCGTTTCCAATAGAGCCCCGCTGTCAAAGGTACAAAAAGAGAAACCAGGAGCAACATGGATGATTCGCCAATCAATTCAGAGCCAAACCAAGTTGCGAATAGGGCCGAAACACTTAAAAACAGTGGAAGTTGCCTTCCCGCAAGCATAAGGTCTTTGGGATTTTTTACTTTCCTAGAGGCGCAAATCCCCAACAGTATGGTCAGGAGAAGGTATCCGATCATCGCAAAAGCCAGCAAAGTCCGGATGAATTTTATTTGGCGTACATTTTTTCCCGAAGCGCCTTGATTTCGGCATTTTCCAGGTATTCCTCGTAGGGCATTCTCCGATCAATGGTTCCCTTAGGGGTGAATTCTATAATCCGGTTGGCTACCGATTCTACAAAGGCGTGGTCAAAAGAGGAGATCAGAACCGTTCCGTTGAAGTCAATAATGGCATTGTTAAGCGCATGTATGGATTCCAAATCCAAGTGGTTGGTAGGTTCATCCAAAACTAGAAAATTCGGATTCTGAAGCATCATCTTAGAAATCATGCAACGTACTTTTTCCCCACCTGAAAGAACGGATGCCTTTTTAAACGATTCCTCTCCGGTGAATAACATTCTACCCAGAAAGGTTCGCACGTAGGCTTCCTCCTGATTATCAGAATATTGGGTTAACCAATCGATGAGTTTGATATCCGTGTTAAAATGAGCAGAATTATCATTGGGTAAGTAGGCTTTGTTGATGGTCACACCCCATCTGAAAGAACCCTTGGTTGGGGTGATTTCTTCCATTATTGTCTGAAAAAACTTAGTGACTGCCTGTTTGGTTTTGGAAATAAAGGCAATCTTGTCCCCTTTGTCCACCATTAGGTTAACATCTTTGAAATAGACGGTTCCTTCATCAGAAAGAGTCAGTTCCTCTGTTAAAAGGAGCTGATCGCCAGCTTCCCGTTCCGGTTTGAAGATAATGCCGGGGTATTTTCTGCTGGAAGGCTTGATTTCATCCACATTGAGTTTCTCGAGCATCTTTTTCCGAGCAGTAGCCTGTTTGGATTTGGCCACATTGGCCGAAAAGCGCTCAATAAATGCCATGAGTTCTTTTCGCTTGTCTTCCGCTTTCTTATTATGATCTGTCTTTTGTTTGGCGGCCAACTGGGAAGACTCATACCAGAAGGTATAGTTTCCACTGTAAATATTAATCTTACCAAAATCGATATCGACAATATGTGTGGAAACCGTATCCAGAAAGTGCCTGTCGTGGGAAACAACAATAACCAGGTTTTTGAAATTCACCAAGAAATCCTCCAACCAGTTGATGGTTTCTGCATCGAGGTCGTTGGTAGGTTCATCAAGGATTAGGATGTCCGGATTGCCAAATAAGGCCTGTGCAAGTAGGACCCGGACTTTTTTGTCACCTGCAAGGTCTTTCATTTTTTCATAATGCAGGTCCTCGGTCACTCCCAGACCTGAAAGAAGAGAAGCGGCATCACTTTCGGCATTCCATCCGTCCATTTCCGCAAATTCAGCCTCCAACTCCGCAGCCCTGTTACCATCTGCTTCTGAGAAATCTTCTTTCAGATAGATGGCATCCTTCTCCGTCAGGATTTTAAACAGTTTAGAATGACCCATGATCACAGTTCTCAGCACTTCAATTTCGTTAAAGGCATTGTGATTCTGCGACAAAACGGCCATCCGCTGTCCGGGAGTTATATTTACCTGACCAGAGGTACTGTCCATTTCTCCGGTTAAGATCTTTAGAAATGTGGATTTCCCAGCACCGTTTGCTCCAATCACCCCATAGCAGTTGCCGGGAGTGAATTTAAGGCTTACGTCTTCGAAAAGGGTCCTTTTACCGAATTTGAGGGAAAGATTATCTACTGAAATCATGAATGAATTGGCTCTATTATGAAATAAAATGCAAAGTTATAAAATTATACCGTTAAAGAGATACGTTTCGGACAAAACTCATACAGTCAAGTAAAGGAATGAAACGGTACTCCTTACGGAAACAGTGACGGCTAGGTGTTAACTAGCGGATACGTCCTGTTTTTCAGTGTATTATATCTCTTATTCCTAGACTGATAGTGAAGCATCAACACAATCATGCCACCCAGAATACTGAGAAACATCATACCCACCATGGGCATGGCCGTGCCATCGTGAAGTAAGCTTACTAGGGCAGTGACAATCCCACCAATGGCCATCCTCATAAATCCCATCATCGCAGAGGCACTGCCGGCCTGCTTGCTGAAGGGGCCAAGGGATAAAGCTGCCGCATTGGGTACGCTTAGTCCATGTCCTGTCAGAAATATAAATAACATGAATATAAGCGTGTACACGTTATACCAACCATTCCATGTGCCCACAACTATCAGCATACCTAATACTAACTGATAGGACAAGGCTGCAAGAACAATTTGTCGGTTGGAGAATCGCCGAAGCAGCATATGGTTTAATTGCGTCGAACCAATCATAGCAGTGGCCAATATTGCAAAAACCCATCCATATTGTGTTTCACTGAATCCGTAAAGATTGATAAAGACATAGGAGGAACCTCCGATATAGGCGAATGGGGCGGCTCCGGCTATGCCGCCTACCAATATATAGGTGAGAAACTGCTTGTTTTTTAACACGTTGAAATACTGTCGAATCACCTGAAATGGTCGGAGCGAGACGGTTCTGTCCGGAGAGGTTCCAACTGGCAAATACCATTTGGTAAAAAGTAGAAGGATAGATGCCAAAACACCCAATACGATAAACAGGTAATGCCAGTCCATTTGGGTAGCCAAATAGCCCCCCACGGTTGGAGCGATCATGGGAGAAACCGCAATCACCAACGTTAGCATGGCAAAAGCCTGGGCAATTTTGTTTATGGGGAATATGTCCCTAACCAATGCCTGTGCGGCTACCATGCCTGCACAGCCTCCAATCGCTTGCAAAAACCGCATCCAGATAAGGGCATCAATGGTTTTTGTCATTGCACATCCAAAAGAGGCAATAATATAAATGACTAGCCCCGCGTAAAGTGGTTTTTTTCTCCCATACTTATCAAGTAGGGGGCCATAAAACAACTGGCCAATGGCAATGCCTATTAGGTAACTGGTAAGAGAAAGTTGAACTGTTGAGATATCGGTGTCTAAGCTCTCCGCAATTGACGGAAAAGCCGGCAAATACATGTCGATTGAAAAGGGACTTATGGTACTCAATGCGCCCAAAATCAAAATAAGGCCAAACTGGCTTTTTATGGGAATCATACTTGCCTTAAATAGTTCAAAATGGAATAAAAACGAAAACAGAACCCAACAGGGAATAGTTCTTATTTTACTCCTTAATATCACATGATTTCAACAGAATAAAATGTTTATAAAAAAGAAAATTAGACCTGCAAAAAAGTAGAGGAATTGGTTTAAATCGCTAATTTCTAGGTTTACATGTGGTGCTAAAATATTAATACCCGTAGTAGGTTGTTACAACCCAGGCAGAAAAACCTTCCAGGTTTCACCCATTAAATTTGAAAAAAAATGGTTGTCAAAAACCTGGAAGGTTTCCGCAGTTAAGGGCATAAAAAAAAAGCCCGATCAACAGACCGGGCTTTTCTATTCACTTTAACCACTAACAACCACAAACAAAATTTATCATTCATAAAGAACAACAAATATTATTTGTTGTAGTCCGTACGGGAATCGAACCCGTGTCATAACTTCCTGATTTTCAACATTTTTGACGGTGTTGTTAAGCTCGTCAGATTACTATCAGATAGTTTTGT
>DATHWC010000170.1:0-3547 GCA_035460985.1 Lunatimonas sp.
TGGCTTGTTCAAGGAACCAACAAACCTTGGTAAACAATAGTAAAATTAAAATTTATCGAAGGTGTGGGTGAATCCACACCTTCACTTTTTCAACCCATTTAGCCTAATGTTTATGACGATACTATTAAAATATACCGCAGCCTGTTGCATTTATATCCTAATTGCTTCCCAGTTTGCTTTTTCGCAAGGACTACAAGTGGGGGTCGCTAAACGTGTCATTACTCCGGATCCGCTGCTGCCTGTTTCAGGTGGAGTAGGAATTCCGAAGCCTGCCAACGAAAAGCAAGGGGATCTTTTTGTGAGGGCGGCAGTATTTGAGGAAAGTGGAGAAAGGATGGCAATAGTCGTAGTGGATAATTTGGGCTGGCCCGCCACACTGGGTGACCGCTCTCGAAGGCTAATTCCGGGAATTAAACCCGAAAATATCCTTATCGCTGCTACCCACACCCACAGTGCTCCAGATGCTTATGCCTTTGCGGATGAAAATGGAAACCACGGTGCCGATTTGGAATACTTGGATTGGTGTGTGGAACAGTTGGCGGATGCCGTAAATGAGGCCTTGGAAAATCTTCAACCGGTAAACCTTAAAGTAGCTATCGGCGAAGCTACCGGCAAAATCGCCTATAACTATTACGCCCCCCAACTCTATGATCCAGCCGTTGGAGTTATTCAGGCTTTTGCCATGGATGGCCCAAGTAAAGGACAAGCGATCCTAACACTCGTTAACTATGCGATTCATCCGGAAGTGATTGGTAATGGAAGGGGTATCCTAAGCCCGGATATGTGCGGTCCGCTTTATGATAGGATTGAGTCCAAAGGTGGCGGCATGGCGTTGTTTGTCAACGGCGCACTCGGGGGAATGGTAACAGCAGATAATCGGCGGGAAGAAGGGAAAGAGGCCAACGACTATGCGGAATGCACACGCATTGGGTATTTGCTGGCAGATGAAGCTTTGAGAATTGTGGAAGATGCGCAATTGATTGCCGATCCGAAATTGCAGGTGTATAGCAAAATTATTAAGTTGCCGATAACGTCCGAACTGATGAAAGCCATCCTAGTGAATTCCCCACTTCATCAGGAATACGTAGGCTTGGACTCTATTCCCACCCAGCTAAACGTGGTCAACATAGGTCCTGCACAACTGATTACCATTCCCGGTGAAGCACTTCCCAATATAGGATTCTATCTTAAGCGGAATATGCCGACAGCATTTCCCTTTCTGCTAGGTCTTTGTAATGATGCTTTTGGCTATTTACTGACCAAGGTGGATTTCAACAGTTTCCAACGTTATGAATATATCAGTCGAACCAGCCTGGGAGAAATGGCGGGCGAGATCTATATTGAGGAGATTTTGGAACTGGTCAAAGAAAGTGATGTTCCGGGAAATTGATTGGATAATAAATATTCTTTCAGAATAATTGGTGAAACCTAGAAGGTTTTTCTTCGTAATAATCACCTAGTCTTAATAAAAATCAGTAATGAAGTTTATACTTTTTCTTCAAAATTTATCTCGATTTTGCATTAAAACTTCTTCTTTTCATCATGAATACATCATATAAACCATCCATGCTTTGGATGTTGTTGAGTTTGGTAATCGGAGTCTCCTGTACCAAAAATGTTTCCCTCACCCGACTGGCACCGGCCGAGATTAGCATACCTTCCCATGTGCAGCGGCTGTTAATCGTGGACCGTACGGAGCCTGAAAGCCAAGGTTTTGCCATTATCGAAGGGATTTTGACTGGAGAGGCCCCTTTTGAAGTGAAAAATGCAATTGAAACCACCCTTGCCACCATTCAGCAGGAGCTAAATACCTCACCCCGCTACGAGGTAATCCGGGCCCGGGAGCGGTTAAAAGGAGGATTTTTTAGCCAGACCTTTCCGCAGCCTCTTATGTGGAGCCAGATTGAAAGTCTCTGTGCAAGTTATGATGCGGACGCTGTGCTTGCTTTGGAAAAATTCAGCTCGGATTTTATCGTTACGGACAAGAAAGCACTGATCAAAAAAACCGTTGGATCCGGAAAGGAGGCAAAGGTAATCGAAGTGGATGGAATCTATGCTGAAGGTGTGGCTTCTGTTCAGGTAGGTTTTCGGTTTTATGATCCGGTAAACCGTAATATTGCCGACCAGATTGACTTTAACAAAACCAACCTGTGGTCTGCGGAGGCCGAGACCCGGACTCAAGCTTTGGCATTAATGATCGACAAGGTACGGGCTACCCAAGTGGTGGGGCAGATGGCCGGTGCTTCCTACGCCCGAAGGGTCGCTCCGATGTATTTGACCGTAAGCAGATCCTTTTTTCCCAAGTCCAAAACCAATCCTGCTTTGGGCCATGGGGCAAGATTGGCAGAGGTTAACCAATGGGAACAGGCGATTGACACGTGGAAAAATGGATTGGATGCACCAACTGACAATAAAACAGCCGGAAGGCTGGCGTATAACATTGCCATAGGCTATGAGGTACTGGGAAACTTGGCCTTGGCACAGGAATGGGCAGGTAAGGCATATACGAGCTATGGATTTAAAAAGGGGCGTTCTTATGCCGGCAACCTAACCCAGCAAATCATGGCAGATGAGCTTGTAAGAAGACAATTGGCAGTGGAGTAGTCCGAGTATTTTACCTTTCAATGAATGAAATATTGGGGGGGGGAATTTGCCACAGAGGACACGGAGGTTACACAGAGGACTCAAAGATTTTTTTTAAAACTTGCTGTTTATGATGCCTATTTTGCGCACTTCTTGGTTCACTAAAAACGGTTTGTCGCCTGCCATTACAAATGGCTTAATAAAGATTCTGTTTCACAACAGAATAAAGTGATAGGAGTCATGCGTTTCCTTGAAATACTACAAGGCCAACTTGTCCCTCCAATTCGAAGGGTATAGTCAAGGTTATTCCCTCTAGAAGCAGGTGATTTATTAAACTCATAAAAATAATCACCGGCTGCGTAACCTTATTGGTCCTCTGAATTGCCGCTTACCCTCAAACTTCCATCTGTGTGAAAATGATAAACAATGTCATGGGAGGAATAATCGACTGTACGGGGTTCAGTAAAATATACTTGTCCCTCTACAGGTTTCCACCTTCCAATAAGGGTTTCTTCCGGGTCTATTTCACACATGCAGCTGGCTCAGGCAAGTAGTATGGGAATTAAACTTAATAATAGTCCCTGACAATGTATATTATTCTGCAGAAAAATACTTAGCGGGATATGTGGCTGCTTCGGATCCTATTTGCGCAAGTAACGTGAGAAATTTCTCGCAGCGACCGAAACGGCAGCGCAACAATCGCAGCGTGGCAAGCCTGCCAATAGTCTCCTTCGCCGGTTTTTAAGATGTCAGGGCTAACGCCCCTTGGTTCCTGACAGTATTGATCTGCTACTAAGATATCACGGCTACGCCCCTAGTCTTGCTATGGAATCTATCTTTGGTCAAAATATTCGTGAAAATCCGTACTATTCGTGGCCAAACACCTTAACGTCTCCTTATCGGAAAACCTTTCTCGCAGCGACCGCAACGATAGCGCGGCGATCGCAACGATTTTGGTGAATTA
>DATHWC010000171.1:0-5425 GCA_035460985.1 Lunatimonas sp.
TCTTCCTTGGATGGTTTCCCCAGTTTTTGGATCTATTTGGATTTCCAGATAGGCATTGGGGTTTAAATCCATGTTTAAGTTTATGACCATATTATTGATTGCCAATCCATCCTGGAGACCTTCTTTCCCGGCAACTTGAACGGTGTCGTGCACATTGATGATACGGATAAAATCCTCCTGAAACTGCCCCTGAGTGCTTCCAATTGGTATATAGATACGGGTGTTAGGTTGAGAGCTCGCATTGGCGGTGATCTCCAAATTATTCAAGGATCCAAAAACAGTCAGGTCGCCCGTGGCAAAAGCAGTTCCGTAAAACTGTTCGTTATTGGCAAGGCTGGTGTTGAGGACTTGAAAATTGGAAAATCCAGCAGTGAGGTCTATAATGAAATTGCTGAAGTTATCATGGGTAATTCCTCCGTTCAGAGTCGCAAGATTGTTGTTGATATCCCGAAGGGCCAATCCCCGGAAGCTGATCTGGTTGGGGTCCATGATGACATTCCCGTCCAGCTGATAATAGGTGTTGAGGTAGTTGAAGCGCATCAATCCTTCCTTCACCTGTCCTTGTCCGGTAATTTCGGGTTGGGTTAGGTTACCGGCTATTTCCAGCTTTCCGGTGACCGTCCCGTCCAACTCTGAGACCAACGCCCCAAAAAAGGGTTCCGCTATCGTTAGGTTCGTTTCGTTCAGGATGGCTGTCATGTTCAGGCTGTTGTCCAGTTCCTCCAAGGTGCCTGAAATTTCAATTGATTTTCGACCACCCCAATAGTTGTCAATTTGGATATTGATTTGCCCTTCTTCATAATAGGCCGCCGCCTCAATATCGCCGATTAGAAAGTCATCAATATGAATATCCTTAATGGATAAATTCCCTTTCGAACCCTCTTTTTGCTGATATTCAGTGAGGGTAATCGCTCCATTCGCAGTTCCTTTATAATTTTTCAGGCCAAAAGAATTCAATAAATCAAGATTCAATTCATTAATGCTGATGTCTAGGGATTCATCAGGATCTGCGTTAATTTTTCCGTCTGCGGAAATAAATTGGTTTTCATGGAAAAGCCGAATATTGTTGAAAGACAGCTCGTTTGGCCTAAGAATGATGCTGTTGTCATCATCAAATTCCCAATGGTTTTCGAGCAATTTGATATCGGAAGGTTCGAAAATTATTGAGGTATTCCCCGGTTCCAAATGGATGCCGCTGTTTATCCTAAGGTAACTTTCGGTGGCTAGCTGATCGATACCTAGGGTTAAATCAACCGTGGACTCGTTCCATATAGCTTCCAGCGCGAAGTTGTGAAAATTTATTCCCGACCTGAGTTGTTGCTCTTTGGACAACAAATAGAAGGAGGCCAGGACATTCGAGGAGTTTTTCTTTTTGGACGTGTTGAAATCAATGTTGTTGTCTATCAAATAATGGCCATCGTAGTAGATGGTGTCAATGCCGGAGAAAAAGTTGAAGACGGTATTTTCTTCCGTTTGGTAAAAAGCACCTTCTATTGCCGTTTGATTTGACAGGTATAGGTTTGGCGCAAACAGGTTAATAATGGGGTTGGGGTCCCTTAAATCCACGAAAATGTCTATGTAATAATCCTCTTCATCGGCTACATACGATCTTTTGGGAGGCGTTTCGTTGCTTAGGATGTCAAGGTAGTCGTCCCAAAGCTCCTGTACATCCTTTGCCAGTGTTTCGACTTCGAATTTTCCGGAAATACCCGCTACCAAGAGATCGGAATTAAGCGATATCACCCTGGTTTCATCCGTAAACAACGACTGGAAAAGAAAATAGTCCAGAAATAGGTCCCTGCCCTCATAACTGACCAATACATCCCTGAAGCGGGTTACTCCCTCGATGTTATCCCAATGTATGCCTTTAGTATCCAATTCGAAACTGCCGCTGAGGAAAATGTTTTGATCGGTAAGCTTCAATTCTTGTAAAAAAGCCGTATCCAGCTTCATGACCAAATTGGCGGAATCCTTGTTGTTCCTTAGATCCAGTGTGCCGTCAACCTCCATTACCAAGTTTGGATCCCGGATACTCAGCTGTCCTTTGAAAAGTTCCATACCAAAGGTGGCGTTCGTGTTGATATTGCTGTATTGGTATTGGTTTATACCTATGTTTTTGAAATCAGCATGCAGTTCTATGATAGCCGTTTCGGCATTTAGACCTGTTCCACGGATGTTTCCGTTGAAATTGGCTTTCTGAAACATTTCCCTGTCTTCCATCAATATGCCCACATCCAGGTTAATCGCTTCAATACGCCCATTGTAGGTGGGTAGATTATTCGTCAACTGATAGTTGAGTCTTCCCCGCATTCGGCCTATACGGGTTCGAAAGTCGCCGTTTGCGGTGAACTTTGTCAGATATCCAGCAAAATCTGAGTCAAAGCGGATATCTTGGAATTTGTCGAGTTCTTTTTGTGCGGCTGGACTGACATAGGGCCGCAGGTCGCTACTGAGTAGGGTGGAGTTAATTAGAGAAAGGTTAAAGTACGTATCGTCCACGCGGGGCAGTCCCTGAATGTTGAAGGCTCCAAAAAGTGCACTTCGCTCCCCAAACCGGACCAGCAATTGTTCAGAAAACAGTTTGCTGATTTTTCCTGAAATCTCACCACTGAGAACAAGCTGATCTTCCACGTTGGGATAATTGCTCGAAAAATACCTCAAATCCTGCAGGTCCAAAATGGACTCATCCAAGTTGGCATAAATCTCTACCTCCTCTACGAAATTACTTAAGGCCGCAGGGCTGTCATAGCTGAATTTCAAGTAATTTTTGATTTCTGTTTGGTTGGATTTCAGGTATAAGTCCCTAAATTCCATACCTGATGTGCTATAGGTAAAGACTGTTCGAAGTTGTTGGAATTTGATGCCCGAGGTTGACTCCTCCCCTTGTAAGTATTTTAGATCAAAGGAGACTGTATCGGCTACAACATAGAAATCATCGGCATCTGAATTTAAATTTCTAAACCGCAACTTCCTATAATCAAATGTAAGGGTATCCGTCAAGGTGTAATCCAATATATCCAAGGAGGTGTTTTGAAAGGATATGTTGTCAATGTCGAACTTTATCCTTTTTTTCTCTTTTTTCGGCGTGCCGAAAACGAACATTTCTCTCAACCCGTCAAAAAAACCCAACATGTTCATTCTCTCTCCTGAGTCATGTGTCAGCATCCGCACATTACCGTTTTTGAGGTTAACCTCATCCAACCCTGGATTGTCGCTATCCAATAGGCCCCTAATGGAAAAATCGATATATACTTCATCCAGGTTGACCATCAGACTATCTCTCCGGTCGTAGATGATGACGTCATCCAAACTGATCGCATCCCACCAACGGATGTTGACAGCCTTCACCTGAGTGGTGTATCCTGTTCGCTCAGAAATCCTTTCAGTGAGGTACCTGGCGACGCTTGTTTGAACCTTTGGTATCTGTAGCAATCCAGCCACTCCCAGAAAAAGTATTAACAAGAACAGCATAATCCAAGAAAGCATTTTGACCGCTTTCAGCAAAATTTCCGTAACTTTCGCTTTCTTTTCCAATGGATAATTATATGACTGTAAATATACTAGCTATCGAGTCTTCTTGTGATGAAACGTCCGCATCGGTGATTTCTGATGGCAAAGTACTCAATAATATTATCGCCACCCAATCCGTCCATGAGAAATATGGGGGGGTGGTGCCGGAATTGGCATCACGAGCGCATCAGCAGCACCTAATTCCCGTAGTGCATGAGGCGCTGACAAATTCGGGCATTTCAAAAAAGGAGCTGAGCGCAGTTGGATTTACCAGAGGCCCAGGCCTTATGGGTGCGTTACTGGTAGGAGGGTCCTTTGCCAAATCCTTTGCCTTTTCGCTGGACCTTCCCCTAATAGAAGTAAACCATATGGAAGCGCATATTTTGGCCCATTTTATCGAAGACCCAAAGCCTTCCTTCCCCTTTATTTGCCTTACCGTCAGCGGTGGACATACCCAGCTTGTGTTGGTCAGGGGCCATTTGGATATGGAAGTCATCGGAGAAACCTTGGATGATGCGGTAGGGGAGGCGTTTGACAAGACAGCCAAGTTGCTTGGCTTGCCTTACCCAGGAGGACCCTTTTTGGACCGGTTAGCGCAAGTGGGAGATCCCAAGGCATTTGATTTCCCTGTGTCATCGATGAAAGAACTGAACTTTTCCTTTAGTGGCATAAAAACGGCCGTGTTATATTTTCTAAGAGAAAAACTGAGGGAAGATGCGGATTTTGTTGAAAATCGGAAGGCCGATATCTGTGCTTCAGTGCAGCATGCTCTGATAGAAATGCTTCTAATAAAACTCAAAAAAGCGGTGAACACCTATGGTATTACCGAGGTGGCCATAGCTGGGGGCGTTTCTGCCAACAGGGGGTTAAGAAATGCGTTATCCGTCCTGTCACAAAGGTTGGGATGGAACGTATATATCCCCAGGCTGGAATACTGCACCGACAATGCGGCCATGATTGCCATGGCTGCCCATTTCAAATACGAAAAAGGAATATTTTGTCCCCTGGATGTGAGTCCTATGGCAAAAATGAAAATTGGAATCCATGAATAAGAAACCCACACTCCAGAAAATCATCAATATAAAAAACAAAAAGGCCAGCTATGAATTCGAGTTTATCGACAAGTTTGTGGCAGGACTTGTCCTGACAGGCACGGAAATCAAATCGATCCGCGAGGGGAAAGTCTCTCTCACCGAAGCGTTTTGCTATTTCCGAAGGGATGAGCTGTATATCAAGCAAATGCATATAGCCCCATACACAATGGCGGCAAGTTATAACCATGACGCAGTCCGCGAGAGAAAACTCTTGCTAAACAAGAAAGAGTTGAATAAATTACAAACCAAATTTGCCGAGAAGGGCTTGTCCATTATTCCATTAAGAATATTTGTCAACGATAGGGGGCTTGCAAAGATGGAGATAGCGTTGGCAAAGGGGAAGAAAGTCCATGATAAGCGGGATTCCATAAAAGAAAAAGATGCAAAACGAGACCTTCAACGAATGGCCTATTGATAAAAAATTCGGCATTTGCCGCCTTAGTCTTTTGACCTTGTACCGGGAGCCAGTTTTAGGCTCTGGGATGACTACCCAATTGCTTTTTGGCGAGACTTATACCGTGATTGGCACCAGCCGCCTTTTGGACTGGCTGTTGGTGACTGGCGATTTATTGGTTGGTTCTGGCTGGATTTCCGTTCACCAACATGAGGATATCAGTGAAGAGGATTATCAGCGATATAAAGAGAGTGATTTTAAACTTACCCTTTCTCCCGTGACACGGGTGAAGTTTCGTGGAGACTTTTTGAATTTGCTCGCGGGCAGTATCCTTCACATATCGACATCCGAACTTTTTGAACCTAATGAAACTTTGGACCTGTCAGGGGAAATGAGCGACTTTTCGTCCAAAGCAAATAGGGATGAA
>DATHWC010000172.1:0-6370 GCA_035460985.1 Lunatimonas sp.
GAATCCTACGCAGCGACCAAAAGCGGTCACATTAATTTAATGAATTAAAAATACCTATTCGTCTGGAAAATTCCCTTATTTTAGCGGCAGAAAGTTTCAAATTCCCTTAACCTAGATTCGACACTTTAGGACTTTCCTGAAGGCAGACGTGAGATGTAAATTTACCTATGGCTATACCAGAATCCCTGTGGGATAGCATGACGATGTAACGCAAAATAATATTAAAATAGAACTTCTAAATGTCATTATCAAAAATTGAAACGGGAAATAAAAAAAGGATCGAATATATAGATGCCTTAAAGGGATTTGCAATATTTTTAGTACTATGGGGTCATTCACTGCAATATCTAAAAAACGGATATGACGCTTTTCAGAATCCGGTATTTGAATTTATTTACTCGTTTCATATGCCCCTATTTTTTATGATAAGCGGGTTTTTCTTTCGATCCTCATTGAAACTGAACATAAAAGACTATTTGGTAAAAAAAAGTCTCCAATTATTATTACCCTGTTTTGTATGGGCTATACTATTTTTCATACAAGGAATTATAATTGATACTATAGAAGGACGTGAATATTTTTTCAATAATTGGCTAGATGTAGTAAAACATATACTAGCGAGCACTTGGGGTGTATGGTTTTTGAGAGAATTATTTATCAGTTATTTAATTGCCTATGTTTCGTTGAAACTATTTAAGAATGCATGGTTAGCATGTGTTCTAAGTATTTCTTTGGTCTTAATATCTCCCTTTTTGGCCGAATTACAAAGAGTATTTCTACCAGTATTTTGGGCAGGATTTTTTTTAAAAGATTACTACCCTATATTTTTAAAATACGTAAAAAAAATATTTATAATTTCAGCAGTAGTTTTCTCCATTTGCCTGTTATTTTGGAATGGAAATTATACCATGTATATTACGAATTTTCCAAGCTTAATAAATTTCAAAGAATTAACCTTAAATGTTACCAACATTAACATTTCCATTTTCCGCTTATTTATAGGACTTTGTGGTAGCACATTTTTCTTCGCATTATTTGAAATATTGTATTCAGACAGTAAATTCTTTAGTCGGTTGTCTAAAATTGGAGTTAATACATTGGCCATATATCTGCTACAAAGGCTATTTCTAGAGTATTGGGGGGATAAATTAATTGATTTTACAAATATGAATATTTGGATATACAGCCTATTAGTTACTCCTTTAATATCTTTAACAATACTTATTATCTGTTTTATAATAATTAAAAGTATAAATAATAAGTATGCGGAACTACTTCTATTCGGAAAAACATGAATATATGGGAATTAATGTTTGACAACTAAATTCCCAGCCTGGAATATTTTATGGGAAAAGCAGGAGTTGCTGGAATCGATACAACATCTCTTATTCTTATAATTTGAAAAAAATGAAAGATGAAGGAACTAATACAGAAGTAAATTCAAAAAACGGTGCGACACCATTTGCCCAGACTTACTTCCACGGTACAAAGGCTGACTTAAGAGTCGGCGACCGAATTGAAGTTGGTTACAACTCAAACTTTGGACAAAGGAATAACGCAAGATACATTTTCTTGACCGCGACACTGGACGCTGCGATTTGGGGTGCCGAACTTGCCGTTGGTGAGGGACGCGAAAGAATATACCTGGTAGAGCCTACAGGCAAAATCGAAGACGACCCCGATTTGACCGACAATAGATTTCCGGGTAACCCGTCAAAGTCTTATCGATCGTCAGAGCCATTTAGGGTAGTGGGTGAAGTGACTGTTTGGCAAGGACACGCAATCGAACAAATTAATGCCATGAAAGCGGCATTGGAAAAACTAAAAGAGCAGGGTAAGAACTCCTTAAACGGCTAACTTCAATGTTGGCTTTATACAAAATTTGTAGACGAATACTAAAATTAATTTTTAGTTAATCCCAAGGTACTAAAACCCTAATCCAATAGTCCCAGAGATGCTTCGGCTGCATAGCCTTTATTCCAATATTCCTTCAGCATTCGGTACCCTGTTTCAATTTCGGTTGTATTGTCGTAATAAACCAAACCACTTGCTTCAACAAAGGTATTTGCATCCTTTAAAATTGTCTCCCAAATCCCAAGTCTAGGTTTCCTGCTATAATGTAAAATCCACATTCCGAGTTCGATTTTCATTTGTTCCTGACTTCTTGTTGATCCTGCACCGACATACTTCATAGTTATTGGGTCACTATTCATTCGATAAAGGTCATCGAAGTCACTGTTTTGTATCTCACGGGAAATCAATCTCTTTGTCTCAAGAGCCGAAAAGGATCAGGCTAACCCACCCCTTTTCGGCTTCTTCCAACTTACTTCAAGTTCCTATACTTAATCCTCTTCGGAGTAAGATCTCCCAGTCGTTTTTTCTTGTTTTCCTCGTAATCAGAGAAATTGCCTTCAAACCAATATACCTGGGAATCTCCCTCAAAAGCCAAAATATGTGTGCAAATTCTATCCAAAAACCACCTGTCGTGGGAAATGATCACAGCACATCCCCCGAAATTCTCCAAAGCTTCCTCCAAGGACCGCAGGGTATTGACATCCAAATCATTTGTCGGTTCATCCATCAACAGGAGGTTTCCGCCTTTTTTCAGCGTCATTGCCAAGTGAACCCGGTTACGCTCACCACCAGAAAGAACGCCGACCTTTTTTTCTTGGTCAGCACCGGCAAAGTTGAATTTTCCCACATATGCCCGGGCATTCATTTCCTTATTCCCCAGCTTCACAAATTCACTGCCTTCGGATATAATCTGATATACAGTTTTATTTGGGTCCAAATCATCATGCTCTTGGTCTACATAGGCGAGCTTTACGGTTTCCCCAACTTCAAAATGACCTGCATCGGCCTTTTCTTGCCCAGTAATAAGTTTAAATAGCGTGGATTTACCGGCACCGTTTGGTCCGATAACCCCAACAATACCACCCTGCGGGAGTGAAAAAGATAAGTTATCAAAAAGCAACTTGTCGCCATAGGCTTTGGAAACGCCGTTGGCCTCGATGACTTTTGATCCCAAACGTGGTCCCGGTGGTATGTATAGTTCAAGTTTGGCTTCCCGCTCCTTTGCTTCTTCACCAACTAATTTATCGTAGGCGTTAAGACGTGCCTTACCTTTCGACTGCTTGGCCTTCGGAGACATTCGGATCCACTCCAGTTCCCTTTCAAGGGTTTTCTGACGCTTGGACTCTGTCTTTTCCTCCTGCTTCAGGCGCTGCTGCTTTTGATCCAGCCAGCTGGAATAGTTGCCTTTCCAAGGGATGCCCTCTCCCCTGTCCAGTTCGAGAATCCAACCTGCCACGTTGTCGAGGAAATACCTGTCGTGTGTCACGGCTATGACTGTGCCTTTGTAGTTTTTCAGGTGTTGTTCAAGCCAATGGACCGACTCCGCATCCAAGTGGTTGGTGGGTTCATCCAGGAGAAGTACGTCCGGTTCCTGTAGTAGGAGCCTGCATAATGCAACCCTACGCTTTTCACCGCCGGACAGGTTTTTGACGAGGGCATCACTTGGTGGAAGTCTGAGGGCATCCATGGCCTTGTCGAGCATGACATCCAATTCCCATGCATTGCAGGCATCCAATTTTTCCTGGACTTCTCCCTGCTTTTCAATCAACTTATCCATGGCATCCGGATCGTCCATCAGTGCCGGATCCATAAATTTCTCGTTGATCTCCTCAAACTCCTTCAACAGGTTCACGGTCGATGCCACAGCTTCCTCCACTACTTCCTTGACGGTTTTTTCCGGGTCCAGCTGGGGTTCCTGCTCCAGCATCCCCACCGAGTAGCCAGGAGACCATACCACTTCACCCAGAAACTCCGTATCCATGCCTGCAATAATTCGTAGCAGGGAGCTTTTACCTGAGCCGTTAAGCCCAAGTACCCCGATCTTTGCACCATAAAAAAATGACAGGTAAATATCTTTTAATACTTTCTTTTGCGGAGGGTAGATCTTAGAAACCCCGGCCATTGAAAATATAATCTTTTCATTACTCATAGAACTGTGTTTTTAATTTTGATGTCGCAATAGGTAACAAATATGGTAAAAAATCGCCTTTCTTAGGATAAATGGCCCTTATTTAATTAATTTGCATTTTGAAAAGCCACTATTTTAAAACCTAGCCGGAACACCCCCATGGAACACCCTTTTGGATACATTAAAGACAGCAACGTTTACCTCAAAGGATTTTTGGGACAGAAGGATAGGGTAATCGGGGAGGTAAAGGAAAGTGAAGCGTCTACCATCAAGTATTTTGAGGACAGATTTGAGATGGTCAGGCAAAAAGTGGAAAAACTGAAAAAGGACATTGAGGAGAATCAAAACAAGGGTTCCTTCCTCATGAAACTGATCCATCTAAAGGAGTCGCTTCTGACTTATGATGCCTTGGGTGATTTCCCTAGTCTCATTGCGGAATTGGAAAAAGAAGAGGCTTTCTTGGAAGAGATTATTCAGGTAAACCGGGAGCGAAATCTGGAACTGAAGCAGAGCCTAATCGCCGAGGCGGAATCACTTATGCACAGTACGGATTGGAAGAAGGCCTCAGAGGAATTCAAAAACCTAAAAATAAAGTGGCTTAAAACAGGTCCGGTGAGCAAGGACCTGGAAGAGAATATCGAGACTGCTTTCCAAGATGCCTTGGATGTATTTTATGGCAACCGGAAAAATTATTTTGACGGGCTGGCTTTGCAGGCAGAGCAAAATCTGAAGATATATGAGAACCTGCTGGAGCAGGCCCGCGAAGCACATGACATGGCTGATGTTCGGCTGGCGTTTGAAATAAGCAAGAAAATCCAGAAAAAGTGGAAGGAATCCGGAAGGGTTCCGGCTGATAAAAGGCAGCCAATTTGGGACGAGTTTTCCAAACTGAATAACCGGATCTTCTCAAAGTATAAGCGGGTCATGCAGAGTACCCCGACCTTAAGTCCCGGCTTAATGATCAAAAAGATCGAAAAGCTGGCACAGGAAATGCAGATTCTGTCTGCCGGGCCCAGCAGTCCAGGCGTGATGTATGAAGCAAAAAAACTGCAGGCGGAATGGAAAAAACTTCCTCCAAAAAAACCACGTAATGCACAACAAAGTATAAAGACCTTCGTATTCTCAACAGACTTGGTTTTTGAAAAATCTTTTTTGGACAAACTGGCCCATTCCAAATATGAGGACTTTGATCAAAAAGATATAACCGAGCAAAAGACGATAAAGGCCGGCATCTTGAAAGATCTGATTGCAAGGGATCAAAAGGAACTGGACAACATAAAAGACAACGTAGAAAACTTCCGAAGCAATGAAGCAGAATTCGATGTGATGATTCAGCGGAAAATTTATGGGTTCAACCGAAAATTAGAAGTAAAAAATTACCTTTTAAAGGAACTTACAAACAATTAATTCGTTATCGCTTTAAATCAAATAAAATTTATATTTTTGCCTCCCGAATCAGGGGATATAATATAATTGCATAAACATATGTATTGGACATTAGAACTTGCTTCCTATTTGGAAGACGCACCGTGGCCAGCCACCAAGGATGAATTGATTGACTTTGCTATCCGTTCCGGCGCACCGCTTGAGGTAGTGGAAAATCTCCAAGAACTGGAGGATGACGGTGAACCGTATGAGAACATTGAAGAGATTTGGCCGGATTACCCCACCAAAGACGACTTCTTCTTCAACGAAGACGAATATTAACCAGCTACCCCTGAATTAAAAGCAGGGGTAGTTGTTTTTCCAATCTAGCTGTCGAAAGCCACTTTTAGTCTATGACCCCCTTGCTTACTAACTGGGATCTGAGCGCCTGATTTTAACCAAACACATTGCCCCCCCTTTTCATAATTCTCAATTCTTGTCACTTCCTTCAAGTTGATGATGAAAGATCTATGTACCCTGACAAAGTATTTGGGATCCAACATTTCTTCAAATGTCTTGAGGGTACGCAATTTTAGGAATTTACCTTTGGGTGTTTGAATGGCAACATAGTCATCCTCTGCCGCCAGGTACTGGATGTCATGCACGGGTATCACCTCAATTCGATTACCTGTCTTGACTACTACCCTTTCCAAAATTTCTGACTCAGCGCTTGCATAGGCCACTCTGCTAAGTTCAGATGGGTCACTGCGGAAAGACCTGAATTTCAGCAGGGCTTGACTTAGTCGTTCCTTAGAATACGGCTTCATAAGGTAATCCAACGCATGCACTTCAAAGGCTTTGACAGCAAAGACATCAAAGGCCGTAACGAAAATAACGCTAGGCGGATTGTCGATCAGTTCGAGCATTTCAAACCCATTGATCTTTGGCATCTGAATGTCAAGGAAAATCAAATCAGGATGCGTCTCTTGGATCCCCTTGATTCCTTCAAACCCGTTGTAGTAA
>DATHWC010000173.1:0-2414 GCA_035460985.1 Lunatimonas sp.
ATGCGAATTAAAAATATCTGATTGTATCATCTTAATGTTGATTGACTTTATTATAAAATTTGAAAATTTAAGTCTTCCAAACAATGATAAATGTCAGCATGTCAGTATTTTAACAATTAATTGTTGGGGAAACTATAGCTGCTGAAAATTTCAGAACTTTCAACAAATAAAATAATGGCATCATTGGATAACTAAAGAATAAAGTCGCCATAATCACTGGCGGGGCCGGGGGAATTGGAAAAGCTACTGCAAAACTGCTTTTAGATCAGGGAGCAAAAGTTATTCGGGTGGATACTCCCGCTGCGTGGGTTTTGACTTCGTCCAATCTACGATTTCCTTACATCGCGCCTGCTGTAATTTCCTTAAAATTATTGAGCAATTTGAAATCTCTCGACTAGGGAATAAGTGGGTTAGTATCGGTTGCGGACTTTAGGGTTTAATACAATTTGTTTCAACGTCAGGAGACGTTGGGGGAGATCAAAGTAAGGGAAGCGCATCGACGTGGCTCAAAGTCGTGAGACTTTGAGCAGCGGGATCGGCCACGGAAGATCATGCTTATTTACCCTTTATCTTTTTGGGAGATGCCTTCAGCAAGACATTTGATAGATCATAACAAATACAGCAACCATTTCCCGCCGTTAACCATGAACTTTTTCAGGTTGATCATACCTCTCCAGCAAGAGCGGAAGCAGAACAAGATGGCTAAAGAGTGCACCCACAATGGCGATGGCTGTTAAGAGACCAAAAAGGAAAACGGTTTTTAAAGAAGCGAAAAGCATCAAAGAAAATCCGGCTAAAAGAATAAAGCTTGTCAATACAATCGCTTTTCCTACCCGGTTCAAACTAAGGATACGGGACTCTTCCGGTGATTTTCCGGAATCGCGGTGCCTCTTGTAGTGGTACATAAAATGCAGCGTGTCATCAATACAAAAGCTTAACGCGATGGCACTAATGCTCGCAGTGGCAATATCCAGATCTATATTGAACCATCCCATAACTCCCAATATCAACAGCACAGGAAAAAGGTTAGGAATAATGGCCAGACCGGCCATTTTGAAGCTTCCTATAAACAGCCATACGAGGAGGAACACCAAAGCAAATGCAAGAACCAGGCTATTGATTTGCGATTGTGCTGCGTAATTCACAATTTCTGAATACATAGGTAAATAGCCCGCCGGAGTGATTTTTGCGTAATCACCGAAAATGGATTTCCCCATTTCCATTAAAGCCTCTTTCTTTTGAGTTAGGGCTACTGCCGAACTCATCTCCCCAAAAACCGAAATCCTTCCTGTCCCCGATTCGTTGTGAATGTAATAGCCACTTAACTTTGGATACTGCATTTGCAGGAACTTATTGGTTTGTGACAGGCCCGATCTTCTTTCCAGCATTCTATTTGCATTATCGCCGTACTGGTTTTGAAGTCCGGCGTAATAGAGATCCGGAAATCCGAAGGAAGAACCTATTCCGGGAATATTCTTTATGGAATTGGAAAAAGCAAGGCCCGCCTGCACGATTTCAGGGGAATGAAGCTGGTATCCTTCTTCGGGATCAATAACCAGATCAAAAGGAATGTAAGCTCCCCATGTATGTTCCATTTCCTGGTGATCAAGCACAACTTCGTGGTCCTTGGGGAAATAACCCAAAGTATAAGTGTCATTTTTCAGTTTAAATAAACCTGCTGTGAAAAAGATAATTAGAATAAAAGAGAGACCAAAAAATAAGGGTTTACGGGATAGCACGTAATTATGCAGCTTTAGAAGTTGGAAAGTAGAGCCGGTCTCTCTTTTGGATTTTATAAGTGGTAGAAAAATAAGGGCAAAAAAGAAACTGAAGATCAAACATAAAAATATACCTAAAGCCGAATATATCCCGAAATCCCTGAGGATAGCCATGGGGCTGCTGAGTAATGACAGAAAACCTGCCATTGTAGTAAGACTGGTATATAAGCAGGGTCTGAAAACCTTTTTAATACTGAGGAGGGTAGCCGTTTTGAGATCAATTTCTCCAGTAGATAAAGTGCGTTGGTTAAGAATATGGATCACATCCAGAATCCCCAGTAAAACCAGAATGGTGGGTATTAAAGTGGTCATTAAGTTGAGTTGATGACCCATTAACCCATATATTCCAAGCGTTACGTAGGTGGCAAAAGCTATAGTGGAAAAAGTAAAGGCAAGGACATAGAAACTTCTATATATAACAAGGATCAATAAAAACATCAGCAAATAGGCAAGGCCTAAAAAAAATCCAAAATCGGCTGTGGAGATTTGGTTTAAACCAGAGAAAATGACCCCTATTCCGCCAATGAAACTGCGGTCGGCGGGAAATTCTTTCGCCACTCTCTCCCGTATCTCCAGGATGAGTTCATCGCGTTTCTCATCAAAATCCTCAATGGATTTAAAAACCACAATAAAACG
>DATHWC010000174.1:0-25083 GCA_035460985.1 Lunatimonas sp.
GGCTTGCAGCCCACTCCACGACCCCGACCATTGCGATATGGGAGGATAAGTCGTACTTGGTAGTAGGTGCGGAGGATGGGTTTTTCTATTATATGCCTGTTCCTGAGTAGGGGATGGAACTGATATATATATATCCAAAACAATGATTTCATTGTGGTAGAAAGCTCAAAATTGTGAGAGTCGAATTACTCTTAAAGGTTACCGATTTGGTTCCATCAAAAAATGACCACAAAGGACACTGCGGGATCATAATGTCCACAAAGGATTATTGAAAATTACTTCTTTTTTCCATGGGTTTTCCTATTTAGAATTCCTACGGGCGTCAATTAGGTTGGTAGGGCGTAAAGAAGTAAAAACCATTGTGTCCTTTGAGTACCTCCGAGCCCTTCCTGGTTATTTTTGAACCGAAGCAAAAAGATAATCGCTACAAAAAAGAGAACCACGGAGTACACGGAGGACAGAGAATTTTAAAAAAAACTCCGTGCTCTTTGTGCCTTTTTTGTGTCCTTCGTGGTTATTTTTTATATAAAATTTAAGTCGTCAAACTTAGACCATCATTTTTCACTGAAACCTTGGTTTTTTAAATCTATCTGTTCTTTCACATGCTGTATAAACCGCATTCTTCTGTAATCAAACCATTTCTGCCGATACTCACCGGAGTTGTCGATTTCCCATTTGAAGTTTTGAAAAGGTTTTCGACGGTCTAATGCATTTAATAATTTTTGCCGTAAATTTTTGTCATCAACCTCCTCCGCAAAATCAGCCATTATCCGGAAAGACTCCCGGGATTCAAACCCTTCAAACTCAAAGTAATCCTCCCAATTATCCTCAATCTCTTTGATATCCTCCTCCCACATTTCCTCGTCACCCCCACCAAAGCTTTCAAAATTAATAATCGTTCGGATCACTCCAGTTTTTATGTTGTAGTAACACCTCATTCCGCACTCCAGATTATCAGCGATATCTTCTATTTCTTTTTCGCTTAGTTTCATGGTGTTTTAATTTTTATCTGATTGAAAGCATGTTTTTAAAATTCCATTCCAAACGGGCTCCCAGAAAGACTTATAAAAATAAGTGTTTACGGGTTAAATTCCCAGCGTTATCAGATGTTTTACACGGTGGTAGGTCAAGGTAGCTTTTATACATTCCCTTAACTCTGACACGGGGATTTGTTGATTTGGTTGAAACACGATTGCCCGGTTTCCCTCAAACTGAAACATTGGTCCAAAAATCATTCTGAAGGTTTCCACCAAACGGGTTGTGCATTGGAAATACATAGCATATTGGTCAGGGGCACGTTCTTTCCAATCCATGCGCAAGGTGCTTCCATTTTTTGTCACAAAACTGGGCTCGCCCCATTTCAGCGTAATCTCCATCTCGTCAATACCCACTGTTTCTTCAGCTGTCTCTATCACCAACTCTTTTAAGTATTGCATCGTATCCCTAACAGAATCAGGATAGTTCAAGAATATTTCGTCGATTTTTGGGGCTATTTTTAATATTAACTTTGACATTTTACCTATTCAAGATTCAAAAACACTTGGTTCCGATGCCATGAATTTATGTAATTTTTAACTTGATTTTTGAGAATAAAATATTGCCTGGAAATCCCCCAAAAATAAATTATTCTATGTATTTAACAAATGAAAAAATAATGTTTTAAATTTACTTTAAGATCCTAAATTCAGTTAACCGATCATACAACTTTTCCAGATTATTCTTTGCTTTCAATAACCGGATAATATTGATTTTTTGCAAAATAGCGATTGGAACCTGCAAAAATTTGATAAATAATTTAAGACGTGACAGTTAAATGTGAGGCCACAAGTTTACCAAACTTTTAAAAAATATGGACAAGAAGGTACTATTTCTCTCTCTAATTGCTTGCATGTGCCTGCATATGTTGCCAGCCCAAACCATTACCCAAACTATCAGGGGGAGGGTAATCGATACGGATGCCAAATACCCCTTGATAGGAGTAACTGTTTTGCTGGCGGATGAGGGCTTGGATAAACTGATAGGCACTACCACGGATCTTGACGGTTCTTTCAGGTTGACAGAGGTGCCCTTGGGACGACACAACCTTAAGTTCAGCTTTATCGGATATAAGGATGTGGTGCTCAGCAACCTGATCCTTACTTCCCAAAAGGAACTGATTTTGGAAGTAAGTATGGAAGAAATGGCCGTATCGTTGGACGATGTGGTTGTCAGAGCTACCCGTTCGGGTGAAGCCCAAAATGAGATGGCGGTTGTCAGTGCCCGGGCATTTACTGTGGAGGAAACAGACCGATATGCGGGAAGCAGGGGTGACCCGGCACGGATGGCATCCAATTTTGCCGGTGTACAGGGGGCGGATGATTCAAGAAACGATATTGTTATCAGAGGCAATTCCCCCGGGTCGGTATTGTGGCAGTTAGAGGGAATTAATATTCCCAACCCCAACCATTTTGGGGCATCTGGTACCGCAGGAGGCCCCGTGAATATCATCAACAACAAGATATTGGCAAATTCCGATTTTTATACGGGAGCCTTCCCCGCTGAATTTGGCAATACCGTTTCGGGGGTTTTTGATCTGAAATTCAGAAAAGGAAACAACGAAAACCATGAGAAAAGTTTTCAGTTGGGCTTTATGGGAGCGGAGCTTTTTTTGGAGGGCCCCATTGATAAAGAAAAGAGATCCTCCTATCTCGTGGGGTACCGCTATTCCAGTCTGCAGTTATTTACAACGTTAGGAATCGATGTTGGCACCACGGCCATTCCCAAATACCAGGATATGGCCTTCAAGTTTAATTTTCCCATGAAAAACAACGGAAATCTATCTGTGTTTGCTGTGGGGGGAAAGAGTGACATCGCTATCAAAGTGTCAGAGGAGAATATTGCGGACCGAAACCTTTACGGTGAAAAGGACAGGGACCAATATTTTGGTTCAAGGATGGGTGTACTTGGAGTTTCCTACGAAAAGGTACTCAAAAACAACACGTTTATGAAGGCAACCTTGGCGGCTTCGCAGGAGCATGTTACAGCGGACCATTATTATATTGTGGGAACGGTAAAGCAGGATGGGTTTCTCGATATTCAAGCCTTGCCACCGATTTTGGGATACGATTTTATCACCAACAAATATTCGCAGGTCTTGAATTTTTTCAAAAAAGTGGACAACAAAAACACCATCAACTACGGTTTTCAGAATGATATTTTCCAGTTTAATTTCCTAGATTCCGCAAGGCAGGTCACCATTCTTCCAAACACGGGGGGAGGACCGCTCCAGTTTGAAGCCACCCCTTGGTCTTATCGCTGGACTAGTGAAGGGGATGCAGCAGTTTTGGCACAACCATATATACAATGGAAGCACAAGGTAAATGAAGATGTCTCCTTTGTTGTAGGGCTGCATAGCCAGTATTTTTCGCTGACCAATAGTTGGTCTGTTATTGAGCCTAGGGCAGGGCTAACTTGGCGTTTGCCAGAAAACCAGGGAATCAATGTGGGGTTGGGCATGCACAGTCAAATCCAGTCTCCGTATACCTATTTTTATCGATTTACCGATGTGGGCAGGCCGGATGCGGGCTTTCAGCAACATAACCGAAATATGGACTTTACAAGATCCAAACACCTGGTGCTAGGCTATGAGCGAATTTTGGGGACGCAGGTAAGGATGAAGCTGGAAACCTACTACCAAAGCCTCAGCAATGTGCCTGTGGAAAATAGGCCTTCTTCCTTTTCCCTGCTTAATACCGGAGCGAGTTTCAACCGACTTTTCCCGGAGATTGGGTTGGTTAATGATGGGATTGGTGAAAACTATGGCGTGGAACTGACCCTGGAAAAGTACTACAGCAGAGGGTATATGTTTTTGTTTACTGGTTCTCTGTTCGAGGCGAAATATAGAGGAAGTGATGGAGTTTGGCGGGATACGGAATTCAATGGCAATTATGCGGTTAATGTGTTAGGCACGAAGGAGTTTAAGACGAGGAGGGGTTTGATTGGAGTGGGTACCAACCTGACCACTGCGGGAGGCAGGAGACATGGCCCTGTGGATGTAGCTCGGACCCAAGAAGCACAGGAAGTGATTTTTCAGGATGCAACCCGGAATTCTCTTCAGTTTGATCCCTATTTTCGGGCGGATTTGCGTATCAACTACCGAATCAACACCAGGAAGCTAAGCCATGAAATAGCGCTTGACCTGATCAATATCCTCGACAAAAAGAATGTCCTCAACCTGACCTGGGCACCCGACGAAATCGACAATCCCGATCCTGAAAAGTCCATTATTCCCAATTACCAGCTGGGCTTTTTGCCGATATTTTATTATAAGGTTGATTTTTGATGAGAAAGATTTTTTTGAGGATTTGTGTGATCAATTTGTCGATTCGGTGACCTTGGTCGCAGACGGAATTATTTATATCAGTTATCGGCAGGCATGAAGAATGAGACTTTGGAAATGATCGATGATAAAAATTCAGAATAGGGGCTATATTGAATAATTTAAACTCGGGGTATAAAGTGCCAAAATTCAATTGACTATTGGCACAAATGAAATTATTGAGATGAGTCACCTCGAAGAAGCCTGGAAGAAAAATGAAAAAGAAAAAAGAGTAATAAGTTATGAATATGCGTTTGAATTAAAGTTAGAAGATTAATGGAATTTTATAATGTTTGTTTACCCTCAGGGCGCATTTATAAACTTTAAAGACCTGTCCTACACAATATTAGTCCGTATTATGTAGCCAGTGAAAAAGGTTTAAATGCCTCAATCCGTTTCTGTCTTGTGTGAAAGAATCCGTAGTAAGCAAATATTTGGGATAGTTGTCGTTAATTTTTTCCAATGCCCCAAACTCACGTTCCAAGGTGTTTTCGCTTATCATTTGCCAATCAACCTGATAGACTAACGGAATTTTAATAATACTTAAAAATTAGTTTTTATTCTTTACGTTTTTAAATTTTGAGAAACTAGAAGAACAAAAATACAAAAATTCTCTCTCCTTTTAAAAACAAAGTTTGTCCCCCGAATCCATTAGGTCGAGGAATTCCATTTAAGAATCACTATACTTAGAAGATTATTTTTTTAGAAGGCCATGTACTGAATACCCTTTAGAAGGTTAGTTATTCATTGCTTTAGAACAGGTGGAGATTCCCGTGATTATAGGCCCCAAATACATTCATTCCAATAGTAGACAATGAACAGTATGGCCTAGGTGTAGTATTCACTACACCTTTCTATCACTTAATTTATTAAGAAATATGAGTTTCTTTCGGCCATTTGCAATGGCTTGGAGATAAATACATTTACCCTCCACAGCTAATCTGCAATATTCCACCTCAACTCCCAAAAAACCAGCTTGAATCTCTCAGTAAATTGCTCAATATGCATAAGATTTTTCTCCTTAACATCGCATAAGACCACTTCTGAACTTCAAGTTTAAAGCTCCATACATGACATAGAATCCACCAACTTTACCCCACCATTTTTTCGCATCCAAATAACACTTCCCCATCTCCTTCGTTCAATACCTAAGCCTCTGCAATTCCAGCGGCGCAAAAACCAAACCATACCCCAAACCTGCAATGACCAAACCAACCCCTGATACCCTGCTGACCGATCCCCGGCTGCCTCAACTTACCCAACATCCAGACCAGTATACAGAAGAAGACCTAAAGGTGTGGAAACTGCTTTTTGAGCGCCAATATAAGTATCTGCCACAGGCTGCTTCAAAGGTGTATTTGGAAGGATTGGAAGCCATTGGGTTTTCTGCGGACCAAATCCCGGATTTCGCGGAAGTCGACTATAGGCTTGGCAGGATGACCGGATGGTCGGTTCAAGTAGTGTATGGACTAATTGATGACGATCTTTTCTTTGGCTTGCTGAATCACCGACGCTTTCCCGCTTCTACATGGCTTCGGAAAATGGAAGCTTTGGATTATTTGCAGGAGCCGGACATGTTCCATGATGCCTTTGCCCACCTTCCCTTGCTGACAAATGCTGCCTATACGGGTTTTATGGAGGACTTGGCAGGTATTGCCCTCCGCTACATGGACAATCCACTGGCAATTGATTTGCTTTCCCGAATTTACTGGTTCACCATTGAATTCGGTTTAATTCGTGAAAATGGTGAACTGCGGGTCTACGGTGCTGGAATTATCAGTTCAGCAGGGGAAACCAAATTCAGCCTCTCTGACGAACCCAAGCACTTTGACTATGACGTCAGCGTGATCCTAAACACGCCCTATTGGAAAAACAAGTTTCAGGACCGCTACTTTATCATTGATAGTTTTGAGCAACTTTATGACTCTATCCCGGAGATCAGTCGGCAGTTGGAGGTTGAGTTGGAGAGAGATGAGTTATGAGTTATGGGTTGACAACTGAATTACGAATTTCAAATTACGAATTACGGTTTGCGAGGAGAGTAATATTACGTTGCGAAATGGTTGATGGGCTATTCGGTACATTATGGGTTAAGGGTTTTGGAGTTTCCGACTTGACCAATTACGCCTTTTACCTTATCACTGATATCTATCATAACTCATCATTCATCATTCATAACTATTAATCACCCATCACTCATAGTTCATAACCATTCATTTATCGCTCATCAAAGCAAATTAAATTCCAATTTCCTCGGTCAACGGGCGAAAAACAGTAAATTAGCGGCCTGAATGGGAGAAGGCGTGGCGAAATGCGGCTTTTCCAACTTACTAAACCATGAATGTAGCCGTAATCAAATACAACGCCGGCAATGTGCAGTCGGTACTTTATGCACTGGAAAGGCTGGGGGCAAATGCCTCGCTGACAGACGACTGGGAGACTATTAAGAATGCCGACAGGGTTGTCTTTCCCGGACAGGGAGAAGCAAGCACCGCTATGGCATACCTCAAGGCCCGCAAACTGGATCAGTTGATACAGGAACTGAAGCAACCCTTTTTGGGTATATGCCTCGGATTGCAATTACTCTGTGACTATTCCGAGGAAAACAATACACCCTGCTTGGGTATTTTTCCGGTGCAGGTAAAGAAATTTCCTCCCTACGACAAGGTTCCCCATATAGGTTGGAACAATTTGGAAAACCTAAAATCCCCGCTTTTGGAAGGCTTAGACGAAACGGCCTATGCCTATTACGTGCATAGTTTTTATGCTGAGATACATCCCGAATACACCATTGCGACATCGCATTATATGCTGGACTTTAGTGCCCTGCTGCATAGAGACAACTACTACGCCATGCAGGCCCACCCCGAAAAGAGCAGCACGCCTGGGGAAAAAATATTGACCAACTTTCTGAATTTATAACGCCATGGAAATTATTCCAGCCATAGACATTATCGGTGGAGCCTGTGTGCGTCTTACACAAGGCGACTACACGCAAAAAAAATCCTATTCGGAGGACCCGGTCTCCGTCGCTAAGGCGTTTGAGGATGCGGGAATACGACGACTACACTTGGTGGATCTGGACGGCGCCAAGCAAAAGCAAATTGTAAACGGAGATGTGCTTAAGCGCATTACAACGGAAACCAACCTTTGGGTGGACTTTGGCGGCGGTATACAATCAGACGAATCCTTGGAGTTTGCTTTTTCCCTAGGTGCCAAGCAGGTAACCGGGGGAAGCATCGCCGTAAAAAATCCAGATCTATTTGACCGTTGGTTGCAAATCCACGGTGGGGAGAAGATTATTTTGGGAGCAGATGCCAAAAACCGGATGATTGCGATTTCGGGTTGGGCGGAAACCACCGAAAAGGAAGTAATTGCATTTATTGAAGCTTACCGGAAGCAGGGTGCCCGCTATGTGATCTGTACCGATGTGGCCAAAGACGGCCTGCTTCAGGGGCCATCTCTGGATCTGTACCGGGAAATTATGCAGGACGTTCCCGAGATACAACTGATTGCCAGTGGTGGTGTTTCATCAATGGCTGATTTGGAAGCGTTGGAAAAGCTGGGAGTATTTGGAACCATTGTTGGCAAGGCTTTTTACGAAGGAAGGGTAAGCTTGGCCGATTTGGCTAGTTTTGTTAAATAGAAAGTTATTTGGTCAAGATATAAAGCAAAATGCTGACAAAAAGAATTATTCCCTGCTTGGACATTAAAGATGGACGTACCGTCAAAGGGGTGAACTTTCTGGAACTCCGGGATGCCGGGGATCCGGTGGAGTTGGGAAGCATTTATGCCCAGGAGGGAGCGGATGAGTTAGTTTTTCTGGATATCACCGCTACGGTTGAAAAGCGAAAAACACTGGTGGAATTGGTAACCAAAATTGCCAAAACGATTAATATTCCTTTCACCGTAGGTGGTGGAATCTCAACAGTAGACGACGTTAAAGCACTGTTAAATGCCGGTGCGGATAAGATCAGTATCAACTCTTCCGCAGTGAAAAATCCTTCGATCGTCAACGAGATGGCAAGGGAGTTTGGCAGTCAGTGTATCGTGGTGGCGATTGACACCAAGGATGTGGATGGAGTGGATTTGGTGCATACGCATGGTGGCCGAAGACCGACCACGCTTGTCACCCAGCGGTGGGCACAGGAAGTTTGTGACCGGGGGGCTGGAGAGATCCTGCTGACCTCCATGGACCATGATGGCGTTAAGTCTGGCTTTGCCAACGGTATCACTTCCGAACTGTCCTCCATGCTTTCCATACCTATTATAGCATCCGGTGGTGCGGGAACTATGGCACATTTCAAGGATGTATTTACGGTCGGAAAAGCGGATGCAGCCTTGGCGGCGAGCATTTTCCACTTTAAGGAAATCCCTATTCCCGATTTAAAAAAGTATTTGCATGAGCAAGGTGTAGCTATTCGGCTATAAGGACCAGACAATCATTGCCTCAACGGCTTATTATAAGCCGTTTCTATAAAAAACAACTACATATGGCACGAAGAGAACTGAATATAGATTTTGATAAGGTAGATGGGCTGGTTCCCGCAATCATTCAGGACGCCACAACCAAGCAGGTCCTGATGCTTGGCTATATGAATCAGGAGGCGCTGGCGCACTCCCAAGCTACCGGAAAGGTGACCTTTTTTAGCCGGACTAAACAACGACTCTGGACTAAAGGAGAAACCTCGGGCAATTTTATGCTGATCTCAGACATGCAGGTGGACTGCGACGGAGACACCCTGCTAGTTTATGTAAATCCGGTGGGTCCGGTTTGCCATACCGGCGACGATACCTGCTTTGCTGATACCAACCATTCCAAAACCCACTTTATCGACCGCCTGCGGGAAGTGATCAAAGACCGCAAAAACAATCCTACCGACACCTCCTACACCGCATCCCTTTTTGCCAAAGGCATCAACAAGGTGGCGCAGAAAGTAGGGGAGGAGGCTGTGGAGATCGTAATCGAAGCAAAGGACGACAATAAGGAACTCTTTATGGGAGAAGCTGCCGATTTGCTTTACCATTACTTGGTCTTACTCGAAGCCAAGGGCTATGAACTTGACGAAGTTATGCAGGTGCTAATTGATCGTCACAAGTAATTTATTTTCTTTTTTACGTGGAACTCCTATTCGTTTACGGCACCCTTCTCACTGATTTAAAGTATCCTGAGGGAGAAAAGCTTCGAGCTTTAGCAAACTTTATAGGAAAAGGCCAAGTATCCGGAACTCTATATAATTTAGGAGAATATCCCGGTTTGGTAGCGGATAATGAGACTAGTTCTTCGGTTCTTGGCGAAGTTTACGACCTCAGCGGTTGTCCAAATCTTTGGGCCGAACTGGATGAATACGAGGGGGTCAATGACTCCGGCTTTCCCGAATATACCCGGGAGAAAGTTTTAGTATCAACCGCAAACGCCACCCTAACTTGCTGGACCTATATCTACCAAGGTATTGTCCAAAATATTGAACCCATTAGCAGTGGGGATTATTTAAGTTATATTAAAAAAAAGGAGGACCACAGAGGAGACGGAGAGACTAAGGGACTCAGAGAACTTAGAGATCAGGGAGGAGGCAAAGATGACATCGAGAAAAATTTATAGAAACTTTTTGTTGATCAAGAAGCTCTGTGTTCTTTCGGGATACGGATTTTTGCAAGTGATTTCCATTAAAAGAATTCGCTGCACCCGGGTTCATTTTTTTTTACTTTGAATTGGAGGCTAATGGTTTCTATTCTTTAACCGCAAACGTTTCTATGTGGCCGCAAAGGAAAAAAACTTCCTGTTCTTCGAGATCCTCCGTGCCCTTAGGGGTTTTATGTTAAACCTGGCGGTCTCCCTATAACTAATTTACCACCAACTCAGGTACGACAGGAGTGAGATTTACTACTTGTTCCAGAAAATCTATACTTCCGGCCAGGACCTCCTTCCAGCTTCCGGAGGTGATACTTGAAGCTATAACATGATCCCCACTCTCAGGAAAAGCCATTTTTTGTTTTAAATGACCCGGAGTATTCACTTGATCGTACATTTCCAACATCGCAGGAACGGACACCACCTTATCTTGATTTTCTTCATCTTTGTAATAATAGCCCATATAAAGTGGCTGTTCCACTTCACGGAAAGTAGCCACATTCATTTTGCTTCTAAGGAGTATGGCCAGGCTGGAATAGGCATTAATATGGTACGCATCTGCCCAATACTTTGCTTTATCGCCTTCGCGGGGCACTTCCTGCACTCCCTTTTCGTTAGTCATCACAGCCTTCATTAGCTGCTTTGTCCAAGGTTGGAAAAAGGGATCCAATTGATTTCCATATTCCATAATGCAGGGGGAAAACAGAATTAGGGCTTTTATCTCAGGTCGTTCGGAAGCCAAGATGAGGGATAAGGCGCCCCCCATGGACGTCCCGATAACAATAACTGAGTCTCCCAAATTCTGGGCAATATTATAAGCTTCCCTAACTCCTTCAACCAGTCTTTCCGGTGTTAGATATTCAAAGGCATTTTCTCTTTTGATTCCGTGTTCCGGCAATCTGGTCAGGAATAGATTGGCACCAAAATGCGCCGCAATCTCACGGTGAACAGGATCTCCTTCCATTTGACTAGCTCCAAACCCGTGAACATAGAGAAAACTATACGGGGTTTTCTGCGGGTTGGAAGGATTTGCCCAAATGATTTTAGCCTCATTGTTGGGTTTGAGACCTTGGACCGTATCCTCGTTGGTCTTGATATATCTTTCCAACTCGGAGATGTCTTGGGGTACTTCTGGATAGGATCCATTCAGGTCTCTAATTGAATCCTTGGGTCCAAACATGTAGACGATCGCCAATAGGATCGCAAAGCCGAGGATCCAAACGAGTAATTTTTTCATGGAAGAAATTATTTTGCGATATTGTTGTAGGAAGCCAGCATTCCCCGGACCATTGCGGCGCTAAATCCGTGATGCTCCATTTCGTTCAATCCGACAATGGTGCTCCCCTTGGGTGTGGTCACCTTGTCGATAGCTGCCTCAGGATGCAATCCTTTTTTGATAATCAATTCCGAGGCGCCTTTTACTGTCTGGGTTACGATTTTGTTGGCCGTTTTGGCATCGAAGCCTATCTGGATTCCACCTTGAGTCATTGCCCGCATAAAGCGGAAAACAAAGGCAATTCCGCAGGCACCCAACACGGTGGCAGCTTCCATTAGGTGTTCTTCGATCAATATATTTACTCCGATACTTTCAAAAACATCCCGGACTAAAATTTCAGCTTCCTCCGAAAAGTCCTTCCCACAAATACAGGTAATGGATTCCTTTATATCTGCCGCTATGTTAGGCATCACCCGGAAGATTGCCGTCCCCGGTTCTAACATCTGCTGCATCTGTGCAATGGTAACGCCCGCCGCAAGTGAAACGATCACTTGCTTGTCCGTGCGCAGGACAGGCTTCATGTCGTTTAGCACAACTTCCACATTATAAGGCTTGACGCCCAATATAACAAGGTCAGCGTCTTTGGCGGCTTCGGCATTGTCCCCCAAAACGGTTATACCCTGTGATTGCAGGTAAAAGAGGCTTTCCGGATGTCTTTTTGTGACGGTCAATTGCTCTCCCTTGTAGGCAGATCCACCTAATAGCCCGTTGACAATGGATAAGCCAAGGTTGCCACAGCCAATGATGGCGATTTTATAATTTTCCTTCATTATTTTTTTAATTCTACTCTCGGGTCCAAAAGTATCACTTATTGGATGTAAAAACTATATAGACTCTTTGTTTCCTTAGTAAATGCCCCGTTGATTTAATTATTCGTACCGATCCTTTATGTCTAACGCGACAATTTCCTGCATCAATTTGGCAAGCTTTTGACTGACGTCCTTCAGGAATTTCTCACCCTTTTCGGCAGTAGAAAGCTTGGGGTCTCCGATACCTGTATCCGCGGAGACCATTGACCAGCGTCGCTCCGCCCAGGCCCAACCTTCGCGGATACCTGTTACCTTGGATTTCTTTTCAGCCCCATCTCCGGCCTCTTCCAATGGAAGAACCAATTTAGGATGAAGAAATTGGATAATGCTTGTTTCCATCTCGTCGGCATGGTCTCCAGCCTTTTCAAAATATTGGGATTTATCCATGGATTGAAACCAGTTGCAAGTGCTAAAAAACATGTCCGGATACTGTAGACCAATTTCTCTGAGCATCGTTTTGAAATCATTCCCCCCGTGGCTGTTCAAAATCAGTAATTTGGAAATTCCTTGCCGGTCAAGGACTGCCACGATGTCCTTCAAGATGGCAAGCTGGGTGCTTGGGTTAAGGTTAATATCCAAATAAATGTCTGACTGGCCGGTATTGACACCAAAGGGGATGGTAGGCAGAATCATCACTTTTGCCCCCGCCTCCCAAGCAATTTTGCCGGCAGTAGCGGCTATGGCGTCGGCTTCAAATACATCCGTTCCATAGGGCAAATGATAATTGTGGGCCTCTGTGGCTCCCCAAGGCAAAACCACCAAATCAACCGGGCTGTCTTTAAGTGCTTTCCAGTTTGTTTCTGCTAATATATAAGGTCTCATAGGAATAAATAAAGTTAATTTAAAAAGCCAATCTTCTCTGTTGGTGTAAATAAAACATAATTTTTTATCAAAAACCACCTTACTTTTATCAGAAGCATTTATCTTGCAACGTAGTGAATGCGATGTGAGTCTTATCGCAGGTGTCAAAATAATAACCCTATAACTAAAACAATGGCAGTATCAAATACCCGAAGAAGTTTTGTGAAAAAAGGAGTGATGGGCGTGTTGGCGGGATCCGTTATGGGTTCCTCACAATCAATAGCCGCTCCGATAGCTAATAAGAAAGACCCTTTCGATCTGGGGTTTGCGGGATATACCTTCGTACATTTCAATCTGGAGGAAAGTCTGGAGATGATCAGTAAACTTGAGGTAAATTACCTTTGCATCAAAGATTTCCACCTGCCCCTAGACAGTACACCAGACCAAATTAAAGCCTTTCACAGCCGCTTGGCAGAATCCAACGTAAAAGGGTATGCGGTTGGACCGATTTATTGTAGAACCCGCCCGGATATGGACAAGGCATTTGAATATGCAAAAAAGGTGGGTGTAGACCTTATTGTGGGTATCCCTCTTCATGAGGATTTGCAGTATCTTGACCAGAAAGTCAAAGAATACGATATTCGTTTTGCCATTCACAACCATGGCCCAGAAGACAAATTGTACCCCAATGCCACTGTCACCGTAGGTTTAATCAAGGACCTGGATGCCAGAATTGGCCTTTGTTTCGACATGGGACACAATATGCGTGACGGTCACGACCCCATTGCCGACCTGAAGAAATATAAGGACAGGATTTTTGACATTCACCTGAAAAATGTCACAGCGGCTGCCGCGGAGGGTAAAACCTGCGAACTGGGTAGGGGAGTGATTGACATTCCCGCCTTTGTGGACATGTTGCGAAAGGTGAAGTATCCCGGTAAAGTTAGTTTGGAATATGAAAAAGACATGAAAACTCCGTTACAGGGGATTTCAGAATCGGTAGGATATTACAGAGGGGTTACCGACGCCAGGTAATAACAAACTGAAAAGAATAGAAACTAGGAACATGCCCTCCTTCCATCCAATCAGGTTGGAAGGAGGGCATTTTATTTTAGGCCTGAACTATTTTTTCTTGATCCAACAGATCAATAACTTCCTGAATTACACGATCGGAAAATCCAGGATATTGGTTCAAATCCTGACCCCACATGCCGGTGTTGGCTAATATAGAAGGAACTACCTCATACGGATCACCAACCTTCCAAGTCTCATTAAAAAATGCCATAACATCAGCGGTGTCGTTTACCGGAATGCCTACTCCTTTATAGTAGCCTCTATAGAAAACCAAGAGCGCCGCTAGGGATTTTAAAAGCAACACCGGTAATTTATTCTCCTTTTTAATATATTCCAAGATTGATGGAAGGACCCGTACCTGAAATTTTGAGATGGAATTGAGAGCAATGGCACTCAGTTGATGTTTTACGAAGGGGTTCCTGAAGCGGTCCAAGACAGCTTCAGCAAACTTTTCAAGCTCTTCTTTGGGAAGATCTATGGAAGGAATGATTTCGTCCCGAAGGACCGACTGGAGATATTCACTTACTTCGGGATCGTTCATGGCATCTCCCACAAAACGCAGCCCTTTAAGGTATGCCACGGGAACGAGGGTGGTATGAGCGCCGTTCAGAATCCTAACTTTTCGGGTTCTATATGGTTGTAGATCTCGCACTATAATTACATCCAACCCCAAACTTGATGCGGGGAATAGGCTCTTCAATGAATCAGGACCTTCGATCGCCCAAAAATGAAAAGGTTCTGCAACGACCATAAGATCATCTTTGTACCCCAGTTTTTCCTGAATGGCTTCCGCTTCATCAGTCGGGAAGCCCGGGACAATGCGGTCCACCAAAGTATTATAAAATTTAACTTCAGCTTCCAACCAAACATTAAAATCCGCTGGCAGCTGCCAAAGTTTTGCATACTCCAACACTGCTTCTTTCAATTTTTTACCGTTTTGCTCGATTAATTCGCAGGGGAGGACGTGAATGGTTTTGGATGGTTTGTCCTTGACAAATTCAAATCGATTGAATAATAATGCGGTAAGTTTTCCCGGGAACGAATTAGGAGTTTGGGTGTAGTCGCTATCAGTGGAATCAACAAAAATTCCCGCTTCGGTGGTATTGGAAATGATCCATTCAAGTTCTGGCAATTCAGCCAATTTCAGAAAAGCGTCATATTCTAAATAAGGGTTTACGGTATCGGCTATGCATGTGATCAGGCGGGATTCATCAATGGTTTGACCGTTTTGAAATCCCCTGGTTAGTAGAGTGTAAAGTCCATCCTGTTCTAGCAGGGATGTGGCAGGTTTTTTCCCGTGCACCTGTACGAGCTGAACCGATCCGGCAAATCCGGACTTTTCGTTCATCAGATCAAATATCCAATCCGCAAAGCCCCTCAAAAAATTGCCTGTGCCAAATTGGATAACTTTTGAAGGGTGTTTTTCAGAAATTTCCGCCGATTTTCTATTTAAGGATTTCATCTAAATAAATTATATAAGAGTTGCTGGATAAATCAATTGGCTGTTTCTGAAGAAGCGGCCGGGTTGTTAATTTTTAACCGTTGGGAGGAGCCTCTAAATACGGGTTTGGCCCTTAGGACAATTTTTTGGGTTTCGGGAATGCGGCCCTCCCTGTCTAGAAGATCGAAAAACAACTTGGCAACAGCCTGGCCCATGGCGATACTTACCTGATCCACTGTGGTGAGGCCGGGTTCGGTAAACGCTGTGAATGGCTCATTGCCGAATCCTGCCAATCCGACTTCACTGGGAATTTTAAAACCGTGTTTCTTGAGCTCTCTCAGGGCACCCACGATAGAGTAATCACTGGCAGAAAATATGGCGTCAAAGGGAATTCCACTTTCAATTAGGTGCCGGGCACTTTGCCGGCCATCTTCCAACTGTAGGTTACTCTCTACGACGAGCGCGGGATCCACCGACATTCCGTAATTTTCCAATGCATCTTTATATCCTCTAAAGCGCTCTTTAAATATATTGATGTTCATTGGACTGTTGAAGTGTGCAATCCGGTTATACCCTTGTTCGATAAGGTGTTCCGTCACTTGGTAGGCTGCCAGATAATCATCGATGACCACTTGGCATACAGGGATATTATTGGCCACACGGTCGAAAAAAACCAGGGGGATCCCTTTTTGAATTACTGATTTGAAATGATCCAATTTTTGAGTTCCTTTTCCTAGGGAAACAACGATTCCGTCCACCCGTGCATCCAACAAGGCATGGATGGTCTGAACCTCCCGCTCATAATTGTCATGGGATTGCGTGATAATTACTTTATATCCCAGTTTGTTCGCTGCTTCTTCAATTCCCCTCACCACTGACGAGAAAAAATCTCTGTTTACCGTTGGTACAATAATTCCGATCAATCTACTCTTGCCATTTCTAAGCGCCACAGCGATGGAATTGGGCTTGTAATTGATTTCTTTTGCTACTTTGAGTACCAGTTCTTTGGTTTTTGCACTGATTCTGGGGTGGTTATTCAACGCCCGGGATACCGTAGACGCTGTTATACCCAATTGTTCGGCAATATCATGTATGGTAGTTTTCTCTTTTTTGCTCATTTTTTTGAATATTAGGAATTAATTACATAAAATGCAATCGATTGCGCACAAATCTGTTTTATTCTATGCATACTTTCTTTATATTTAATCCCAAGAATTAGGCGGCTGTAATTATTCCTATAGCAATGTAGGAGGAAGAGGGCTGACAATCAGAGAATATCATATTAAAATCAATCAATTAAAAGAAAATCTCCTTATGAAGGTTAAAAACCCGGTTTTATCAAGCTTATGTTTATCCACCTTACTTTTGGCTATGTCCTGTTCCAGTGAAACATCCGTAGAGTCAGCGGACTCGTCCAAACTTAGCGGAGCTCCGAATGAAATTAAATTAGTAACGCTCGATCCAGGGCATTTTCATGCCCATTTGGTTAAAAAATCAACATATCCCCAAGTAGACCCAACTGTACACGTCTATGCACCAAGTGGTCCTGACCTTCAGGCCTATCTGACTGCTATTGAATCTTATAACACCCGGACCGATGATCCCACCAATTGGGAAATGGAAGTATATACTGGAAATGATTTTTTGCAGAAAATGGTTTCCGAGAAAAGGGGCAATGTCATGGTCACTGCAGGAAATAACCGAAACAAAACCAAAAATATCCTGTCAGCAGTAAAGGCCGGTTTTCATGTGCTGGCAGACAAACCTATGGCTATCGATACAGATGGATTTGAGGTTTTAAAGGAAGCATTTGATGTTGCGGAAAAAAACGACGTGCTGCTTTTTGATATTATGACCGAGAGGTTTGAGATAAGCACCATTCTTCAGAAGGAATTTTCCCTGATCCCGGAAATATTCGGCACACTTGAAAACGGAACATTGGAAAATCCTGCCGTGACCAAAGAAAGCGTTCACCACTTCTTCAAAACGGTTTCTGGGAAACCTCTTCAGCGGCCAGGATGGTTTTATGACGTGGCCCAGCAAGGCGAAGGAATTGTGGACGTAACCACCCACTTAGTGGATCTGGTGCAGTGGGAATGCTTTCCCGAAAAAATCATTGATTACAACACGGATATCGAGATGGTAACCGCTACACGCTGGCCGACACAACTCAGTTTGGAAGAATTTACCCGATCTACTGGTTTGACGGAGTTTCCGGACTATCTTACTCCTTATATTAAAGGTGATGTTTTGGAAGTTTATGGAAACGGCGAAATCAACTACAAAATCAACGGAGTGCATGCCAAGGTATCCGTTATTTGGAACTATGTAGCTCCGGAAGGTTCTGCGGATACCCATTATTCCATTATGCGGGGTACGACCTCCAACTTGGTGATCCGACAGGACAAAAAGGAAAATTACAAACCGGAATTGTATATTGAGCCTGTAAAAGGAACTGATTTGGCTTCATTCGAGGAAACGCTAATGCAAAAAGTGTCTGCGTTAGGAAGCAAGTTTCAGGGGCTGGGTGTAGTAAAAGTAGATGGAGAAAATTCCTGGAGAATTGAGATTCCGCAGGCTTTTAGAACCAGTCACGAAGACCATTTCCGTGAAGTAACTGAAAAATACATTGAACACCTGACAGCAGGAAAGTTGCCTGATTGGGAAGTTCCGAATATGATTACAAAATACTACGTCACCACCAAAGGCCTTGAAATGGCGACTAAATAAAAAGCGAAAACTATGGATGGTTGCCCGATAATTTTGCAAACACAGCTAGTCGTGCTTCATAGATCTAATTGTCACTCGTAACAAAATAGCTTTGAATAAGACCCAAACAATATAACCCGGAAGTTTTCCGCCATGAAAAACACACGTAGAGATTTCATTAAAGTATCCGGCTTAGCCGGATTGGGCCTTGCTGGAGGAGGAGAATGGGTACTTGGATCCGGAAATAAGCCTTTTGCCACCCCACCGCGGAATTCCGTGGAACCAAATTTAATTGGCAGTTATGGCCCCTGGGCTAATAGCCTACAGGGTGATGAGCTCCCCAAGATGTCCTTCCGTAAGGAGGAATTTACAGATCTTGAAAGCTGGAGGAAGGAGGCTTTGGAAACAATCAATGACCGCTTGGGCATTCCAGATCTGGGTAGAACACCCGAGGTGACTGTTCACAAGTCCTATGTCTACGATGGCTTGCAGATCGAAGAGATCAGTTGGCAACTCCCCTACGGAAATCCTACAAAAGGATTGGTAATGAAACCGGTAGGGGCAACGGGAAAACTTCCGGGTATTTTGGCCTTCCACTGCCACGGTGGAAACAAATACTTCGGACTACGCAAAATCACAAAAACCAGCGACAATCCCCACGAAATGATGGTTGCTCACCAAGACCATTATTATGAAGGAAAAGCATGGGCCAACGAGGCCGCTAAACGTGGGTATGTGGTGCTGATTGCGGACGCTTTTACCTTTGCCAGTCGAAGGGTTTTGATGGCTGATATCCCTGAACGGCAGCGTCGAGGGCTGACGGACGAAAATCCCGAGGATCAGGAGAACATCAACGCTTATAATCAATGGGCTTCCGATCACGAGCATATAATGGCCAAGTCCCTTTTTTGTGGAGGCACTACGTGGCCGGGGGTGTTCTTTGCCGAGGATAGGGTGGCGTTGGACATCCTATGTTCCCGTAAAGACGTGAACGATCAAAAAATTGGATGTGGGGGATTATCCGGAGGCGGGATGCGGACCGTAATGACAGGCGGCTTGGATCCAAGGATTTCCTGCGCGGTATGCGTCGGATTTATGAGTACATGGACCGACTTTCTCCTACACAAATCCTTCACCCATACCTGGATGGCATATGTTCCCATTCTACCTCAGGAACTGGATTTCCCTGAAATTCTTGGGCTTCGGGTTCCTTTGCCCACTCTCATACTAAATGATAGCGATGATGGCTTGTACACCCTGTCTGAGATGGAGAGGGCTGACAAAATCCTTCAAGAGGTTTTCGCAAAGGCAGGTGCTTCGGATAAGTACCAATGTTCTTATTATCCTGGTCCACACAAATTTGACCATGCCATGCAGCAGGAAGCATTTGACTGGTTTGACAAATGGTTAAAATAACAATAAGAATACATCCAAATGAGAACTTTAAATACCCAAACAATGGCTTATAAATTCCACGCATTATCGCTTTTCCCACTGCTTGTTTGTCTTTGGATATTTCTTCCCACTGCAGGAAGGGGCCAAGGAAATGCCGTTTTGGACGACATGCTTTGTGTTGGAGCCCACTGGACTGAAACTGAGGGAGCCGATTTTTTGGCTTCCATGAGAAACAGCTATACGACCAAAAAGGAATGGGAGTCCCGTGCAGCCGCAGTCCGCAAGCAGGTGCTGAAGGGAACCGGTTTGGAAAAATTTCCAAAAAAGAATTCTTTGAACCCCATTTTTGGTGAAGTCAGGGAGTTTGACGGCTATCAGGTTCAGAATGTGGCCTTTGAAAGTTTACCTGGCGTCTATGTGACCGGAAGTTTATATTCGCCAAAAGGGGAACAAAAAAACCTTCCGGGTATCCTTTCACCCCATGGGCATTGGACTCAAGAAGGCGATGTTGGCCGTTACCGGGCTGATGCCCAGAAAAGGTTTGCCAGTATGGCCCGAATGGGTGCCATGGTGTGGGCCTATGATGCGGTGGGATACGCTGAAATGGAAGAAATCGGCTGGGAGCACAGACATCCTGAGGCTTTGAAGCAGCAGTTATGGAACAGCATCCGCGGCGTTGATTTTTTATTGGAAATGGGAGCTAACCCCGATAAAATTGCCGTTACTGGGGCTTCTGGTGGGGCAACTCAATCTTTTCTCCTCACGGCTGTAGATGATAGGATAGCAGTTTCTGTTCCAGTTGTAATGGTGTCTGCCCATTTCTTTGGCGGATGTGTGTGTGAAAGTGGTATGCCCATTCACAAGGCAAAAAACTACCAAACCAACAATGTGGAAATTGCGGCATTAGCAGCTCCTAAACCCATGCTTTTGGTTTCGGTAGGAGGAGATTGGACAAAAAACACCCCAAAAGTAGAATATCCACACCTCCAACATATTTATGGGCTGATGGGTAAAAAAAATATGGTCGAAAACATCCATATACCCGAAGACCAACATGGATATGATGAGAAGAAACGTCAGGCTGTCTATCCCTTCCTGGCCAAACACCTTGGCTTAGACCTAAGTAAGGCATTGCATGCCGACGGTTCCCTCAATGAATCAGCCATTACGCTGGAAGATCAACGGGATCTATACGTCTTTTCCGATAAAAATCCATTTCCATCCCATGGCGTCAAAAATAACAGTGGGGTTAAATGGAAGTAAGCGTTAACAGTAATCGAATGCCTCAAATTTCAGTAATCAATTAACAATATTTTAAAACTCAAAAAATGAACAACCAATTAACACGAAGGGATTTTGTAAAGAAGACCTTGGCAACCAGCCTTGCTGTTGGCACACTGGGAGGCTTATCCCTTCCCCAATTATTTGCCCAAGATTCAGGAATGAAACTAGGCTTGGTGACTTATCAGTGGGGAAAGGATTGGAACCTCGCCGAACTTATTGCCAACTGTGAAAAAACCGGCTACATGGGTGTTGAATTGCGTACGGAACATGCACACGGCGTAGAAAGCAACCTTTCAAAAAAGGAACGAAGGGACGTGAAGAAGAGGTTTGCGGACAGCCCAGTCACTTGTGTAGGATATGGAAGTAATTACGAGTATCATAGTCCTGACCCGGCAGTTTTAAAGAAAAATATCGACGGTACCAAAGAATATGTCAAACTATGCAAAGACATCGGAGCTACTGGATTGAAGGTAAAGCCCAATACTATTCCTGAGGGGGTTTCCCAGGAAAAGACCGTGGCGCAGATTGCTGCGTCTTTCAATGAAGTGGGGAAATTTGCCCAGGACCATGGTCAACTTATCCGGGTAGAAGTACATGGTAGAATCACACAGGAATTGCCGGTAATGAAAGCGATCTTTGACCAAGTGACGGAGAAGAATGTAGTTATATGTTGGAACAGTAATGATACGGATCTCAAGGCACCTGGTCTGGAGGCCAATTTCAATATGGTTAAACAATGGCTGGGGGATACTTCCCATTGCCGGGCATTTAGCGAGACTGACTATCCATTTCAGGAGCTATTCGGATTACTAAAGGGAGCAAATTATAATGGATGGATTTTGTTGGAAGCACACAGTAATCCGGTTGACAAAATTGCAGCAATGGCGAGGGAGAAAAAATTGTTTGAAGAAATGATAAGCCGTGTCTGATCCATGGATCTGCGATTGATAAAAAAAGAAAAAATATCAACAGTATTCTAATAACAGTAATGACAGAAAGAAGAGATTTTATTAAAAAAAGTTTGTTGGGAGGAGCAGGGATTGCTGTGGCCGGTATGTCCATGAGTGCCAAATCCTATGGCAAAATTATCGGTGCCAATGACCGTATGCACCTATCTGTAATCGGTATCCGAGGCCAGGGAACCAACCACATCAACCAATTTTGCAAACTAAAAGACAGTAGAAATGTCGTCATCAAAACACTTTGTGACGCAGATGAAAATACGTGGGCGGAAAAGGTAAAACTTGTCCAGGATCAAACGGGCGATAAGCCGGGAACGGCCTATGATATGCGCAAAGTGTTGGAAGATCCCGAAATTGATGCGGTTTCCTTCGCCACACCAAACCACTGGCATGCATTGGGAGCCATCTGGGCTGCCCAAGCGGGCAAAAACGTATTTGTGGAAAAACCTGCCAGTCATAACATTTACGAAGGCCGAAAAATGATCGAAGCGGCAAGAAAATATAACGTGATTATGCAGGTGGGTTTTCAAAACCGCTCTATTGCCAATGTTATGGAGGCAATGAAATTCCTTCATGACGGCGGAATAGGTGAAGTCTATATGGCAAGAGGTCTGTGTTACAAGCCGAGGAATTCTTTTGGAATAGCCAAGGATAGCATGCCTCCAGCGGGTTTACACTATGACCTGTGGCTTGGCCCAGCCCCCTACAGAGCCTATAATGAGAAGCGCGGCCATTACAACTGGCACTGGCACTGGGATACAGGCAACGGAGATACAGGCAACCAAGGACCCCACCAGTTTGATGTAGCGCGTTGGGGATTGAACAAAAACGAGCATCCGGTAAGCGTATATTCCACCGGAGGTATCTATGGCATGACGCCTTCAGAATGCTCCCAAGAGACACCAAATACCCAAACTTCCGTCTTCAAATACAATGATGGAAAGGTGTTGGAATTTGAAACCAGGGGTCGATATACACATGGTGAGTCAAGCTTGGGTATACAGATAGGAAATATGTTTTACGGTACAGACGGATACATGGAAGTGGATGGCGGTACTTGGAAAGCATTCCGCAAGAGTGAAAAAGAACCGTTTGCCCAGTCTAAAAAGGAGCAAGCACCCGCTTCCAGCGGATCGAATGTTCTTGCAGCTCCAGGTGGTGCGGAGCATTATGCAAACTTCCTCGATGCCATCCGCAAGGGTGACCGCTATGCGCTAAACTGTGATATCCGCGAAGGATTTTATTCTTCCGCGCTGCCGGCTATGGCCAACATATCTTACCGATTGGGAAGAAGCCTCAATTTCATGGGCGAATACGAGAAATTTGCCAATGACTCGGAAGCAGACACCATGCTTAGCCGTCCAAGCCGTCCTCCATACGTGGTGCCGGATCAAGTCTAACTTACTTGTAGTTGTAAAAGCCTTATCCTTCAAAATGGAAGGATAGGGCTTTTTTTTAAGAAAAACATTACCCATCAACCAAGCCGACAACCCATGAAAAACGCCGTATTAATCTGGATATTTTTAGTTGCTTTTCCATTAGTTCTTCAAGCCCAAGAGGACCTCAAAGTGATTCAACCCCAGTGGGTGAATTTTACAGACGGCCAAAACGCTCTATATAAACATCTTACCAAGCAGGCTTTTACTCTCCTGGATAAAAGGGAGCGAGAGATAGAGGAAATCACCACCTTGGAAGGTTGGAAAGATCGGCAGGCTTGGACGAAGAAAACGTTGATGGAAGTAGTTGGGCCCTTTCCGGAAAAAAAACCTCTTAATCCTACTATTACCCGCGCCATTCAGAAAAAGGGATACAGCTTGGAGCATGTGGTCTTCGAATCGCAGCCCGGTTTTTTTGTGTCGGCAACCTTATTTATTCCGGATGGAATCAGGGGAAAAACCCCTGCCATCATTTACTGTAGCGGTCACACCACGGAAGGATACCGGTCAGCTACGTACCAGCATGTTATTCTCAATTTGGTCAAAAAGGGATTTATTGTACTGGCATTTGACCCTGTGGGTCAGGGGGAAAGGCTGGAATATTTCGATCCCCAAACCAATGAACCAACCATTGGAGGGCCTACAAAACAGCATTCCTACCCGGGAGCCCAAGCGTTTATCGCAGGAAGTTCCCAAGCCCGATACATGATTTGGGACGGTATACGGGCAGTTGATTACCTACTTACCCGCCCTGAAGTCGATCCTGAACGCATTGGTATTACCGGGAGATCCGGTGGCGGAACCCAGTCTTCTTATATTGCGGCTTTTGATGATCGCATCTATGCCGCTGCTCCGGAGAATTACATTACCACCTTCAAGCGATTGTGGCTTACCCATGGTCCCCAGGATGCGGAGCAGAATTTTCATAGGGGAATATCTGCCGGACTGGACCAACCCGATCTAATGATGGTCCGTGCACCTAAGCCGGGTATGTTGATAATAACAACCCGGGATATCTTTAATATTGAAGGTGCGCGCGAGGCAGCTGCCCAGATTCAGCGACCCTATGAGGACTATGGATCATCAGAAAATTTTGAGGTTTCGGAAGACGATGCCGGCCATGCATCCACTCCGAAAAACAGGGAGGCGATGTATGCCTTTTTCCAAAAACACCTGAATCTTCCAGGCTCGTCGAAGGACGAAATCGTTGACTCCCTTTCCAAAGAAGAACTACAGGTAACCCCGACCGGGCAAGTTTTGACTTCCTATAAGGGAAAGCGGGTATTTGATCTGAACCAAGCATATTTGAATCCTATCAAGAATAACCCGTCTAAACAAATAGAGGCTGCAAAAGCTCTATCTGGATATATAGCGCCCGAAGGGGATGTAGAATCCATGATGACTGGTCGGTTTCAGCGTGATGGGTATGTGGTGGAGAAATACCTGATAAAAGGGGAGGGGGACTATTGGATTCCCTACCTGCTGATGAAGCCCGATGCGCCCACGCAGAACGCTCTTATCTATTTAAATCCGGAAGGGAAAGGAACAGATGCCTTGGTGGGAGGTGATATGGAATCCTTGGTTAGATCCGGCACCATGGTGTTGGCTCCGGACTTGTTGAATACTGGGGAGGTGGGCAGCGGTGGGTTTACGGGAGACTCCAGTTTTGAGGGGAATTCGTATAATATTTGGTTTGGAAGTATCCTTATCGGACGAAGCGTAGTAGCCATACAGGCTGGTGACACAAACCGTCTTGTAAATTACCTGCAATCAAAGCAGGGTGCCAAATCCATTAAAGGCGTTGCTAAAGGAAATATGGGATCCGTATTATTGCATGCTGCTGCCTTTAACCCGGCAATTTCCAGTGTGGCCTTGATAGATCCACTGATGTCTTTTGAAGAGATAGT
>DATHWC010000175.1:0-2744 GCA_035460985.1 Lunatimonas sp.
TGGGTTGGAAGCATGCCTTCATAGGAAAGATAGGGTTGTGGATTGGCATTAAAAGTCAACCCGTTGTCCGCCAAAACGCCAATACTATCATACATTGCCCGGACCGCAGCATTTTCAGCAAGCAATTCCCGTAATTTCTCTGTTTCGTGCTTATTTAAAATCACTATCTCTGTTGTCTGCCCGTAGGTAGGTAATGGGAAATAGCATACTATCAACATGGCACATCCCAAATAAAAACGGTTTAACTGAATGCTCATTGTCAAAAGGAAATTGTCACCATGCCACATAAATCTTGCCTGTACTTTTACCGGATTCCAACAACGCATGCGCTTTGGCTATTTCAGATGCAGAAAACGTTGCCCCAACTTCGGGTTTGATTTCGCCCTTTTTAAACAATCCGATCAAATCACGCAGACAGGAACCAATAATCTCTATTTTGTTGTCAGCCAACCGCAGCATATTTACGCCAATAACTCCCTGCGATTTCATCATCATAAACAAGGGACTGACAAACCCGGTCTGAAATAGGAATTTCACATCATTGATCAGCAGGCTTTTTTTCCCGCTTCTGGCTGCACCACCAAAACAAAAAATCCTTCCCCCAAATGCAAGAAGGGAAAGGTCATTTTTGAACGTTTTACCCGCTACTGTATTAAATACATAATCAACCTTCCGTTTTCCGAGCTGTTTTTCAATGACTTCCTTGTAGTTGTTTTGCTTGTAGTTGATGGGTATTTCTACCCCTTGTTCTTGTAGGAAAGCTACCTTCTCCGGAGAACTGCAAAGGCCGATAACACGGACTCCCTTTCTGTGACATAACTGGGTCAAGGCAACTCCCACCCCTCCGGCACAGGCATGAATTAACGCTGTTTCTCCCGCATGCATGCGGCTGGTATAATCGGTCATGTAATAGGCTGTACAGTATTGGGTGGCCAAGGCACACGCCTCTCCTCCTACTATGGAATCGTCAATAACGGCCGCACCCCTGAAGTCAGCCACTGCTTGGGAAGCATATCCTCCAAACCGTGTAAAGGCTACCACCCGCTGATTGGCAAATTCCTCCGGAACCAAATCTCCCTTTCCGATCACCCTGCCCACCACTTCATAGCCCGGCACAAAAGGTATCTTGGGCGCCTCCTTATATAACCCGTTCCGAGCCATCACATCGGCAAAATTCAGCCCGAAACCTTCTACTTCTATCAGCAATTCCTGTTCCTTCGGTACTAAATCAGCTCCATCTTGAAGAGAAAAAGCTTCCTCGGCTTTTCCGTAACTGGTAATCATCAATTGTTTCATCGTTTTGGGCTATTGGTTAAATGAACATTCACAGTGTCAATTTGCTTACCAAAACTGAGGTAGCTTCATTTTGGTTTTTTCTAAATTTACACAAAATTTTAATAATCAAAATTTATCTGCCCAATCAATCCCAATTCAATGGGATCTTTGCTATTTTCGCCCAACCTTTAATCACCCTAACATTGAAAATAAAACGCGTTGCTGTTAACGGATGCGGCAGAATTGGCCGACTGACCATTAAATTGTTATTGGACAACCCGCACTTGGAGCTGGTTGCTGTTAATGACCTAACCGATCCGGTTACTCTTGCCCATCTGATCCAATACGATTCCGTGCATGGGAAATATCCCTTTCCCGTAAAAGAAATCGATGGAAATATCTCCGTAAAGGGAAAAACGATCCGCATTTTTGCGGAAAAAGATCCGGATAAAATTCCATGGGGTGAGCTTGATGTGGATCTGGTGCTGGAATCCACCGGGAAATTTACCACCAAAGAAGGAGCCCAAGGACACTTGCGGGCAGGGGCGAAACGGGTTATCATCACGGCACCTTCTCCCAGCTCGGATGTTCCGACAATCGTATTGGGCGTGAACAACGATATCCTACATGGCGATGAGAAAATCGTCTCCAATGCCTCCTGCACAACAAATTGCCTGGCACCCATGGTCAAGATTTTGGATGACAATTTTGGGATAATCAAGGGATATGTGTCTACCATACATTCCTATACCAACGACCAAAATCTCCACGACGCTCCCCATAGGGACTTAAGAAGGGCCCGGGCAGCCGCCTATTCCATTATCCCCACCACCACCCATGCCGCCAAAGCCATGGAAATCGTCCTTCCTGACCTCAAGGGAAAGATTGAAGCCTCCGCCATGCGGGTGCCTGTACCGGATGGATCACTGACCGACTTGATTGTCTTGCTCAAACGGGAGGTTACTTCGGAGGAAATCAACGCCGCTTTTAAACTTGCCTCCGAAACTGCATATAAGGGTATCATTGAATTCAGTGAAGATCCAATTGTGTCTATTGACATCGTGGGAAATCCCCATTCCTGTATATTTGATTCTGCCCTTACCTCATCCATGGGGAATTTGGTAAAACTGGTAGGCTGGTACGATAACGAGTCGGGCTATGCCAACCGCCTGGTTGAATTGGCGGAAAGGCTTTTATTAAGTTAAAAGTGGAAAGTGAAAAGCTAAAGGTGAACCTCACTAATGTCATTTTTTCTGCCTTAAATACGGGTAATTCCTAGACTATTCCAAGTGCCGTCAGGCATGGCCGATGTAATAGCCCCCGGTTTCAACCCTATTCTGTTCACACATCTTTCATTAAATTCCAGGCTTCCCACAAATGATCAAATTTGGCAAGACCTCTGTACATTGTTATTGGCCCTGGGGTGGATTGACTTCGGTAACCTTTCCATCCTCCTATTCTGGCAATGA
>DATHWC010000176.1:0-5079 GCA_035460985.1 Lunatimonas sp.
TGCAAAGGTTATTTCATCAGCACTTCTATTGGCGATTCCTCTCTTAGACACAAACCCTTTAAATTTCTTTATGGGATCACTTACCACTGCCGCTCCCGGCATTCTAATCCTCTTTTTGATCAATGTGCTAGCGATCAAATATAACCCTACCAACAATTCAGGCAGTTGAGGAACGATTCATTTTCCTAAAAATTAATTATTAACAATATTCTACTCATGGACGAAAAGATACCTGTGTCTTTTGAAACTATAAGTAATGCTATCAAGGAGTTTTCTTTTCCCCAGGCAGACTTAGTCATTGGAATCGGCAGTGGTGGGACAGTACCTGCCAGTTTGGTCGCACATCAACTTGGTGTGCCACTTTATATTGTGTCGGTAAATTACAGAGATGAAAGAAATCAACCGAAAAGAGAATCCCCGGTATTTTTAGAGGATTTTACCGAGTCCTTTCCGAATGGGTGCAGCATACTACTTGTGGACGATGTCTCCGTCACCGGTAAAACGCTTGAATTAGTGAAAGGAACGCTGAGGGGATATCGTGTGAATACGTTTGTTTTAAAAGGCAAAGCGGATATGGTACTTTTTCCAACTATCAATAAATGTGTCCATTGGCCATGGCATACCAATTCTAAACATTTAATTTATGAAGGGTAGCGTAATAGCACTGATGATTTTTTTCATGGGGTACGGATCATTAAAGGCTCAGCATCGAGACAGTTTGGTTTTGGAGTTGGATCAGGTCGTGGTGACAGGAACGCGCTTTGAGCAACAAAAGAAGAAAGTTTCAGCATCCATATCCGTAATTTCCCGGGAAACGCTTGACCGATCAGGAGAAATTAACGTTTTGCCCGTTATCGTCCATCAGGTACCTGGTTTTTTTTTAAATGATAGAAGTATGACCGGTTTCGGAGTAGGGCCCGGATCAGGGGGGAATATTAGTATTCGCGGAATAAGCGGATCTCCAAATAACCGAGTGCTTGTACTTATTGACGGACAGCCACAATATATGGGGATTTTTGCACATCCAATTGCCGATGCCTATAGTGCCTCAGATATAGAACGGGTAGAAGTTCAGCGGGGTGCCGCATCTTTGCTTTATGGCTCCAATGCCATGGGAGGAGCTATCAACCTGATTACCAGAAAAGCGACGGAGGAAGGTTGGCAGGGGTCCGCAAATGTGGGTGTAGGATCCTTTGGAACCTTCCTTGGTACCGCAAATGCAGGCTACAAAGAAGGGAAATTTCATTCTATGGTTTCCATAAATAGAAATCAAACCAATGGATATCGAACGGATGCCAACGATAGTTTTGAAAATACAACGGGGTATTTGAAAATGGGGTATGAGTTATCTCCCGCACTTTCTGTTTCGGGAGATTTACAACTTGCCAATGCCACGTATAATCAGCCTGGAACAACCGACGCACCCCTCGAAAATGACCAAAGGGAATACTTAAGGGGAAGAGCCGCTGTGTCGCTAAACAATGACTTTGGAGATGTGTCGGGAGCGCTTTTGTTGTTTCACAATTTTGGAGAGCATGAATTTCAGACAGGATTTTCCTCTACCGATCAAAATCAGGGAATCACCTTTTTCCAAAATCTCACCCTACTTCCCAATCAGGTAATAACAGTAGGCATTGATCACAAGCGATTTGGAGGAAAGGCTTTCAATGAAAATTTACCTCCCCCTGCCCGTATAGGAGTAGGAATCCAACATTGGATCAATGAAACAGATGCATACCTGCAAGTTCAGCAGGATCTCGGCGAAAAGGTAAGTGTGAATGCAGGGGTGCGTCAAGTACACAACTCTCAGTTCGGAGGAAAAACGCTCCCCGGATTCGGTTTGGCCATACAGGCAACCCCGCATACCACGTTGAAGGCCTCCAGTTCCAAAGCCTTTCGAAGCCCTTCTATAATAGATCTTTTCCTTTTTCCCGCCTCAAACGAGCAGTTGGAGCCAGAAGAATTATGGAATCACGAAGCCGGTTTTCAGGCACAGTTTCTGGATAAAAAGCTCGAGATTGAAGTCATGGCTTTTTTGACCGAAGGGACTAACCTAATTCAGGTTAATCCCATGGAGATGCCGGCAGTTGGAAGAAACACGGGAAGTTTTTCAAATAAGGGAATTGAAAGTCAACTGCGCTATAAATCTGATGGTTTTTGGGGTATTGTGCTCAACTATGCCTATGTAGATGCCAGTGAGAATGTTCTCTTTGCACCCAAACATAACTTTAACCTTCAGGCTGATTTCTCTATAAATAAATTCAGCCTTATTCCGTCCGTGCAGCTCATAGGGGGGCTTCGCAACAGTCCGTTGGAATCGGCGGCGGCAGAAAGCTATACCCTTTTGGATCTTAGGGGGATGTATCAGATCACTCCCAAAATAAATGCGTATATTACAGGTAGAAATCTGTTGGACACGGCCTATCAACTTGAAAGAGGCTTCCCCATGCCGGGGGTGAATGTTATAAGTGGTATTCAACTTAAATTTTAACTGACCCAATCATGAAAAATAACGAGCAAAATAACCAAAGAAGAACGTTTCTGAAATCGCTTGCCGGGTTGACAGCGGGAATGATGTTGCCTTTGACGAGTATAAATGTAGATGGAAAACCAGTTCCTAGTCCCTATATGAGAGATAGATTAGGTGATCTACTCCCTAAGCGGAAATTTGGAAAATCCGATCTGTCGGTTACCATGTTGGGACTAGGAGGAGCTCATATAGCCAATATGAGCGAAAGTGAAGCTGAAAAGACCATTGAAAGAGCTCTGGAAGGAGGTATTAGATTTTTTGACAATGCAGAGTCCTATGGGGCCGGAAGGGGGGAAAATAGATATGGCATGTTTCTTACCCCAAAATATAGGGACGTAGCTTTTATACAAAGTAAATCCACGGCCAGAGATGGTAAAACTGCTCAGGAGCATCTGGAAGGTTCGCTGAAGCGGATGAAGACGGACTATATAGATCTTTGGCTGATTCATGCCGTAACCAGTCCCTCGGATGTTGACAATAGATTGAAAAACGGAGTGCTGGATTATGTGCTGAAAGCCAGGGAAAGTGGAAAAGTAAAACATATCGGATTTTCCGGACATTCCGATTTCAACGCCCATCTTCGTATGCTGGACAGTACGGATGAACTGGAAGCCTGCCAAATGCCCATAAATGCATTTGATCCAAATTACAAAAGCTTTATCACTAATGTGATGCCACGGCTAGTTGAAAAGGGCTTGGCCCCCTGCGCTATGAAATCCTTGGCGAATGGGGGATTTTTTGGAGGAACTACTCATTTTAACAGCGGAGACAAGCCAAGAATTGTACCGAATGCGTTAAGTGTGGAGGAGGCCATTTATTTCTCCTGGTCCCTACCCATTAGTGTACTGGTGACTGGCGCCAACGATGCGGATATGCTCAGCGAAAAAATCGAGTTGGCCAAGAGGTTCAAAGCATTCGATGAAACCAAACGGCAGGAGCTGATTGGCCGAGTTTCGGGGTTTGATGGAAAATTAGTGGAATTTTATAAGGTATAGTCGCTTGTTTTATTTGTTTGGGCATTCCTTATTTCAATCAGTGTAATTCTTCAACCTGATTTGTCCTTAGGGAATGCCTTTGTCTGTATTCCCATCAGCTGACAATGCATTATCAAAGATAATTATCCCCAACGAAATTTATTTAATAGATGGGATAAATCCATCCTGCCTGGTTGATGGTCAGTTGGTTTCATATGGGAATTGAGGTAATTTATTTTAGGCCATGGCTAAATTGGAAATTGCGTATTTTCAATCAAAAAATTACCTTTCTGTTCCTAACTTATTCGAAAATATTCTTTACTATTGCTTTCTTTTTTATGCTGTAAAACTCCAAAAACGATTAATCCCATTTCATGGACATTCAACAAAAATATAGCTTTAGTTTTCCTACAGCCATCCGGTTTGGCGTAGGTGTAATTGCTGAATTGCCGGCCTACCTAAAGTCCCATGGATTGCTCCGTCCCCTACTGGTGACAGATCCGCTAGTCAGCCAACTGGATTTTTTTAAGGCAATCGTAGAAGACCTCAATGCTCAGGGTATATCGGTAGAGGTATATGCTGATATGCACAAGAACCCCGTAAAGTCAGATGTTTTGAAAGGAAAGGAAGCCTATACTTCTACCCAGAGAAATGCTATCGTAGGTGTGGGAGGCGGTGTTCCATTGGATGTTGCAAGGGCCATTGCATTGAGCATCAATCATCACAGGGACTTGTTTGATTACGATGACTTAATAGGAGGGGACAAGTATGTAACAGAACCCATCCCACATCTCGTAACTGTTCCGACGACATCAGGGACTGGATCGGAGGTCGGACGCAGTGCCATCATTGCGGAAGATGAATCCAAAAAGAAGCGTATTTTATTTTCTCCAAGTTTGTTGGCCAAAATGGTGTTTGCCGACCCTGTGCTGACGATGGATTTGCCGGCTTTTGTGACCGCGGCAACAGGCATGGATGCGCTTACACACAACTTGGAAGCCTTTTTGGCTAAAAATTTCCACCCAATGTGTAATGGTATAGCACTAGAGGGGATGAAGCTGATAAGTGAATCCATCGTTGCTGCCACGCATAAGCCCGAACTGGTGTCAAGATCCAAAATGCTTATGGGATCTATGATGGGAGCCGTGGCTTTCCAAAAAGGACTTGGGGTCGTACACAGTTTAGCGCACCCCCTGTCCAGCTTGCTGGATACCCACCACGGCCTTGCCAATGCGGTGAATCTACCTTATGGGATGGAATTCAATTATAATGGTTTTGAATCCCAATTTGACCAAATGGCCTACATGATGGGGCAAGGGGCTGGTGCAGGGGATAAATTTGTGGACTATCTGTTTGATCTGAATAAGCAGCTTCAGTTGCCCTCAAAGCTTGGAGCTATTGGGGTAAATGAAAGTCATGTTGATACATTGGCTGATTTGGCAGAGGCGGATTTTTGCCATCCGAACAATCCCAAGCCTGTAAGCAGGGAAGATTTCAAACAACTCTACCTGAAAGCATTATGATTAAAATAGGCATCAGTTCCTGTTTTATGTATCCGGACCCGAGTCGCTTGGT
>DATHWC010000177.1:0-28345 GCA_035460985.1 Lunatimonas sp.
GGCAGAAGCTTACAACAGTCCGCAGACACCATTGCGGTTGGAGGCTTCTCTGGCACTAGGTGTGTACTTTAACGCGGCATTAAAAGTCACCACTGATCCCAAACAATTGCTTCCCACGGCCGGTGGATTTATTCAGTTTAAAGGCGGTTTGGAGGTCATGTGCGTCACAGTTGGAGGTGCTACCATTTATGCGATCGGAGCGGTAGAACTCAAGGTTGCCTGTGACACGAAGATTGGGCCGAGCCTTCAGATGAAATTTGGCTTTGGAGCGAATATCACTGTGGGTCTGCCTGTTATCGGAAGTGTGAGTGTCACCTACATGGTCGGAGCGGAGATGTATGCCAGTGCCAAAATGATCGAAATCAAGGCATTTATGCTATTTAAGGGAAGAGCCAGTATTTTAGGTGGCATAGTGACCGTAACCATCTATATAGAGGCAAGCGGTGGGGTAAAACGAATAGGGAATAAAACAGAATGTACAGCTTCAGTTACTTTCGGCTTGGAGATCAGTATTTTCCTCATAATCAATATAAGCTTCGAAGAGACCTGGCAGGAATCCAGACAGATCGCATAAGAAAGATCAATTTTAACATTATGGAACCAAGAAGAGCATTAACCCTAATGGCTTTTCCCCAAAGATTTGACGGGCAGAAGCTGACTTTAAATATAGTAATAATTCCAAGGAACGCGGATCCCTTTGCGCCCTTTCCTACCGGTGTGCCAAGTCCGGCCGATGTGCCGGGATTTGCCTCTCTCCAGCCGGATTTTCAAATTGGGGTGGTAAGCGGTCTTGATGATTTTCCGCTAAGCAATGCGACCGCTCCGGGTAGAGTACCGAAAGTCCGAAACATTGATGTGTCAGCTGTACCGCAAAAGTCAGATACACTCCACGCTGTTGGGAAATTGTTTTCCCCGATCTCCATTTCGGATACCAACGATAAAATACCGGCACCTCTTCCTTTGAAAAGAAGCGTCAAAAAATACCTGCCGACTTCTTATCGGAAAAGCTTCAATTTCACACAACCCAGACATGAGAATGCAGTCACCGACGATAGCTACGAATGTGCTTTGAGGGATGAGGTGGACCCGCTTCCCAATTATGTTCCCAAAGATACCATAAGCTGGGGAAAAGTCTTTGCCCACATCCTGAGACAGCCCTTGTTGGCCAAAGCCTGTGGTATGATCTATAAAGCCGAATTGGAGGTGGAGGATGACTGGTTTGAGGAAGGAGGCTATTTATACATTGATCTTACCAACAACCCATGGAAGGAGGCACAGGACCTCTTGTTGGAGGAGAATAATGGGCCATTAATTAAACGGTATGCCGCTAGAATCCCAAAGCTGGAAGCTGGAGTGGAAAGACCTGTATTTTCTCCTATCCTTTTCCCGGTGCTATACCAAAAGAACGGACAGCCTGAAGTTGTTCCGACTGCACCCTGGGACGAACTTTTCAAAGAATCTTTGGCTTACAGCGACGGATTTGCAAAAATCGTTCATGCTAACCAGCCTATCAGCGGCAACTTGCTTAAAGAACAGCAGGATGGCCTTCATCCCCAAAATGATGCCGGCATAAGGCTCGGTTGGGATGATGAGCAGATTTTGATCTGGTATATTCGCCAACTTACCGAGAACCCGGAGGCACCCGGAAGTGGTGAACGAATAGATGCCCCTCTCGGAGTGATGGGCTATAAAATAGACGTGAGAGAGCAAATTCCTGATGCGGATTGGGAAAGCCTCCATAAGGTTACAATAAATCAGCAGGTTTCTGACTTGGGAAAAATGTTTCCCCCCGAACCTGTGGAACTGCCCCATCAGGTATACCCCACCAAAGTGAATACCCTATTGGGAAGCAATTATTGGTTGCCGATGTATTTTGCAAATTGGGTAGGGAAAAACCTGGCCATTGGTGATAACGATGCATTGGAAATCTATAAAAATGATCAAGAAAACGCTGGTAGTATAGATGGTGGTACGCCAAGAAAGGCTGTAGTAAACAAATCCTTGGATCCTGTCCCTCAAAATACCCAGCTACGGTATGGCAAAACCTACCAGTTCAGGGTGAGAATGGCGGACATCAGTGGCGGAGGGCCGGACGTGACGGACGAACCTATTCATAGCGGACCCTCCCCACAGACCACGGTTTCATTTAGACGGTTCATTGCACCGGATAAATTGCTTATCTCCAAACCGGATTCCCTTTTGGATAATAAGGCGGAATACTATAATTCAGCGAATGTGGAGGAGGATGAATTTTTGGATGATCCGATCATCACGATCAAAAGACCACTATTGGAATATCCAGCTGTAGTATTTACTGACAAATACCAGCAAGCCGGAATGGATCCGGTAGCCATGTTGAAGTCACTGGCATTTGATGGAAACAAACAGCTCACCTTGGGCCTTCCGGATCCGGATGTAGTCAAAGTGGAAGTAAAGATAGAGGTAAGAACATTGGGAATGGACAACCTTCTCAGTCAGGATGGCCGGGAAAATTACATTACCCTATATACCACCCATCGGTTCTTTCCATCCGATTTTGAGGGAGAGTTGGAAATACCTATTCAGTTTATAGATGTCCCAGTGCTGAATTTGGAAGTGCCAGTGAATCCCTTTTTGATGGATCACCTTAAGAAAGAGGATCTAGACGCAATGGACGAAATTGTACTTCCTAGAGGAAGGCATGTACGGGTGAGTTTCCGGGCTGTTGCTGAAAGTGAAGAGATCGATGAGCATAGTTATTTTGGCGTGATCAACGAAGCGAAACCCGAACTCGACAGCAGGTATGGCAAAGTGCAACAGTTTATGTTTTATAGAGAAACTCAGAATGAGAGTGATCTTCTTCGTCCATTTGGGAGAATTCCCATCGTACAAGGACTGTTTTTGAGACCCAATGAGGTGCCTTTGATAAAAGGTAACAACTTATTGAAATCGTTCTTTTTGAATCGGGTTATGGAACAAAACCCGGATATCGTCAAGAGACTTGCCGATGCTTTGGGGTTGGAGGCCAAGGGACTTACCTTGGTAGCACCTAAAGGAGAGCGGGTGGTCTTCGGTGTGAGTAGCCGTATTCGACATTCTTTAGCACCGGATGGGTGCAGTGTCACATTTGCCAATAAGGCAGAATTACAGGATCACTGGCTAGGCTGTATCAGCTATCAACTAAACAGAGATTGGACCTGGGACTCCCTACAGGACATAGCCTTTACCATTGACAGAAAAACCAAATTCCGCAGAGACGAAGATAATGAGGCCAACACTATTGATAATTTGGGAGATATAGAATTCAAACATACCGTGTCCTATGAGGCCTTGCAGCCTGACAAATTTGGAAAAATTAACAGATCCCATACAAGGATTATATATATCGACGCCATTGAGCCAAAGAGTGGTTTGACAAGAAGCGCATCCAATTCGGATCCTAGATTCCCGGATGAAATATGGGTGGATTATACTGTAAAAACTTCCATGAAGAAAAATCATGCCAGCCATCCCGACATCGATTTGGACCAACTTAAACTTCCCACTGTTCTTCCCCCCTCCCAAATCCCGAAAATTTCCAGTGTAGGGATTGCGTTCTCTTCCTATGAACGAAGTGAAGACTACAGCAGTACAGAAGCAAGAAAACGATACCTATGGGTGGAGTTCGAAGAACCTGTGGAAAATATGGACGATACGTATTTTTGTAGGATGCTGGCCAACGCACCCGATCAGCTATTGAGCAAAAACGGTTTTGACCAACTGGCGGCTCCTGAGGAACCATCCATTTCTTTGGATCCTGAATATACCAGGATAATCGTACCCGGCCAGAGTGACGATATGGCCGGACTTGGAGCGATGCAACCTATGATAAAGGCAACAGACAGCGACAAGCATTATATTTTGCCAATTCCCCCAGGATTACATGTGGAAAGTCCCGAATTGTTTGGCTTTTTCACGTATGAGTTTAGGGTAGGACATGGGCAATGGCCGGACCGGGAGGATAACCTCTGGTCAACAGCGCAAGGGAGATTTGGTAGGCCTTTGCGGGTTACCGGGATCCAGCATCCCGCACCTACGCTTTTATGCTCCTTGAATCGGGATGAAGACCATCTCTATGTAAGTGCCCCGTTTGCCCAAGCAGTATTCAATGGGAAAAATGTAACGGCTAAGCCCCCAAGAACAAGTCTCTGGGCCTTGCTCTATGCACAGGTAATGCAAGCGGATGGAAGGGATTACAGGAATATCCTTATTGGAGAAAAAGAGATGCGGTTTGATTTCAAACTCAACGAGGACAAAGAAAAAGCGGATGAGCGAAAGCGGGTCATGCACATGACATTTTCACCTGCACTCCAACCGGAGTATTTTGAAGGAAGCTTTCAATTAAATCCCGAAAAGATGAAATGGGGAGGATTGGTTGCGTTAATGAAGGACACTCATTCTATCGGAACAGCTGCTTTTAACAGCCAAGAAATTGCTGATCAACTGATCCGGTTTGGTCTTCCGGAAGACAGCCCGCTAAGTGTGCTCGTGGTAGAAGTTTTTGCCAATATTACCAATATTAGAGACCATATGTCAATATATAGGACTGCCGAAGCGGGCGCAACAGTAATGGATGCCAAGACCTTTGATGAGGCCAGAAGCCAATCAGTGGATACCAATCCCCATGATGTCATCCGTCCTTTGAGCAATGCACTTGGGCATTTTAGGATACTAAGGACTTCACCCTTGACCAAGGTTCCGTTTGTCTGTTGCCCAACCTGCGAATATTAAATTAAAAAATGGCCTGAAATCGAAAGTTCAGGCCATTTTAATTTTCACGATTTTTATTCATTTAAATGTTTCAAGGCTCAAGCGAATTTCTTCATTCCTTTCATTTATTGGATGGTTTTTCGGGGAGTATCCCATCTATGAATCTCGATACCACTTGACGACACAAAATCTAAAACCTCAACAGTTGAATGGTCTCTGGTAGTTGGAATGAGAAATGTTTTTATACATGATTACTTTGGTGTAGATGCAAACCTGTCCGGGAAATAATTATTAATGATATTCCCGACCTAAAATCAGAAATTGAGGAAATTCTTGATAAGTTAGAATTAGCCTTACATCGCTACTATCTTGGATTACGTAGAAGGGCAGGTCAATACAGCCATACGGTCTAGTCATTGGCTTCATTAAATTCATTTGCGCAGGAATAATACCTTAAAAATTTCAATAAAAAGCAGGGTTACCTCAAACAGTTTACCATGCATTATGGTTACTTCTTTAAAACTAGATTAATCCAAAAAAGAAGGTGTCTATTCTTGGAAAAATTTAATTTTTGTCAAATAATTATCTTTCTGTAAATCATACAAACTATGTCTACCAAATCTACCGTACAACGAAATTTTTTCCCTCTTCTTTGCTGGGATGTAATTTCCAGTCAGCGGGAACTGATGGTGGAGGGCTTGCGGAAAAATCTGGATATTAATGAACTTTCCAATATGTCAGAAAAGAAAGGTTGGGTATTTAATTGGAAAGAGCTGGTCGATAAATCATATGATGCCATCGTTGTTACGGATACCAAACGTAAGATTCTTTGGGTTAACGATGGATTTAAGGACATGACGGGGTATCCCAAATCGTTTGCGCTCGGTAGGACTCCAAATTTTTTGCAGGGAAAGGAAACGAATGAGTCGTCAAGGCAAGCGATAAGAAATAAGTTGTCTGTTGGAGACTCGTTTACCCAGCAGGTAGTCAACTATAAGCAAGACCAATCGCCCTACGTCTGTGAGATTACCATCTATCCGGTAAAAAACAACCGCCATGAAATAGAGGCATTTTTAGCTTTGGAAAGGGAAATCCGGCAGGCGGGGTAATTTAGGTTTGTTGGCTACTTTACCATTTAATTCCAAAACATAACATCCTTAGCGTAAATCCGGACTGGAGCCTAAGAGTCCTTGGCTGGTTGGAGACACGCTTTGCACGGGAAAATTAGATGGTTTTCTGAATGTCTGCGTATACATACTGTGCAGTAAGCATATGCGTGAACTTGTCCACCTTCCTAGCCGGAGCAGATGGGAGTTTCTGATGAAAATTGAGGAATAAATCTTGAGCTTTTTCTGCTTAAACAGGGTATAAATAATATCACATTCAATTTTAATCCCTAAATTGGGTGCAAATCCAAAGAAGAAACTAATTATAGACCCGTGAAAAATACCGTCAGTTTTAATTTATTGCTCATTATAGTATTAAGTAGTTTTGGCAATGCAGTTTCCAAAACCCAATTGGCCAATCCATTTATTGGAAAGTGGGGTATCGAAATAGAAGGTGGAGGAGTTGGATGGCTTCATGTCAACGAGGAAAAGGGGTTTTTGGACGCAGAACTTCTATGGATTGGCGGTAGTGTATTGCCGGTATCCAACGTTTACCTCGCCGATGAAAAGACACTTGTGGTTACCAGAACAACGGTCTCCCGGAAGAGTGACGAACGAAGCCATACCCTTACCCATACCCTAAGAATAGAAAAAGCCGGAGACTCCCTAAAAGGAACCGTAACAGGGCCAGGTAGAAATGGAGAATACACGACCCGTTTTACGGGTAGCAAAATGCCGCCCATGCCCGAAAAGCCAGACCTTTCAAAAATCACCTACGGAAAACCTATCCCACTTTTTAACGGCAAGAACCTGACAGGATGGGAATTGATTAACCCTAACCAAAAAAACGGGTTTATGGCGAAAGATGGAATTTTGGTAAACGATCCCAAACAGCCAGAAAACGGAGAACGCGTTTCCTATGGGAATATTCGCACCCAGCAAGAATTTGAAGACTTCAATCTCAAACTTGAGGTAAACGTGCCGGAAGGAAGTAACAGTGGCGTTTACCTCCGGGGTTTATACGAAATTCAGGTGGTAGATTCCTATGGCAAGTCAGTGGATTCACACAATATGGGAGCACTTTATAGCCGAATTACTCCCACTGTAGCCGCTGAAAAACCTGCGGGGGAATGGCAGTCGATGGATATTACCTTAGTCGACCGGCACGTTACTGTAATTTTAAACGGCAAAAAAATCATCGACAACGAACCAGCCTGGGGACCAACCGGTGGTGCCATCAGTGCCGATGTACTTGCGCCCGGACCAGTGTTTTTACAAGGGGATCATGGAGAAGTTAGTTATCGGAATATTGTATTGACGCCAGTTGAATGATTGTCGGAGTTGCTGGTCAGTATGCCCTGTAGATCGAATTGAGCCAAAATTGAAAATGACAGACAAATGAGTTTTTTTACCTGTCCGTGGGTAATGGATATGTTTACAAGCTGATGGAAGAACTTTAAAATCATACGAAACGTATTCGGAAAAATAATTAAATTCACAGTATGAGAACAATGACAATAGTTCTCCCAGATTCACTTGATCTTAACGATGGGGAAGCACGTATGGTTTTCGCATCCAAATTATATGAAATGGGTAAATTGTCGATGGGTCAAGCGGCTGACTTGCGAGGGTATTCGAAGCGAACTTTTATGGAGCTTCTTGCGGATTATGGTGTATCTATTTTTAACTATTCCCCCGAAGAACTTGAACAGAACATAAAAAATGCCCAACGTTATAGTATCTGATACTGATACTCCTTTCAAAAATCGGAGAACTCGAGCTTCTTGAAAGTTGTTTGGATTGAGATTTTTACACCAGATTACTGTGACGAACATTCAGGGATTTGACAAAGAAGATTAAATGAGTATGAAAACATTATTCGGAATATATCTATTTTTCTCAAGTCTCTAGGCTTTGGCTTTCGATTGCATTATTTACTCATTGGCCAGAAAAAACCACTACATCTTCCCCAACATTTCCCTATTTTTACCCCGATCAACAAAATACCCCTCGCCATGCCCCCACAAAAAAACCTGGAAATACGCCTGCGATGTTGGATTACCCTGGAGGGGGAGAAATTTTTTGGTCCGGGACGCATGCAGTTGTTACTGGGAATTCAGCAGGAAGGATCCATCTCCAAAGCCGCCAAAACCATGGGCATGTCCTATAAAAAGGCTTGGGATATGGTCAATGATTTAAATGCCCGTGGTCAGCAGCCCTACGTAATTTTGAAAAAAGGAGGGGAAAAAGGCGGTGGTGCCGAATTAACCCCCCATGCACTTCAAGTAATTGAGTTATTCCAATCCTTAAACTGCGAGTTCAAAAAAGTAGCCGACGCAGAAATAAAGCTGTTGGAGTTATTATAAAATCTGAGTATTAACATCGAGTTTTTTTCGCCAATCCCCTGCTTTTCTATGGAATTCAGTCCTGTATCCAGATCAATAACAGTTCATTATTTCGGCGATAAAATAGTTGATAACAATTATTGTAATTAATAACTTTTTGTTACCTTTCGTTATGTATTCAAATACATAACGGTTTCTAATTCCTTTGAAAAAGAAAATGCATTGATCTCATTACTCTGTCTTCTTACATACTATATCCGGTTTGGTGCCTTTTTAAATTATCATACCATGTAAAAAAACTCTGGAAAGAGGGGGCAGGGAGATCACTGTACTTAAACTGCAATGTGCGGGTAACTAGACCAATCTTTTCCCAGTGAAACGAAAACCATGAAAAAGCTATTTGCAATATCACTTTTATCTATTTCCTTCACGCTTACCCAGCCCACTTTTGGACAAGGCAAGGAATCACCCATCCGAATCGCCGCTGCTTCTGATTTGAAATTTGCGCTTGATTCCATCATATCCGTATTCCAACAGCAAAACGCAGCCACCATTCAACCCATCTATGGTTCTTCAGGCAAACTGTTCGAACAAATCCTCAATGGTGCCCCGTTTGACATCTATCTTTCCGCAGATATCCGGTACCCGGAGGAATTGAGCGAAAAGGGACATGCAGCCTCCGAAGTATACCCATACGGAGTCGGCCGGCTGGTGCTTTGGAGCAGAAAAATCAATACCGGGGAAAAGGGAATACAGGCCCTAAATGATCCCAGCATTAAAAAAATCGCCATTGCCAATCCCCGTCACGCCCCCTACGGACAGCGGGCACAGGAAGCCCTGATGCATTACAACCTTTTTGAAACCATTGAAAAACAACTTGTCTTTGGAGAAAATATCTCCCAAACGGCCCAGTTTGTGACAACGGGTGCGGCGGACATTGGAATCATTGCCCTTTCACTGGCACTTTCGCCCACAATGAACCGCTACACATCTTCCTATTACCTTATTCCCGAGACGAGTCACCAACCCCTGATTCAAGGAGGGGTAATTACCAAATTCGGCTCGGGTAAAAATCCGGTGAATCTTTTCTTTGAATTTTTGAAAAGCGAAACTTCCGTTGCTATTTTACAGGAATACGGGTTTACCAAACCCCAATGAATATGCTGGAAACTGCCCCTTTCTTTTTGACTGTAAAACTTGCCTTGCTGACCACTGTGATTCTCTTTGTGATAAGCATCCCTTTGGGATATTGGCTTGCCTTTAGCCGGTTTAGGATCAAATTTATGGTGGAAGCATTGGTTAGTTTGCCCTTGGTATTGCCGCCGACGGTGTTAGGCTTCTACTTGTTGTTGGCCTTTAGTCCTGAAAATGCTCTGGGGAAGTTCTTGGATAATTATTTTGACCTTCGCTTAGTCTTTACCTTTCCGGGTTTGGTAGTAGCATCCGTCATTTATAGCCTTCCCTTTATGGTTCAGCCTTTGAAGTCCGGCTTTTCCTCCATACCCAAGGCTTGGCTGGACGCTGCATACACCATGGGCAAAAGCCGACGGGTGACCTTAAGAAAGGTTCTTCTACCCAATATGAAAAATTCCATGCTTACGGGGGCAGTACTAACGTTTGCGCATACAGTGGGTGAATTTGGCGTAATCTTGATGGTGGGAGGAAATATACCGGAGGAAACAAGGGTTATTTCCGTGGCTATTTATAACGAGGTGGAGGCGATGAATTATGCAGTTGCCAACACTTACAGCCTGATTTTGGTGGGATTTTCATTTTTGGTGTTGATGGTTACCTATTTTGTTAATCATCGGAAAAATTCCCTTCTTACCTATGATTGATATAAAGCTCAGGAAAAAATTAACCGGGGCGGGAGGAGATATCCAACTTCAACTTGATTGTCAGATGCAATCCGGTGAGATCGTTGGTATTTATGGGCCCTCAGGTGCTGGCAAATCCAGCATTTTGCGGATGTTGGCCGGCTTGATGGTTCCTGACCAAGGATTTATAGAAGTGGGAGGGGAGGTTTGGTTGGATACGGACAAAGGTATATCCCTTCGACCCCAGCACCGAAACATCGGTATGGTATTTCAGGAATACTCCCTATTCCCAAATATGACGGTGCTGCAAAACTTGGAGTTTGCCTTGGAGAAAGGCAAGGATAAAACGTTACTCCATGAAATGCTGGAAATTATCGGCATGCGGGAGTTAGCCAATCAAAGACCGCAGTTTCTTTCCGGAGGGCAAAAACAACGGGTAGCGTTGGCAAGAGCCATGCTTCGCCAACCAAAGCTCCTACTGCTGGACGAACCGCTTTCCGCACTTGACAGGGAAATGCGGAAAAACCTGCAGGAATATATTCTGCGATTCCACCGGGATTTTCAGTTAACGACGCTGGTCGTGAGTCACGACGCTGCGGAAATCACCCGCTTAAGCGAACGCCTTTGGGTGTTAGAAAATGGAGGTTTCGTTTATGATGGGGAACCGAACCTCTATTTTACACAATAATTCCTGAATTTTTCATTTGGATAATAAGTGCGAATAAAAAAGTAAGTCCAGCGATAAATTCTGCCGGAGCTTCTAGGCAAAAGTTCGTAAATTGCTACTGCCCGTTTACATAATCAGTCAAATAAGCAAATTGAGTTGTCAATTCTCCATTTTCCGTTACGGTGGCTTGACGAATCAAAGTGGAACCTGGCAAAAAGAACTCAGGAATCACCCGTTCGATCAGTTGCCTCCCAAAGTCTTCCGACGCATCCCTTGGCAATTCGCAGGGAAGGTTGTCGATGGCCATCACGGAGATGCTGTTTTGCTTGCCAAAGGCAGGCAGCTCTTCAAACCGCTCTCTATCGATGTCATACACAGGAGCCGCAATCGTTGTTGGTCGGATGGTGGTCGGGATAGAACCTTCTATGTCGCATGTAATGTCCGCAATCACGGAAATATTGAAGTCCGGGCTGGAGATTTCGGAGGCAGAAAAAAGGACGGGAGCCTGCGGATCCCAGTAGGCAGCGGCAATGAGCATATCGCTGACTTCGGTATACGGGGTAAAACACCCCTCGTACAGATGTGGTAACCCATAAAACTCCTGCAAATCAAACCCGCCATCTGTTTTTCTCTGATTATAATCTGCAGCGGCCAATTGAGTGAAAACAGGCTCATCATAGTAAGCATGCAGAAAATCATCGGTTGTTACCCGCTTTATTCCTGCCGCCTCCATGATCTCCAGAGCACCCTTGGCTACCTTTCCGTCTCCGGTAATTACAATCTTTATCGGCGGCAGTTCGACCTTTTTGATTTCATCCATCAATTCTGCTAGATCATAACATTCGTAGGCACGCTTTAGCGTGTATAAACCCGACTTAATCCCATAGGTCCAGAGTCCGTTATACGCACCTACTAATCCCGCCCAGTGCCCAAATGCCACCACCCGCTGCCCTGAGGCGTCTTTTAGTGCTTCATAATCGATTAGGCGGATTTTGCGGTGGAGGATTTTCTGAAGGAGATGTCGGTTGTAGGGCTGTTTTTTGATGGTATGGGAAAAAAAGAAATAGGTCTTATCGGGAATCAGCTCCGGTATTGGGACTTCTTTTACCCCCATGAGGATATCGCAGTCCGTCAAATCATCACTCACTTCAATACCTTTTGCGTGGTATTCCTCATCGGAAAAGCAACGGTCAGGACTAGGAGCCACCTTGAACTCAATTCTGTTTTCGTAGTACATTTGAAGATGCGCCAGCTGCTTTGGACTGAATGGTACCCTTTTGTCGGTGGGAACTTTATATTCTCTGATTAATCCTATTTTCATTTGTTTATAATTTTCTTTCAGTGGTCACACCAATCAAGCAGAATCAACAATATTTTAACCATAATTCCTTCATATATCCTTCAATATCAAATATCTACTAATATCGTTCTTCCATATTTCGGCCCTAGACCATACCTGCCTAACGGCAGTCAGGTTTCAACTGTTTTTCTACCTCCTAATAACCATCAGTATCCTATATCAATAAATATCAATTTCTTCTATTTCTACCATATTTCGGCCGCAGGCCATATATCCACCATATTTCTACCGTATTTCAATTTAATATCCATCAATATCCAATATCAACCAATATCATTTCTACCATATCTCCGCCGAAGTCCATATATAAAAATATTTTTTTGCACCTTTGCGATTCATTTCAAGTACCATGCCTTATTTCTATTTGTTTATAGGTTGGATGCTCTTTTATGCCAGCCACAGTTACCTTGCGGCCCTGAATATAAAAAGAAAATTTCAGGGTATCATGGGCAACTCCTACAAATGGTATCGGTTGATCTACAGTTTGGCGTCAATTTTTGGGGTATTTGCACTTCTTTTTTACTCGGGAACTATACCCCCCCACTACCTGCTGAATCCAACTGACGTCCTTCAATATATAGGTTATATGCTGGCGACATTCGGCACAATTATTTCTGTCAAGTCCATGAAGGGGATTTCACTAAAACGGTTTGTCGGATTGGCACCCCACGATGACTTGAAGCAAAAGGACACGCTGGTGATTGACGGGCTTTACCGCTGGGTGAGACATCCCCTGTATGCTGGACTTGTACTTGTTTTCTTGGGGTATTTCTTTTTCCTCCCCACAGTGGCATCAATAATACATTTAGCCGCACTGCTTGTATATTTGCCTTTTGGGATTTATTTCGAAGAAAAAAAGCTCATAACCCTACATGGGCAGGCTTATATTGACTTTCAGAAAACAGTACCCCCCTTAATCCCTACAAAAAAGCCATGACAGAATTGATCATTTACGGAATTTTATTTATAGCCGTTTTGGCACATTTGATTTTTGCGTCCCTATTGTATAAAAAAATAAATGCTGACCCAAATCTTGGTTTTCATGAGAAAAATGACTGGAGACTAAAGGCCCTGATATTTCCGGCCTATTTTTGGTTTGTTTTTAAAAGAAGACCCTAGTGTTGGGTTTTAGACCTGACACACTTTTTTCTGTAAAAGATCATTTTATGAAAAAGTTTATTTACTCTATTTTACTCTTTGTTTCCCTACAAGCGGTCTATGGTCAACGGTATGATATCGGGCTGCACGCAGGGGCCCTTACTCCTATGGATTTTTTTAATTATCAAGGAGGAAGTATAGGCCCCCAAGCTGGGATCTCATTTATGTATCACTTTGATGAGGAACTCGCCATTTCTTCAGACTTTTTAGTGGGTCATTTTGGATATAATGCCACCAATTCAAATCCCAATTTACCGATGACTGGGGTATTCACTAAGGTTCACTTGAATACATTTGGACTATTGATCCATAGAAAATTCCAACTTGCCAATGAGTGGGTAGTCTCTGTGGGTGCCGGGGTGGGATATTACCTGGAACATACCAATCCACGCAACCCAAACTCGCAAAACCCAACGCTTGAAAAGGAGTATGTTAGAGACTTTACAATGCCTTTTAGAGGTCGCCTTTCAAAAGAATTTGCACCAAATCTGCGTGGCGGAATCCATTCCGGAATTTACATGACTCCATTTTATTACCTCGGCGGATTTCACCTGGGTCCCGAAATTAGTTACCGTTTTTAATAGATAACAGATGAAGAAATCCAATTTATTATTTCTGTTACTGATTGCAGTCAGTGGTGCCACATTCGGTCAAAATTTAGAGAGTCACTTATCTTTGGGTACGTTCCGGATACCCAATCAGCAGCGTGTAGAGCAACCTGTGGAAGGCTTTAATTTAAACTTTGGTCTTACATATCAACTGGGAGATAATTGGACCATAGGAACAAGCATCAATCATTCAGTTAATCAATATTATAGAGCTTCGGCAGTTACTATCCCATTATTGCCTCAATTAGGTTCGCTTCCCCTGGAGGGGAAAGTGCTGTCAGACCATTTTTCTTTCGTAGTTGGCCCTAGGATCAGACTGCCTTGGGGGCTTGTTGCCGAGGTAGGAGCTGGAGTAGGGGTGTTTGTGGAAGAAAACGAATTTATGGAGGTAGTTAATTACGATCCGGAGAGAGAGGTCTATACCGGATTTTTCAGAAAGACTGCCACCACGGTAGATATGCATCTTCCGATCACATATTCTTTAAAGAAAGTATTTAGGGACAAAGCCTCACTTGGACTAAAGGGCGGGGTATTTATAGATAGTTCCGGATATTCCAGAGCGATCTTCATAGGACCAAGAATCAGTTTCTTTTTATAGCTTTTTTTAAAATGAATAGCCAAAAGATAGCTGTGGCCAAAAATATTCCTCCAGAAAGTTTCCTATTAGGGGGGTCAGTCCAGCACGAAATGAAAACCCAGATGAAGAAACCCTTCTGTATCCAATAGCCAGTGTGCCTATTGCCCCGTTTTCAACGTTGACTAAACCGGAGGAAACATTGGTATTCGACCGGTCATTTAGACCAATAAAGGTAACACCCGCACCAACTTCCAAGAAATTTCTCTTTTTTCCAAGTAAATAATTTATAACCAAAGGGACAGTATAAATTCTATCTCCGTCGGCAGAAATGTAGCCTATGCCAATCCTTCCTCCCCACCCGTTGGAGTTAGTACTAAACCGGGAGTCATAATTAAACGAATAAAAGATTCCACTTCCCAGACCTTCCACAAAGATCGATTGCGGTATTTCATTCTGCTGGGCATAAGTTTTTGGTACAGCAGAGAATAGTAGAAATCCTGAAAAAAGAACACTCGCAGCCTTGATCATCTACATTTTATTTAAATGCCAAAACTAGCAATTTTTATTTTATACATGCAGATCAAATTTTTTTTAGTTTTTTTCCAAGCCACTGTAGCATTTTTAACTACTATTTCGTCTAGACCCCAAATAGCCAACCTATCCATGAAAAAGGTAGTATTTCTTTATATCATGCTCCTACTCACGGGCTTTTCATGTGAGGATCAAATATTGAGGGAATCTCCCGGGACCTGTATAGATCCCACAAAAATAAAGACTGATGCGGTTTGCACAGCTGATTATACCCCAGTGTGCGGATGTAACGGTCAAACCTACAGTAATAGTTGTGTGGCAGCAAATTCCGGAGTTAAAACCTGGAAAGCGGGCAAATGCCCTGAATGATAAATAGTGGTGGTTTTTTTTATGTGTTTCCATCCTGATTGGAACCTACCCGCTGGGCAGTTTTCTAAACAGGATGGAATTTTTTATTTTGAGTCAATAATCAGGACCCAGTCGTGGCCTTTTTCTCCGGAGCTGGGTGCGGTCACGGATAAATTTTTCATATAAGGGGTTTTTATGGGTTGATGGAGGTGGCCAGTCCTGGGGTCATACCAGGAAAGCTCCAGTTGTTGCCCTATTAATTCAGCTAAATTGAGATCTACGGATTTTCCGGTAGGAAAGTAGACCATTGCATAGGTTCCATGTTCATCCCGGGTGGCCGCTACAAAGTGATGGTCATCGTCCTGAGGGGTAAGGACCATATCCATGGCGGGAATGCGGGAAAGAAAGGATCTGGACAACATCAGCTTTTTGAGGTGTTGGGCTTGATTGGCCATAGGGAGGTCAAGCGCTACTTTCCATGGCCTGAGTGGGGCATTAATGGGCGACCGGTCATTGGTGTACATTTGCCATACTGCATGGCAGCCATAGGTCTGTCCAAAAGCTCCCGCAAAGACATTCCAATACATAATGCGCCGTATATCGTCAGGAATGCTGTATCCGAGTTCTTTAGCATTAAAGCAGTTGGGGTGGTCCTCGTAGAGGGGTTCACCGTCTAGGGTAGGTTTGGTGGGGCTTAAGGCATAGTCATGCGCTATGATTTTATAGGTCGCCTGATTGGGGCAGTGTCCTGTCTGATGCATGTTGAAATCCAGCCAGGCATCTTGATGAAACCAGTTGCTGGATCCTCCAGGCTTGGCAGGTTGCGGGTGGAACGTCATCAGTGCTTTATCATGTCCGCCGACTCCCGCCGCAACACCCTCAGCCATATTTCTCCAGATTTCCACATCGTCTGATCCCTGTCTTGGGTTTCGGTCACCACCAATAACCCATATAATATTTGTGTATTCCTTATATCGTTTGCCAATCCATTCGCCAAAAGTATTGGCATTCCCGGTATTAAAAACCTCAGGGCCCACACCCCAATTGTTTTTAAAGACTTTATCTCCCCAAGTTGGCAGTAAAGCAATATAAATCCCGCGTTTAGCGGCTTCTTTGATCACATAATCCACATGCTCAAAATAGGCCGCATTGGGCCGGGCCGGGTCGTTGTCTATTAGCGGTGTCTCACCATAAGAATTTGGGGTTTGGATGCCGTCTATTTCTGCCAAGGCCACCGCCTGTACCACATTGAAGCCCTGGGATTTCCTTTTGTCCAAATAGTAAAGCACTTCCTCACGGTCACAGCGGTGAAAGAGTTCCCACGCAGTATCGGCAAGCCAAAAAAATGGATCCCCAGATTCTGTGACAAGATATCGCTGATTGTCGGAGACCTTGAGCTTGGGCAATTGGGCGTAAAGGGGGGAGAATAATAATATGAGCAAAAGCGTAGAAATAACCTTTTGGTTGAGAGCAATAGCGGTAGGCATCATGGGTGAATTTTAATTTGGAGTTGCAATCAAATATAACAAAAAGTCTTTGTGCAAAAAAAAACACCTCTTAGACTTTTGTCTAAGAGGTGTTGCAAATAGGATAAAGTGGTTTTTAAACGCCTACCTTTTCCAACTCACTGAAAAAGAAGTCTCCTTCGATGGTGGCATTTTCATCCGAATCAGAGCCATGCACCGCATTGGCCTCAATGGAAGTGGCGTATGATTTACGGATAGTTCCTTCGGCTGCGTCAGCAGGATTGGTAGCTCCAATTAATTTTCTGAAGTCGGCCACCGCATTGTCCTTCTCCAGGATAGCAGCAATTATTGGCCCGGAAGACATAAAGGAACAAAGATCCTTATAGAAAGGCCGCTCTTGGTGCACTGCGTAAAATTTTCCGGCAGCATCACCCGTTAGCCTGGTGATCTTCATCGCAACCAGTTTGAACCCAGCCTCTTCAATCATCTTTAAAATTGCCCCTGCATTTCCAGCCCCAAATGCATCCGGCTTTATCATGGTAAACGTTCTGTTTGTACTCATTTCTAAAATCTTTAATTGGTTAGAATGAGGACAAAATTAAGGCTTTTCGAAGAAACTACTAAGAAATCCGGTTAATTGTCCACAAACCATTTGAAAAGAACGCCTTGGAACATATTGGGAATTTCGAGAAATTATGTAGAACTTTGCGCGCTCTGTGTTAGAAAAAGCACGATGGTTAATTTATACCCATGCAAAATATAGATCTATTTAAAGAACAGATTTCTTCCTCTTCTCCCAAAAAGATCGTTATAACTACCCACCACAAGCCGGATGCCGATGCCCTGGGTTCATCTCTGGGACTGGCAAACTATCTCAAAAAAAAGAATCACTCGGTATCGGTAATTACTCCTTCCGATTATCCTTCTTTTTTGAACTGGATGAAGGGCAATGATGAGGTGATTAATTTTGAGGGGCCGGGTAATTCGGAAATTGCGAAAGAGCTGATACGAGAAGCAGACCTTATCTTTTGCCTGGATTTTTCATCTCTCAAGCGATTGATTGCCATGGAGGAATATGTAAAGGCTTCTGAGGCAAAACTAATTAATATTGACCATCATCAAGATCCGGACGATTTTGCTGATTTTAATTATTGTAGTACTGAGGCTGCGGCAACTTGCGAGTTGATCTATGACCTTATCTATAAGATCGGGGATATTGAATTGCTCGATAAGGATATTGCCGAGTGCCTCTATGCGGGCATCATGACGGATACTGGAGGTTTCAAACACCCGAATACCACCAAGAATGTCCACTTGGTCACGGCGGAACTTATTGCACTGGGAGCGGACAATTCCAAAATTGCACGGTTGATATACGACACCAACTCGCTGAATAAGCTGCGTTTCTTGGGCTTTGCGTTGACGCGAAGGCTGAAGATTCTGGAGGAATCACATACAGCCTATTTCTCGATCAGTAAAAAAGACTTGAGAAAATACTCCTCTCAGACAGGGGATACGGAGGGCTTGGTTAATTATGCGCTTTCTCTGGACGGGATAAAAATTGCGGCACTGTTTACCGAGCGGAAAGACGGCGTGAAAATTTCATTCCGATCTGCCGAAGAGGTGGAAATCAATAAATTCGCTGCAAACTTTTTTAACGGAGGTGGCCATAAAAATGCCGCAGGAGGCATCTCTGAACTCCCATTGGATGAAACAGTGGATCGATTCGAACATCTTATAAAAGAAAATCAACATACCTTATACAACCAATTAGAAATCATCAATGAAAAAAATTAATAACCTTATATTAGCCGCAGGCATTATCGTTGGCAGTGTGGCTGTTTCGTCCTGTGAGAAAAAGCAAACCACTTCGGATGGAATTGAATATACTTATATCAAGGAGGGAAAGGACGCAACAAAGGCCGGAGAATATGTGCTTTATAACTTTATAGCAAAGACCAGCAAGGACTCCGTCTTTATTTCCAGTTATGACCAACCTATTCCCCCATACCTGCAGCATCAGGACAGTGCGGATGCCCAGACTGGAATTGATGAGATATTTTTGAATCTAAACAAGGGAGACAGCATCCGGGTCACTTCCAAAGCCAGCAAAATCTTTGGCCCCAATCTACCGCCTTTTCTGGACAGTGCTGAAAACGTCACCATTGAAATCGGGGTGGTGAATGTAATTGAAGAAGAGGTTTTTCAGGATTATTACAATGACTTGATGGCTGCCCAGCAGAAAAAGCAGGAAGAAAACTCCAAAAAGCAATTGCAGGATGATATTGAAACCATCGAAAAATACATTTCCGAAAATAATTTACAGGCTACCAAGACAGAATCGGGTCTATTTTACGTCATAGAGAAAGAAGGTTCCGGAGAACAGGTTGAGCAGGGAAATACTATTTCTGTTGACTATACAGGATATGTATTGGACGGGACTGTGTTTGACACAAGTGTTGAAAGCCGCGCAAAGGAAAGTAACACCTTTACCGAGGGCAGGGATTATCAACCCATTTCTTTCCCCGTCGGTCAAGGACGTGTGATTCAAGGTTGGGATGAAGGATTGCAATACCTGAAAAAGGGTTCAGTGGCAAAACTACTCATTCCGTCTCCTCTTGCGTATGGTCCGTCGCAACGTTCTGAAGTTATAAAGGCCAACTCTATTTTGGTTTTTGACGTAGAAGTAACGGATGTTCAAAAATAAATGCCGAGTTTCCCCGGCAGGTTTAAGTATTAGTTAATTAGCTATGAAAAAAATTACATTTAACCTTCTGGCATTCCTTGGCTTAGCATTGGTCGTTTCCTGCGTGTCGGAAGAAGAAAACCTTGAGGTACTCTTTGAGCAGGACAAGCAAAAAATAGAGGCCTTTGTGCAAAACTTTGATGTGGAGCATAGGAAGGAAACCGTCGGTGAATCAGGAGTAGTTTTATTGATTACGGAGACCAATGAAACTGGTCGTCTGCCCGCAAACAGGGATACCATAAGGGTTGACTATACAGGATACCTGTTGGATGGTACCGTGTTTGACACTTCCGTTCAGTCCGTTGCCGAGGACGAAGGTTTGTTTAATCCGAATAGACCCTATGAACCCTTTCGTGTAGAACTGGGCGTTTCCCAGGTAATTGTCGGCTGGCATATAGCCTTGTCCCAATTGCGTGAAGGGGAGAAGGCCACCGTGTTGATTCCTTCATTCTACGGTTATGGAAGAGAAGGTAACGGACCTATTCCCGGTAACACCGTTTTGGTATTCGACTTGGACGTGGTTAGCGTCAGAGGACCAGAATAATTAAGACTATAATTTATGAAAAAACCAATAATTGCCGCTCTCTTTTCAATTTTGATTCTCGCCGTCTCCTGTGATGATCAGATGGGGATGTTTGGTGGCCCCGTATACGATTTGGAGGGTAATCTCGCCATCGACAGAGTGCGGATTTCAGAATATCTGGAAACAGCCTCCTATGATAGCTTATACCGGGTGCATGATCCTGCTACCGGAGTAGTTGTTATCGTACAGGAAGAAGGCGAAGGTTCGAGACCCAGAAACGGAAATGTCGTTTATGCCAACTACACTGGTAAACTAACAGACGGAACTATATTTGATACAAATTTGGAAGATGTGGCTAAAGCCAACGATATCTTCAATGAAGAACGTAACTACGATATTTTCACCTTTTTTCTCGGCCAACCGGCCAGTCAAGGGGGGGCAATTGAAGGCTTCTCCCACGGATTCCGTCGTCTGAGAAGTGGAGGTAAAGGAGTAATCGTCATTCCATCCCCATACGGCTATCAGGACAATCCAAACCTGCCCAATATACCGGAAAATTCCATATTGGTGTTTGAAGTGGAATTGTTGGGATTTGATTGATCAAATAATATTACGAAGAATAAAAAAAGGAAGGATATTGGTTATCCTTCCTTTTTTTATTTTACCCAAGTTACTTTGTCTGCTATGGGGGTCCGTTTACCCTGAGGCCAGCGATCGGACGCGGGCTTGGCAACATAAAAGAACCCCATCAGTTTATCTGCTTCCTCAAGTCCAAAAAACCCCTTGGCTTCTGGCCAGAACGTAGGACCGCCCGTGCCCCAGTAAGCCGCCAATCCTCGGGCACTAGCCGTCAAATACATGTTTTGAACTGCCATGGCAACAGCTGCTACCTCTTCCATCTCCGGAAGATTGGCTTTTAGGTCCCGCTTCATTCCAATGGCAATGATATGGGATGCTTTCAGGGGATTCTCCTTTAGCTTATTATAAGTGGCTTCCATGAAACTATCGCTTTCCTCACTCCGTTTCTTGTAAAGCTCCGACTGGAAGTCCGCAAACTTCTTCAATCCATCTCCACTAAATACTACAAATCTCCAAGGTTCTGTCAACTTATGGGTGGGTGCCCAGTTGGCATTTTCAAGTAGTTCAGAAATTATATTTTCGTCCACCGGGTCGTTTTCCTTGAACTGAGCCACAAACATGGAGCGTCTATTGCGGATGATTTTATTCACCTCTTCTACATTAAAAATGGGTTTGTTCATCATATCCGGATTTTTTCATGTTATCGTTAATGGAAAAGCATTCCTAAATTTCTCCCCCTCAACCCTCATCCCTCAATCATTAATACTTCATGCCTAATTTAATACCGCCATAGAAATTCCGGGTAGGAGCAGGCTGAAAAAAACGACCGCCAAAGGCATTGAGGTCATTCCCCAAACTATAGGTTTCGTTGAGTAAATTTTCCACACCCGCATAGATTTCCATATCCCATTTCACACCGAGGTTACTTCTCCAACCCATTCGCGCATTGACTAAGTTATAGGCATCCTGATAGACTGTATTTGCATCATTGAGAGGGATTTCATCCACATATTGGTGAGTGAAATTGAGGTAGATTCCAGCCTTGGTTTGTATGTCCACTTGGTTGGCCAAGGTGTTTGGAGCTACGCCCGTAAGGTCATTGCCGGAGAAATCATTGGTCCCTTGGCTGAAATTACTAAAGGTGAAATAATGGCCGGTAAAAGCATGGGTTAGTTTTATCTCCTGTACAAAAGTCAGTTGGTTTCTGATCAACGCATAATCTACCATCGCCTCAATCCCTTTTTGGTCCGTTGCGCCTGCATTTCTGAATAAAACTACTCCCTGTTCGTTGGTAAAGGTTGTGATGGTCTGATCCAAGTTGAAATAAAAGGCCGATACGTCCAAGTTTACCATTCCCTGCTTATAGCTACCGCGATAGCCTACCTCGTAATTCACTCCTTTTTCTGCCTCCAAACCCAGATTGATAGATCCCTCATTAGTCCTTACCTCATCAATTGTGGGAGGAGAAAATCCGGAACTGATACTCCCATGCACGGCTGATGTTTCATTCAACTTGGCAGAGAGCGCAATCCGTGGTATAATGACTGGGTCGAAGCGGCGGTTGGCGGACGATGGAACACCCCGTAGGGCATCGATGTTTCTTGAAATATCGAACATGGAAAAGTTCTCGCTCAGTCCGATGGTAAACAGCAATTTCTCGCTCAATTCCGCTTCTAACTGTTGGAATAGAAAAGCCGTTGTGGTGATCAAGTCATCACTAAAACGGATTGTGTCGGCAGCTCCGTTTCTATTTCCAAAATTCTGGGCGGCAGTCTTTGCCAGTTGATACTCCCCTCCACCGATAAGTCTGATTGGAATATTTGCCAGCGTGCCATCATGGGTAAAGCTGGTCCTACCCCCATAGCTAAACTGAGTCTCTTTCTTATAATCTAAATTAAAAGGGTTCTCGAAATCAACGGTATTGATATAAACCGAAGACTTGTTAAATGTCCGAGGGCTGAAGCGGTATTCCTGGCCTAGCGTACCGTACATGGATTTTAAGGCAATAGAGGCGTTTTGTGAGGCAGAACCTGGCCTTGCTTGCCGTGGATTTTCTTCCAGTTGCGCCGCCGTCAGGGCTCCGGGAAGTTCGTAGAATAGATCGGAGTAAAGTAGTTGGGTGGTTATCTTTTGCTTGTCTGAGGGGTTAAAATGTCCTGCAATCTGGAACACTTCCCGGTCCATAGCGGTATGGTCCCGATATCCGTCTGCCTTTTGCTTAGCATATGAAGCGCTAATTCCTCCGTTTTCTAGTTGCTGTTCGATCCCGATCCGATATCGCATCAATCCAAAATCGCCCACGGATAAATCGGTGCTTATTCGATTTTCATCTACACGTTGCTTGCTGGTAAAACTGATGACTCCGCCATTGCCAGCCCCATAGATGCTACCTGCGGGACCTTTGATTATTTCTGTATTTTCGATGTTTGACAAATCCAGCAGGTTGAGCGGAGTGGTGCCGTCAGCGGCTGTGAATGGAATGTCATTCCAGTAGACCTTTGTGTTCCTTACTCCAAAAGGAGAACGCAGCGAACTACCCCGAATCGATATTCGATACGATGCGGGAGCCCTTTCTTCTACCCGTATGCCTGGTTTTGTGTTGAACGCATGCACGATGGAAGTTTCGTTGAACCGATAAAGCTCACTCTCGGAAACGCGGGAAATTGCCGCAGCCTGAACCAAAAGAGGTCTTTCTGTTTGGAAAGAGGAAACCACTACCTCAGACAGCGCATTGTCAGAACGCTCCAGTCGGGCAGTATATTCACCGCTTGCGGGGACTGACAGTGTGGTATTGGCAAAGGCAACATGGGTGAATATCATTTCTTCTTGTTTTTCTAGAAATACCTGAACTATTCCAGCTTCATCGGTCACGAAATTTTGCTGACTGTTGAGTTTAATAAACACGTATGGGATGGGTTCTCCAGTTTTGGAATCCACTGTCCGTATGGTAGTCTGCGCCGACGTGCCGAAAGGCAGACAAAGTATGGTAAATAAAACTAAATTGAATATTTTCATGAATGCTCGTGAATGTGCCCGTTGGGCTGGTGGACTGCAATAATACCGTAAAATTAATTTAATTTTTTAAGCGGTGACTACCGATCACAGAAAGGTTATGGAATTTGTCAAAAAACGCATAACTTGACCACTCAATCAAAGTATCAAAAACTGACAATGGATAGAAGATTTGCCTTAAAACAATTGGCTTGGATTACAGGGGGAGTTATACTAATCCCATCCTGTGATTTTACCCAAGAATCTGTCTTAGAGGCTTATGAAAAGCTTCATGTAACAGCCTCTCAACGAGAAACATTAAATCAAATAACCAATACGATATTTCCGGGAGTAAAACTCAAAAAGGGAGAGGAAGTAGCCCTTCCGGATTTTGTGTTGATTATGGCCAATGACTGTCTTCCCGAATCGGAACAGGAGCAGTTTCTCAAAGGCTTGAAAGGTTTTGACTCCTTTACCAAAAAGGAATTCGGCAAGACATTTGAGAAAATGGATGCTTCCGATGCCGCTGATGCCTATCGAACCATCATGGCAATGGAAGCTGAAGATGACTCAGACCTGGCTTCTACCAAATCCTTTTTGGCTATCACCAAAAGATATGCCCTACAGGGTTACCTGACTTCTGAATATTATTTAACTGAAATAATGCCCTACAAAATGATCCCTGGAGGATTTAAAGGCAGCAAACTTGTATCTGAATTAGAACGAATTAATCCCAATGGCTAACCTAAATATTCAACATAAAAAAGAAAATACCTTCGACGCTATCGTCATCGGCTCTGGAATGAGTGGTGGATGGGCAGCCAAGGAGCTTACCGAAAAAGGGCTCAAAACCCTTGTGCTTGAGAGGGGGAAATCCGTGGAACATATCAAAGATTATCCCACGACCAACTTGAATCCCTGGGAATTTGAGCATAGAGGAAATATACACGAAGACATCCGAAAAGAAAATCCTGTAGTTAGCCGCTGTTATGCTTTCCGGGAGGATGCCCAGCATTTTTTCGTGAAGGACACGGAACATCCCTACATTCAGGACAAACCCTTTGACTGGATTAGGGGCTACCAAACAGGCGGAAAATCCCTTTTATGGGCGAGGCAGGTGCAGCGCTGGAGCGACTTTGATTTTGAGGGCCCGGCTAGGGATGGATTTGCGGTAGATTGGCCAATTCGATACAAAGATCTAGCGCCTTGGTATAGCCATGTTGAAAAGTTCGTAGGCGTTTCGGGAAACTTGGATGGACTTCCAAACCTGCCGGATGGGGAATTTCTCCCTGCCATGGACCTGACCGCCGTCGAGAAATATTTTAAATCCCACGTGGGTGAAAACTTTCCCGGAAGGGACGTCATCATAGGTCGATGTGCACATATTACGGGAAATGAGGAATACTACGCCAAGCAAGGAAGGGCTCTTTGCCAACACCGGGTACTGTGTCAACGTGGCTGTCCATTTGGAGGGTATTTCAGCAGCAATTCTTCTACCCTTCCCTGGGCCATGAAAACCGGCAACCTGACGATGCAAAATAACGCAGTGGTTCACTCCATAATTTATGACGAACAAAAAGGTAAAGCTACCGGAGTGCTGGTGATCGATGCGTTAACTTTGGAAACTACTGAGTATTATGCGGATATCATTTTTCTCAATGCCAGTGCGCTCAATACCAACTTGGTTCTCTTAAATTCCACGTCATCCAGATTTCCGGATGGACTGGGAAATGACAATGGATTCTTGGGTAAATTTGTAGCCTTCCACAATTACAGGGCAGGAATTTCTGGCGAATATGAAGGATTGGCAGAATATACCACAGAGGGAAAGCGTCCCAATGGAGGATACATACCCCGCTTCAGAAACGTACAAAAGCAGGAAACGGGATTTCTAAGGGGGTATGCGGCTGGATTTAGTGGCAGCCGAAGTATCATCACGGACCATTCTGACATTGGAGAAAATCTGGAAAACAGCTTGTTAACGCCAAAATTTGGTACTTGGAGGGTTGGTTCCCATATGATGGGAGAGACCATACCTAAAGAGGAAAGTCGAGTTAGCTTGGATCCCAATCAGAAAGACGCATGGGGTATGCCACAGCTCAAAGTATCCATCGATTATGATCAAAACGACGAGGCGATGATTACAGACTACCTGGAGCAAATGACAGAAATGTTTGAATCTGCCGGGTTTAAAAATATCCGTACACGGGATGATAAGAGAGCACCGGGACTGGATATCCATGAAATGGGAGGCGCACGAATGGGACATGATCCCAAAACTTCTGTCTTGAACAAATGGAATCAGCTGCATGCCTGTCCCAACGTGTATGTTACGGACGGTGCCTGCATGACTTCTACAAGTACCCAAAATCCATCCCTGACTTATATGGCCATGGCAGCCCGGTCTGTAGACCATGCTGTGCGGGAGAGTAAATCGTAAAAAAAATTCAAAAAGAAATGCATGGCAGATTCGGAGTATCTGCCATGCATTTTATTTTTTAAACCCGGATCATAGTCTAGTGATGATGGTGTCCATCAGGTCCATGGGCATGGCCATGTTCCAATTCAATGGGTTCTGCTTCTCTTATGCCGACTATTTCACCTTTAAAATAAAGGTCCAAACCCGCCAGTGGAGAATTAAAATCCATTAAGATTCCCCGGTAATCAATCTTTAGGATTTCACCTTGCATGGGGTTTCCTTTATCATCCTGCATGGAAACAACTTTACCCACTTTCATCAGGTCCCGTTGTAATTTACCATCTTCCTTAAACGCGGTTTTGGGGACAATGACTTTTTTAGATTCATCATAGTCGCCATATCCGTCCAAATATCCTATTGAGACCTCAAAGGTATCTCCAATTCCCTTTCCAGACATCGCCTCTTCCAGCTTGGGTAGGAGGTTATCAGCACCAAAGAGAAAGGCATAAGGCTCGGAAGCTTCTACTTTCTCGAAAAATTCCTTACCATTTTCTCCATCATCCACGTGCAGTTCATACACGATAGAAACTATTTTATTTTTCTCAGCAACCATCTATAGATTCTTTAGCATTAAGTCGCCAAAATTAAGGGAATTTGGTTGGAAATTATAATGCTTATCGGTTTTTGGCCAAATAGGCTTCTTGATAGGAGGACCAGATTTCATATATTGGATTTCCGGTTGAACTCATGCCACTGTGATGCCACTGCTTGTCGACTACTTCAAAGTCGAACTCCAAACTGGCACCCACTCTACTGTCATCCCGGGAAAAGAAGGTTATGTTTTCGGTGTATTTCCCGTCTTCGGCAGTATAGGTTCCACCACCCGTGCCAGAAAATTCCTTGGTCTCCGAATTGAATGCAATCCATTGAAAGCGGCCTCCACCAAGGATTTTCACCGTCCGGCGTGCTCCCGGCGTCATGCTGCTGATTTCCCCGTCTCTCTTTCTTCCAGTAATTACCCATGTTCCGTTGATGGCATCATCCCTGTCAGATATTTTTTCCCAAATCTCAATCAAATCCTTACCTTTAATCCGGGCAGAGATAACGAGCTTATCTTCCGCAAAATCCATTGTATAGTTGTTTCTTGTTCCTATCTGATCCTTGTCGAACGTGTAGAAATCAAGACTCTCCGTATATTCGCTGCCTGAGAGGGTGAATTCACCGCCACCGGCTCCCAGAAATTTATTGCTGCCTAGCTCCTTGGCCCCAAAAGAGAAGTATCCATCTTGATAAATTTTAATATATTCCTTATCACCTACCGGTTTGCCGTTCTCATGGGTGAGCCTCCAAGCCCCTTCAATATTCTGGGCCCAAATGGGTGAAAGAATTAACGCAGTCAATAAGGTGAATAGGTACTTCATGATAGTTTAGGTTTTTGTTTGTTTAAAACTAAAAAAAAAATCAGGGATAAAATAATTTAATTGATTTCCGGTTAAGAAAATGAACAAATTGGATATAATACGGGTGATACTTAGATGTTGGTATGATTTTTAGGCTACAAGTGTTTGCCTCGATTGGCAAAATGAAAAAATGAATGAAAAATAATAAGCACTTAACGGGTTTCTCAACTTTCGTTTTATTAGTTGGGTTAAGCCTTCCTTCTTTTAGTCAAAGTTACGGCACGTCCGCCGGGTTACGCTTTGGGAACAACCAAGACTACCGCACCATTGGAATCACCGGCAAGCAGCGGTTGCTGAAAGGAGTCACTGCGGAAGCTATCATCCAATCTGATTTTACCGCCAACACTACTGCCCACCTTCTCCTTGCACGGCATAGACCAATGATCAGCAAGCGGTTTAATTATTACTACGGGGGAGGACTCTCAGTAGGAATGGAAGAGAGTCGACAGAAGATTCCCGAATCAATGCAGGTGGTTACGACGTATGGAAACCCCACTATTGGAATGGATTTTGTTTTGGGAGTTGAAATGACGGTGATGAAATTAAACCTTTCGCTGGATTACAAGCCGAACATCAATCTGGTTGGAAAAGAGCAATGGTATGCAGGTCAGGTGGGGATTTCTGTAAGACCAGTTCTCGTCAAAGGAAGAGAACAGCAAAAAAGGCAGCGCCAAAAGGCGCGAAATAAACGGAAATCTCAAAGAAATTCTACCCCCGGACCATTTAAGCGTCTTATACAAGAAATAAAAGGCCAATAAATTCTTACATTTGGGTGCTTACATTGTTTATCCAAAACCCAACTTATCCATGAAACTGAGCGGCCTATTATTTTTAATTTATTTTTTCTTGTTCAATATCTCCTTTTCCCAGCAGCAAGAACCGGTGCGACTGGCTGTAGTTGGTCTTACCCATTCAC
>DATHWC010000178.1:0-33611 GCA_035460985.1 Lunatimonas sp.
CATGGCCTCAACCCAGCGGATTTCCCAGTGAACCGGCCAAGGACAGGGTAATTAGCACCAAAGTTACCTTTAAGGAGAAATTGGCAGAGGCTAAAGAGGTGTCTGAGTCCAACCGTCCCAACAACGGAAACACAATTATGATCTGCTGCTGGAACGAATACCTAGAAGGAAACCACATTGAACCCACTGAAGGACATGGGTTTGGTTATTTGGAGGCTATCAAGGAAGTATCCAATATCCAATAGCAAAATCATCTAAACCCCAACTTCCCCCTTACCCTATTAAGCACCTTAAAGGCAACATCTCTTGCCTTCGCTTCTCCTTCCTCAAGTATCTGGTTAAGTTCTGCTGGATTGCTCATATAATGATCATAAAGCAGACGCTCTTTAGCATACTTTTCCAGAATCAATTGAAGTAATTCTTTTTTGGCATGTCCGTAGCCAAAATTTCCCGCCAGGTATTTTTTTCGTAAATCAGTCGTTTGATCTTTTTCTGCAATTAGGCTGAATAGTTTGAAAACCGTACAGGTGTCGGGGTCCTTAGGGTCTTCCAGCGCAGTGCTGTCAGTTATGATGCCATTCACATTTTTCTTGAGTTCCTTTTCTGGTAGAAAGATGTCGATGTAATTGTTGTAGGATTTACTCATTTTCTTTCCGTCAGTACCTGGAATTATCATGACCTCCTCACTGATACGGGGTTCTGGCAGAAGCAGCATTTCTTCCTCAAACCGGTTGTTAAACGCACTGGCGATGTCTCTGGTGATTTCCAGATGCTGAAGCTGGTCCTTGCCAACGGGCACAATATGTGCGTCGTACATCAATATGTCTGAAGCCATTAATACCGGATAAATAAACAGCCCCGCATTTACATCGGCAAGCCGATCGGCTTTATCTTTGAAGCTATGTGCGTTGGCCAGCATGGGGAAGGGAGTAAAACAACTCAAATACCAAGTAAGCTCAGTGACTTCGGGGATACGTGATTGCCTGTAAAAAACAGTTCGCTCCACATTCAACCCAAACGCTAGCCATGCCGCAGCTACAGCACGGACATTCTCTTCGCGTAGCGGCCCCTCTTTGACGGAGGTCAGGGAATGAAGGTCGGCTATGAAAATAAAAGATTCGTTGGCATCTTCCTTAGCCAGGTTGATGGCAGGGAGGATAGCACCCAATATATTTCCCAAATGAGGTTTTCCCGAACTTTGAATTCCTGTAAGTACACGTGCCATTGGTAAGTTTTTTGACGCAAATTAAATAATTAAACACATTATTCGTCGTGATTTTACCGTTATTTGTACCTATGAAGCTTACTCCTATCTTTTCCTCTCTGTTTATATTGACGCTGATGTCCTGTTTTCCTGCTAACAGTCAGGATGTTGAATCTCCCTTGCTTGCGTGGGAAAAAAAGGTAATTAACCTGGGATCGGTCTTGGAGGAGAATGGGCATGTGCAAGCTGCTTTTAATTTCACAAATAGGACCAATCAACGGTTGGTAGTTGAAGAGGTTATTACGGAATGCGGGTGTACCACAGCGGAATATTCCCGGGATACCCTGCTTCAAAATGAGAAAGGAAAGGTTGTGATTAACTTTGACCCTCAGTCTAGGGGCGGGGAGTTTGCCAAGATGATATTGGTGAAGACCAATGTGGAACCCTACATTGATACGCTCATCGTGGAAGGGTTTAATGTGCCCCTTCCAGCGAGCGCAACCGCTCATTACGCCATTGAAAAGGCCGGACTTGGGTTCAAGCTTGATGTAGTTAACTTGGGGCAGATTTTTACCAACGAACCAAAAATCAAGCACGTCGATTTTTTTAATTTCGGAGATTACCCCATTCAACTCAGTCAAATACAGAGGGATTTACCCACCTACATAAAGGCAGAGCTTATTCCCGCTGTGGTTACTGCGAAAACCAGGGGAGTGCTCGAATTAGTTTATGATGCAAAGGCAAAGGATGATCTGGGTTTCTTCGATGAAACCATAAAACTGGCATTGCTATCCGACGAAAAAAGGGAGCTTCCCATTCAGGTATTGGCTACCATTCATGAGTACTTTGAGCCTGTACCCTATTCCGAAAAGGACAATGTTCCCCGACTTGAAATAAAGGAAATGGAAATTGACCTAAATAAAATTAAAAGCAACTTGGTGATATCCCGTCTGATTACACTGGAAAATAGGGGTGGCCAACCGCTTCACATCCGAAAGATTATATCCAACTGTGATTGTGTAAGCCTTATTGTCCCTAAAGAAAGAATGGAGCCGGGAGAAAAAATGGACCTTACGGTCACTTTCGATCCGAACGGTAGAAAAGGAATTGATCACAGGACAGTAACCATTTTTAGCAATGATCCGCTATGGCCCACCCGAACGGTTAAGATCAAAAGCCGGATCAACTAAAAGCCGAAATGCCGGTGATTTCCTGTCCAAGTATCAGCAGGTGGATGTCGTGTGTACCTTCATAGGTGACTACGGATTCAAGATTCATCATATGGCGCATAGTACTATATTCTCCGGTGATACCCATACCACCTAAGATCTGTCTAGCCTCCCTAGAAACTTGTAGTGCCATGGCTACATTGTTTCGCTTTGCCATGGATATCTGGGCAGTAGTTGCCTTACCTTCATCCATCAACTTCCCGAGACGCCAATTAAGTAATTGTGATTTGGTGATCTCAGTCAGCATTTCAGAAAGCTTTTTTTGAGTCAACTGAAAAGATGCGATTGCCTTGCCGAACTGTATCCGCTCCAACGCATAATTTTTGGCTGTTTCATAACAATCCATAGCAGCACCTACCGCTCCCCAGGAGATACCGTAACGAGCCGAATCCAAACACATTAGCGGAGCACCGAGTCCACTTTTTCCCGGAAGAAGGTTTTTTTTCGGGACCTTTACTTCATCGAACACTAGTTCCCCGGTACATGAAGCGCGAAGGGACCATTTGTTGTGGGTTTCTGGAGTAGAAAATCCTTCCATACCCCGCTCCACAAGCAAGCCATGGATTCTTCCTTCCTCGTTTTTCGCCCAGACGACAGCGAGGTCAGCCTGCGGAGCGTTTGAAATCCACATTTTGGCTCCATTGAGCAGGTAGTGGTCACCCATATCTTTAAAATTAGTCGTCATTCCAGATGGATTGGAACCGTGGTTGGGTTCCGTTAGTCCAAAACACCCCAGAATTTCCCCAGATGCCAGCCTGGGAAGAAGGCTGCTTTTTTGCTCCTCTGATCCAAATGCATATATGGGATACATGACTAGAGATCCCTGTACGGATGCCGTCGATCGCATACCTGAGTCGCCCCGTTCCAGTTCCTGCATCATTAATCCATATGCGGTGTAATCCAATCCTCCCCCGCCATACTTAGTGGGAATCTGAGGACCAAAAATTCCCTGTTCACCCATTGTTTTAACGATGGACGGGGGGAAATGGGATTCTTGTGCCCATGTTTCTATATAGGGAGAGATTTCCTTCTTGACAAATGAGCGGATTGATTCCCGGATCAGTTTATGCTCCGTGGTAAACAATTCATCCAGTTGATAAAAATCAACCCCTTCAAACGTGTCTGCCTTTAAAGATTTTTGTTTTCTGTCAATTGAGGTCATATGTTTGGTAAATTAAGTAAAATGATGGAATTTTACACTCAATTACGCTGCCTAAGGTAGGGGAATTAGATAGACCAATTCTGAATCGGCTTAGTACAGTAAACGTAGTGGCTTCCCATCGGTTTTAAGTTGAGTTGTAAAGTGTTGATTCGGAAGGAGACTTCACGGATGAAAGTAGTTGAGATAATTTCAATCAAATACCTGTCAAAATAAATTGTCTTTCATGGATCAGGAATACCCCTCTCCGGAAATTATTGCGAAAATCAAACAGCTTGAGGAAAAATTCCGGTCTTCTGGACAGGATCTTTCGTCTTATTTGGAGGGTTTGCTCCATGCGGACTACCTGAATTATTGGGACTATATCAATCTGGACACCCTGCTTACTTTGCAGCAGCCACGCACATCCTTCAAAGATGAACGGATATTTATTATTTACCACCAGATAACCGAGCTGTATTTTAACCTTATCATTTGGGAAATCGAACAGATGGCTGCTGTTGAAGTTCTACCGTTAGGTTATTTCAAAGAGCGGTTGAAGCGGGTTATTATGTATTTTGACTTGCTGATATCTTCGTTTGCCGTGATGTCCAAGGGAATGGAAAGGGAGCAATTTATGAAGTTTAGAATGTCACTTCTACCTTCCAGCGGATTTCAGAGTGCCCAGTACCGGATGATTGAGATCATGTGCACGGATATTCAAAATTTGGTTCACCTTCAGGAGAGAGAGGATTACAAAGATATCAACCTCACCAGCATTGACTCTCTTTTTGATATCCTTTACTGGCAATACGGTGCCACTGAGCTGGCTACAGGTGAAAAAACCCTGACATTGAAGTCATTCGAAAAAAAATATGGCGTAGAGCTGAAAGAACTGATCGCTTCCTTCCGAAAAAGAAACCTCTGGAAGAAGTACCTTTATTTGGAGAGTAAGGATGAAGAACTGACCCACCTGATGCGGGAGTTAGACCTGAAAGCCAACGTTTTTTGGCCGCTTGCCCACTATAAGTCGGCTGTCAAATACCTCCAAAAGGACCCCAAGGACATAGCAGCTACAGGAGGGACCAACTGGCAAAAATACCTTCCCCCCCGCTTTCAGAAGGTTATATTCTACCCTGAGTTGTGGAGCGGGAGCGAGATTGAAAGTTGGGGAAAAAGTTGGGTAGAGGAAGAAGTATTTGGGGCGATTTAGTATACTTAATCACTCTGAATCGACTGTTGCCTGTTCCGTGTTTGGCTTGATTTCATCCACCATAAATCTGGGATTCTGCTTAAATTTATTCCAGTCGGATTCCAATTGCCGCCTTAAACCCTGTATATCCTTATTCTGCTGCGCTCCAATCGGCAATTCATCAATGTACTTCATCAGATTATAGCAGGTTGTGAATTGGCCGCAGGCAACTAAGTTATCCAATCGGTTTAATTTCCTGTCTTTATCGTCCCACCAAAGGGTTGTAGGCATTTGGGAGGCAATGAGTGCCGATTCATTAATTCTTTCGCAATGTTTTCCGAAGATTTCTTTATTTATGACGGATTTGATAAGGTTTTGATGCTGACCGTTTAGTTCATAGACTGTATTGGTGATGAGTCGGTGTTTGTTTTTTGGATTTTCATAAAGGAAGTCATAGTTGATTCTTCTTAGTTGATGGAGAAAAATATAATTTACCATCGTAAAGGTGGAAGAAAGCCTCTCAGTAAGCATCCGTCTTATAAGAGATACGCTTAGAGTGTCCATTCCTTGTATGTTGGATAATAGCACAGAAGGGATGTTGTTTCTAAAAATGTTGTGAAGGGAATAATTGAGAAACCGGGCACTTAGGCTGGTGAAAACCCCAAATCCGCTCAAGACAACCCCCATTCCCGTCAAAACTCCTCCGGTTATATATATCCCCGGCCAAGGTTTGCCAAAGAACAAATCCATCGAATTGGCCAGGATTAATAAAAGCCCAATCAATAAGGTGATAAGGTAATACCTGTTGAAACTAAGGGCTTTTAGAAAATTGCTAAAAACTGATTCAAGCGATTTTTTACCATGTTTGGCTAGGTCGGTTTGATCTTGCTGCCAGGGTGGCATCATATAGCTACCTACATCATTGACCATAATTAAATCCAAGGGAGTGCCGGGGTCGTTGGAGTTGTTTATGTTCACCATGCTGCCTATACCCTGGTTGTCCACGATTCCACCATCCATGATGCCAACGCCATTTAGGAAATTCGGTTTTTCCTTGAGATTTTGGTAAGCGGACTCCGGCTGGTCGTTTCGGAAGTCATCTGGGAAAATAATCGGCTCAAAGCCCATCGGGAAACAAGAAGAGGCGGCTATTGCATCCGCGATACGAATACCTCCCCTGAATGGATCTATTTCTTCACAATAAAGCCTATAATTGCCAAATAGTCCGCGGTTTTGAAAGCGGAAAGCCAAGCCATAGGAGAAATCAGTGGCGTTGAAACAAACATATTTCAGATGGGAGGCGCCTAACTCATCAATTTCTCCCATGTTCGCAGGTTGTAGCAGCGTGTCGTAGGCTATGGAAAAAGCGTTTATAAGCGATCTTTTTTTTTGGTTAGATTTCCATAGCTCATCCTCTTCCATATAACAAAGAGCAGTCTTCAAAAGCTCATCTTTGTTATGAAAGGTATACAGATTGTCGAAAAATTCGGAAAAAAGAATCCCCTTAGCCTGGCATGAGGCATAGTATCCGCCGGTAATCGTTCCGCCGCTGACAGTGCTCATTGCCGTTACTTTTTCTAAGAGAATACTATCGCCGAAATTTGTCCTTTGCAGATAGGAAAGGACTCCCAAGGAGAAGGCAGACGCGCGGTATCCACCTCCGCTGAAACACAATCCTATCGATTCAAAAGGGCTGAGGGTAGGGTTTGTTAACATATTGAAATCTGTTAAATGAAAACTTTTATTTAATCTAAGTATATAATTTAGAATATGATACTAATTCCATTTTTTTTCCACAGGAGAGAATTGAACTTTTTATTGGAAAAATAGGTAAAGAGTCAGGCAATCAGATGTGCTCCATTTGATTCCACTTTTACTTTAAGGATAACTACCTTACCCATGAAAAAAGAAATTCAGCTTACCCTATCTCCCAAGGAAGCTTTTGACACCCCAAGTTTCCACCACTCGGTTAGGGAACGCGTGGGCATTTCTCCGGAATTAGACGGTGTATTTATACGGCAGACTAAAAGGTCCATTGATGCCAGAGGCAGGGAGGTTAAAGTCAATGTTTCCGCTGAGATTTTTATCAACGAACCCCCAACCCCACTAATCCAAGTGGGGAAATCCTACCCAAACGTAGGCCAAGCAGATCCGATCGTAATCGTGGGTGCTGGACCTGCCGGTTTATTTGCTGCACTGCGGGCCATTGAGTTGGGGATTAAACCCATTGTTGTGGAGCGGGGCAAAGACGTGAGGTCCCGGCGAAGGGATTTGGCAGCGATCAATAAGGAGCACCTGGTAAATCCGGAGTCAAATTACTGCTTTGGAGAAGGAGGAGCGGGGACCTACTCAGATGGAAAGCTGTATACCCGTTCAAAGAAACGTGGGGATGTCCGCCGAATCATGGAAATTTTTGTTGCTCATGGAGCCACCGAGGAAATCCTCGTGGATGCTCATCCCCATATCGGGACAAACAAATTGCCCCAATTGGTGGCGGGGCTGCGCCAATCAATACTGGATGCGGGAGGTGAGGTGCTTTTTGACACGCGGGTGGATGATTTTATCCTTCAGGGAAATGAAATCAAAGGTGTCCTGTGTTCCACCGGTGAAAAGATTCTTGGACTTGGGGTCATTTTAGCCACGGGCCATTCAGCAAGGGATATCTTTCAGCTATTGCACCGGCGTAATGTGCAAATTGAGGCCAAACCTTTTGCCCTGGGTGTAAGGATAGAGCATCAGCAGCAGCTGATAGACCAGATTCAATATCACTGCTCCACTGATAGAGGTCCCTATTTGCCCCCTTCCTCTTATTCGCTGGTTCAGCAAACCCAATACAACCGACTGCAGCGCGGTGTCTTTTCTTTCTGCATGTGTCCGGGAGGTTTTATCGTTCCGGCGGCTACCTCACCGGGGGAGATCGTAGTCAATGGCATGAGTCCAAGTAGGAGAGATGGCAAATTTGCCAATTCGGGTATGGTTGTTGCCGTAGAATTGGAGGATTTGGCTGCCTATCAAAAACACGGCCCCCTCGCCGGGATGATCTTTCAGCAGGAAATCGAACAGCGGGCTTGGGAGGTTGGAGGGAGAACTCAGCAAGCGCCGGCCCAACGGATGGTTGATTTTGTAAACGGGAAAATAAGTGACAGTTTGCTTCCCACATCTTATCAACCCGGAATTGCATCTGTATCCATGGACAGGGTTTTGCCAGAGTTTATCTCTGCTAGATTGAAACAGGCGCTAGGATTATTTAACAATAAAATGAGGGGGTATTATACTAATGAAGCGCAGCTTATCGGCATAGAAAGCCGAACTTCATCTCCGGTCAGAATACCAAGGGAAAAGGATACTTTAGAACATCCGCAAATCAAAAGACTGTTTCCCTGCGGAGAAGGAGCCGGATATGCTGGCGGAATCGTCTCAGCTGCCATGGATGGGGAACGATGCGCTGAGAGACTCATTGAGCTATATAAAAAGAACACCGGGGTGGTCGTAAAAAGATAAAAAATAATGCAGGATAAAAAAACAGTAATACTTGGGGCTTCTCCCAATCAAAGCAGGTATGCTTATGTAGCAGCTCAGATGCTTCACGAACAGGATATTCCTTTTGTTCCGGTTGGAATCAAAACTGGGGAGGTGTTCGGGGAAAAGATCCTGGACTTAAAGGAAAAACCGTTTATTGATGATGTGGATACCATAACCTTGTATATTTCCGCGAAGAATCAGCCGGAATGGTACGACTATATTTTGTCCTTAAAACCGAAACGAATTGTTTTTAATCCGGGAACCCAAAATACCGAGTTGACGGCACTGGCTAAGGAACACCAAATTGCTACCGTTTCGGCCTGCAGCCTAGTTATGTTGAGCTCGGGACAATATTGAGATTTTGCTGCACCGTTTCTACATCGTAATTGAAGGATATTTTCACCAAAAATGTTTTTGTTATTTAGAGAGCGGCACATGGTGCTTGGATGGATCTTCCAAAAACATGTTCATAACCCAAATGTGGGGTGCGGAGATCAAAGATACCATCACAAAAAACAGAAATGTAAGTTCGTTCTCCGAGAGCCATTTATCGAAAAACACTAAAATTAGGGTTATACCAAATAGACTAATTAAAGAGAATGGCAGTAGCTGTTTTACAAATGACAGAGGCTTAGAGGTACTGTCTTGAAAGGTTAGGTTTTCGTATTCTTCGATAAGACTAGGCAAGGCATGCCAAAAGCCAAAATAGGTGATAAATGCCAGCAAGAGTGGCATATGGTAAAGAATTAGCCCCAAAGTGCTCAATTCTAAGAGACAGTAATATTTTTTTTGTGACTTTAAGCTCAGAATTAATAAGGAACTCAAAAGAAACAGGGAAAAAATCGAAACAGTTGAATATGGGCGGAAAACCTGAATATCTACCATGGGTTGGAGAATTTCTGATGTGCGATCAAAATCGCCAAACAAGATAACTGCAAGAAAAAAGAACCCCGTACATAAATACACTATGGATTTATTTTTTTCCACCTTTATCGGGATGAAGTTAGCCTGTCCGAAATGATACGCTGACATAATCAAAAAGAGAATCAAGGCGGTTATTGGCACATACACCCAGCAAACTAAATAAATAAGCATGATGCCAAGGTATAAAAAAATGAATCTTTGCAACCCGCTTTTACCACCTGCTTTTTTGTGGTAAAGGAGGTGGTCTATAGCCCCATGGGGGATACCCAACGTAGCCATCACAAGTAGAAACCATCCCCAAAGAAGCACTACATTATCTTGTAGTAACCACAGATAACCCAATCCTATTAGCATTCCTAATGCCTTTCCACCAACTTCAATGGATTTCATAATTCAATAGGGACTTGATGAAAATCTTGAATTTTAACCGAATTAAAATGGATAGTTCCTGAAGGATCGAAGTCTCTTCATTTAGAAAAAGTAAAATATCTTTTCCGTTATTCTTTTGGAATAAGTCTTGAAATAAGTATGGCAACTCATTTGGCCATTTACTGGCTATATTGAGCAAAATGTTATCGTAAAAGGAAAATCTAAATTTTCTCTTCCAATTTAAATTTTTTCCAGGGGACTTGTTTACAAGAGAGTCAACTACTTTTTTGCTGTGTTTTTGAATAGTGTGAAATGTGTAGCCGGTGGATGGTTTGGTACAGCCGGCGATGGAACCCAACAAAATCAAATCGGAGTGGGTATGGTGATTACCATTGTTTTTAGTGGACATGGGAATTGTTCCCTCTTCCCTAAAACTGATTTTATAGTCCTCCACTCCCAGTTTGTTTTTGATGTATGAGGATAGTTTTGCTTCAAGTAAAGTTTTATCAAAAATTATTTCTTCTGTAAAAATAGTGTACTCTACCAATCCTCGATTTTCGCTGAAAGGCAAAATATAAACAAAGGCCGTTTCTGTGTCTATTAAAGAATCAAAATCCATTAATGTTACCTTTTCTGGGTCAAAACAGGGATTTTTGCTTTCGATTTCCCAACCTACAAACACTTGCTTTAAATGTCTTTTGGGCGTTTTGGAAGATAGGGGTATTGAATTAAATATCTTTGTTCCTCTTATTTCTCCATGATTTACCGTTTTCACCACCGGTGCCCCATTTATGATAGGGATATCGATAACAGCGTCTAGAATCCAAGTGATGTTTTTCTGTGCACGGATTTTTTCAAGAACACAGTTGTAAAAATCTGAAGATTTTATCTGGTAATATTTCAATTTTTCGAGAGATTTATCCAACGAGTGTAAACCGTTGGAAATTGAAATTTTATCCCAAAATATTATGGGTACAGTTCTTGGATGGATATCCAAAGGTTCTTCCGACCAGTAGCACCACGTACGGTCATTTTGCTGTTTTGGATCCTTGTCAATTAATAGTATTTTTTGATTTTTGAGCGGGCTATTTAGTAACTGGTAAACAAAACTCAATCCAGCACACCCCAATCCCGTTACTACAATATCATATTCCATAGGTGGTTGATAGAAAATGGGTCCCACTGATAGGAGGGACCCATGATTTTTTATGTGGTTACAGCTACTGTTTTTCTAGATTCTGATACAGCAACATAGTATATTACCAAGCCAAATCCGATTTTATTGATGGCATCCGCAAGATTATAGAATAAATCTATACTGCTCACTTCAAATGCACCCGACAATAAATTTCCAGGTAAAACCATATACCCAATTGGATAAATCGACCATCCTAGAGTAATGAATATTTTTAGAAGAAACATAGCTCTTCCTAATGCAGGACTATCCGAGGTTTTCGTCAATCTTGCTATATCACCCGCAAACACCTCGTATACAATATACAAGTAGCCGAGAGTAGATATAATGCCCCAAAGAATATTGTTGCTGATCCCGGAAGTTTCTCCTATGTATCCGGTGACAAGCATTACTAGGGAAGCAAGAATCAGTTTAAACAAGGTACCACCCTTGGCCCCGAAGGGTTTGGTTAACAAATAAAATTCTACGCACATCAGGGGGACTGTTAATGTCCAATCCACATACCTGAATGCGGTCGGACTTTGGCCTGTTTGGAGATAGAAATCTCTCATGTAATAGTAGTGGATGGCTGCAATACCAGTAATAAGACCTGAGACGAGTAAAGAGAGTTTCCACTTACCATCGACGGTACTTCTTTCCACAAAAAAGAAAACGGCTGAGGCAAACATAGCCATATACCCTATAAAGAAGGTAATGGCTACCGGGTCAGTGTTAATGATTTTTTCTAGACCGACAATTTCTGCTACTAACGGAATATTCATAACTTGTTTTTAGAGGGGTTATTGATGAATTTTGTGAAATTTTTTAAACTTGACTAGATAAGAAAACAGAATTAAATTTGTTTAAAAAAAAAGTATATAACATTAAACAAATGTAAATATATGGCTGGTTTTCAGGTATAAGAGGTGGTTTGTTGTTTTAAGGTTTAATACATGTAAATATTAACTTACGCTAATTTACGAAATATTATTCTACATATTCGCTTTTGTGCGGTAGGTGTCATAAAACGGATCTATAGCAGCGATAATCGAAAAAATAAGGGTATGTAGTTCGGTTTTTTTTCCGTATTTTTGTAAATAATTTGAGTTTTTAAAAATGGTCCTTTATAGCTAAAGGATTGCCGTAGATACTTCGCATGAGTAAAGAAAAAGAATCAAACAGGGGTGATTATTCCGCCCAAAACATCCAAGTATTAGAAGGGTTAGAAGCAGTCAGGAAGCGACCTGCCATGTACATCGGAGACATTGGAGTAAGAGGGTTACATCACCTGATTTGGGAGGTGGTTGACAACTCCATTGATGAGGCCTTGGCAGGCCATTGTGACACCATCCGAGTGACTATCAATGAAGATAACTCCGTGACAGTTGAAGATAACGGGAGGGGTATTCCCACCGACTTCCACGAGAAGGAAAATAGGTCAGCTTTGGAAGTGGTTATGACTGTTCTTCACGCGGGAGGTAAATTTGACAAAGACACTTATAAAGTTTCCGGAGGATTACACGGAGTAGGTGTATCCTGTGTTAATGCCCTTTCCATCATGTTAAAGGCCACTGTTCACCGTGGAGGAAAGGTTTTCGAACAGGAATATAGCAAGGGAGTTCCCCAGTATCCTGTCCGCGAAATTGGAACAAGCGAAAAGAGGGGTACCACAATTCATTTCAAGCCGGATAATGAAATCTTTCAGGCAACGGAATACAAATATGAAACCATAGCCACCCGCATGCGTGAAATGTCCTTCCTCAATGCTGGGATAAGCATCCATTTGGAAGATTTACGGGAACAGGAAGAAGATGGGACTTACAGAAAGGATCATTTTTATTCTGAAGGGGGCTTGGTGGAGTTTGTCGAATACTTAGATGAGAACAAACAAAAAATCATAGATTCACCCATATACATCGAAACGGAGAAAAATGGTGTTCCTGTGCAGGTAGCGATGAGCTATAACTCCTCCTACACAGAAAATGTTGTTTCCTATGTGAATACGATCAACACGTATGAGGGAGGAAGCCATGTATCCGGATTTAGAAGGGCGTTGACTAGAACGCTGAAGTCCTACGCCGACAAGTCGGGCATGCTGGACAAGGTGAAGTTGGAGATTGCCGGAGATGATTTTAGAGAAGGGCTAACTGCGGTAATTTCCGTCAAGGTCGCTGAACCCCAGTTTGAAGGGCAAACAAAAACCAAACTTGGGAATTCCGATGTAGTTGGAGCGGTAGACGGGGCTGTTTCAGAGACGCTTCAGTCTTGGCTGGAAGAGCATCCGAAGGAAGCCAAAATCATCGTCGGCAAGGTTGTACTAGCTGCTCAGGCGCGTCATGCCGCCAAGAAGGCTAGGGAAATGGTGCAACGAAAAAATATTTTGGGAGGTGGTGGACTACCCGGAAAACTTGCCGATTGTGCCAATTCTGACCCTACGGTATGTGAGTTGTACCTAGTGGAAGGGGACTCCGCAGGTGGGTCTGCCAAGCAGGGTAGAGATAGGGATTATCAAGCCATCTTGCCGCTGAAGGGTAAAATCCTCAATGTCGAAAAGGCATTGGAACACAAGATTTACGATAACGACGAAATCAAAAACATTCTCACCGCGCTGGGGGTGAAAATTGGTACGATGAACGATGAAAGGGAACTTGATCTTTCACACCTGAGATACCACAAAATCATTATAATGACGGATGCGGACATTGACGGATCGCACATTCGTACGTTGATTTTGACGCTTTTCTTCCGGTATATGCGGACATTAATCGAAAGGGGATATGTCTATATAGCACTGCCTCCCCTTTACCTGTTAAAGCGGGGTAAGGAAGAGAGATATTGTTGGTCGGAAGAGCAACGGAAGGTGGTTACTCAAGAGCTTGCCCCGGATGGCAAAGTGGAGAGTGTTGGGATTCAGCGGTATAAGGGTCTCGGAGAAATGAATCCTGAGCAGCTTTGGACTACCACAATGGACCCAAATACCCGTACCTTAAAGCAAGTTACCATAGACTCTGCCGCAGAGGCAGATCACCTTTTCAGTATATTGATGGGGGATGAAGTCGCTCCGAGAAGAGAATTTATTGAAAAGAATGCAAAATATGCCAAAATTGACACCTGATAGTCAGGAGCAAATATAAGATAGGGGCTAAATGCCCCTTTTTTTTTCTCTGATTATTTTATTAAAATTACATCATCCATAACAGGATTTAACAAAAATAAGATGATCCAACCCGATAAAATAGAAGAGATTATATATAGTAGTGATTTGATTAGTAGGGACTTGAGCTGGTTGAAGTTTAATGAACGGGTATTTGATCAGATCCTGAAAGACACCAGGAATATATTTGAGAAATTCAAGTTTTTGGCTATAACTGCCTCTAATCTGGATGAATTTTTTATGATCCGGGTAGGTTCACTTTACAATTACTTGGATTATGACAAGGTGAGGGTAGATTATTCCGGCTTAAGGGAGGATGCGTTCAAGATGAAACTAATGATTGAATGTCAAAATTTTCACGTACGTCAGCAGGAACTTTTTTTGAGCGAATTATTACCTAAGACTGAGGAGGCGGGTTTTATTCTAAGTAATGTAAAGAACTTAAATCCTGATGAACAGCAAGCCATCAAAGAGTATTTTTTCAAGGCCGTCTACCCCATGTTGACACCCATGGTGTTTGATGGATACCATACCTTTCCCATTCTTATGAACAAGTTGTTGATTTTTGGAGTCATTACCATCAACGAGGGGGATAAAAAGGATAACCGAAAGCTGTCTTTTGTTCAGATTCCTTCCAATATTCCCCGGTTTTTTGAGCTGGAGAGGGATAACGTCATGATATTTATTCCTATTGAGGAAGTCATCCGAGAGCATATCTTTTCGCTTTTCCGTAATGTCAATATTGAGTCTGTTAACCTATTTAGAATTACCCGCAATGGTGACTTTACTTTGGAGGAAAGTGAAGATATGGACTCCAATTTTTTGGAAGAGGTAAAGCGAAAGCTCAATGAACGGAAGACTGGCCGGGTGGTAAAAATCGAAATTGAGGAGGGATACAGCAAGTGGATGATCAATTTGTTGAAGGAACGTTGGGTAATCAATGATGATAGCATCTTTAGGATTTCAAGAAAAAGCCTGATGGATTTTACAGGGCTTTGGCAGATGATCGGTAACAAAAGGTTCAAGGAAAAGATACCCTCACCACCTAATCCGGTACCGCCACTTTCATATCCCGATGCAGCTACTGAAGATATTTTTCAGGTATTAAAAAACAAGGATATTTTGCTTCACCACCCTTACAACAGCATAGAGCCAATCATGGTTTTGTTGGAAAAGGCTGTGGATGATCCAAGTGTCATGGCGATTAAAATGACCATCTACCGATTGGCAAAAAATTCCAGGATTGTAGGAGCACTTTTGCGTGCCGTTGAAAACGGGAAACACGTGTCCGTTCTATTTGAGGTAAAGGCCAGGTTCGATGAAGAAAACAATATGCGGGAAGCCAAACGGCTTCAAAAGGCTGGTTGTTTCGTCATTTATGGGGTTACTAACCTGAAGACACACACCAAGCTAATGCTGATTGTGAAAAAGGACGAAAATCAAGTGACCCGGTATGTACATTTGGGGTCGGGAAATTACAATGAAGAGACTTCCAGAATTTACACGGATATAGGTCTGTTGACAACCAATGAAGTGCTTGCCAATGATGTTTCGGAATTCTTCAACGTAATTACCGGACATTCTTTGCCAACGACCTATAAAAACCTGCTCACTTCCCCTCGTGAGATGAGGAAGAAGTTGATTGAGTTTATAGAAGTAGAGGCTGATCACGCAAGGAAAGGATTGCCGTCGGGGATTTTCATCAAATTAAATTCTCTGGAAGATTCCGAATTCATCTATGCACTCTATAGGGCTTCCCAAGCCGGTGTTTTGATAAAACTTATCATTAGGGGTATATGCTGCTTAAGACCGGGCAGAGTGGGACTAAGTGAAAATATTGAAGTCCTGTCAATCGTCGGAAATTTTCTTGAACATTCGAGGATTTATCACTTTCACAACAACGGAAATTCCCGAACCTATGTGGGTAGTGCTGACGCCATGGTGAGAAGTTTTGACAAGCGGCTTGAATCTCTGTTTCGGATCGAAACGCCCATTTTGGAAAAACAGCTAATGAATATCTTGGCCTACAATTTGAAAGACAACGTTAATGCGTACCGCATGCAGGAAGATGGAACCTATATCAGCAAGCAGACAGATTCGGATGAGGAACCGTTTAATATCCACGAGAAGTTCTTCAACCTTACCCCTGAAATGATCACCGATGTAAAACTTATTGATTAGGCTGTATTGACGGGTTAAATTGTTTATTGGCCTGATCGAATAGGTAATGCATTACCCCGTCTTTCAATCCAACATCGGGCACGATCATCCGATTAGAATTTGCAGCCGTCATGGCCGTAAGGTAAATTTTGGATGCTGGAATAATTACATCTGCCCGGTCTTCATTGAGATTGAGCAGATGTACCCTTTCTTCGAAACTATATCCCTCCAGCCGTGTCTGAATAGTTCTAATGGTCGTTAGGTCCAAGAAACGTTTATTTTTCCGGGGCTTGGACAATTCCATAATTTTATTGATATTTCCTCCAGTTCCTATGCAGGTTATGCTCTGTTCTTTATGTAGATGGTGCGAGATAAATTGGATTAATTCAGTCTCCATGGAAAGAGATGCATTGTCATTTAGTGTTCTTACCGATCCCAATGCGAAGGATTTACTCGCAATTTTTTGGGCCTTTTTGTAAATATTTAGTTCCGTACTCCCTCCGCCCACATCAATATGCAAGTATGTCTTGTGGTCAATATACGACCAAAGTGCGCGGTCAATAAGTTCAGCCTCCCTATCCCCATCAATGATAGTGATGGATAAGCCAATTTCATCAGACACCTGTTGGGCAATTTCTTCCCCATTTTTAGATTCTCGCATGGCGGACGTTGCGCAGACCATATAGTGGTCAACCTCATACAGGTCGATCAGGGTTTTATATGCTCCCATCAGTTTTATAAACTTCTGACGGTTTGTGGGACTGATTTCACTACGTAAAAAAACATCCTTACCCAGTCGAAGTGGGAATCGGAGATATTCTACTTTTTTAAAAGTGTGTCTCCCTTGATAGAAAAACACATTTGTGATCTGTAATCGGATGGCATTTGAGCCAATATCAACTGCTGCTAATTTCACTTAATCTATAATTTTAGCCAAATGCAAATATCGGACAGAAAACCTTCTGTCCGATATTTTTAATGACAATTAAAAGAATATGGCTCAATTTGGTTTGACAATGCCTATCTTTTCTTGGACAATGCCACCAATGCTATCCCAGCTACAAGAGCCGCTCCTCCAGCATAAGGGGGCCAGTTTACTTGTTTTTCTTTCTCCGCACTGATCTCAATGGGACCTGCGTCAATTACCGTTTCTTGAGTGGTGTACGAGATTCCGGTGATGATAAACATAACCACCCCAATTACAATCAGAATAATTCCAAAAATTTTCATAGTATATTGTGTTTGTTTCATCAGGTTTAATCAAAAAGCTTACCAATTCTACCATGCTCTATGCTAAGGGAAACCTGCTAAATTACATTTCCATATACCTGCCTTTTAACAACTTTCTACGTAACCGGAAATAATTGAAAAAGCCTAGTGCTACCAACAAAACACTGATCAAAAACGAAACATAACCAAATTCTTTCACATTTTCGAGATCTTCCACTTTGATCAAGGCCGTTCCGCTAACCAAGAAGTATAAGCTTGTCCTTATATAGGCCAATAAGGTTCGATCGTTGGCAAGCTTAGTGCGCTGTCTCGCCAAAAAATCCCTCACTATTAACGTGTTTTCTATTTCAGATTCCATATTTTTGCCAAAATTCAAATTTTATTCTACTTTGAATCAGTCCAACTGGTGAAAAATATTTTTTACAAACATTGACTTAACCGACTAGTTAATTTGAATATAACCAAGGTAATTAATTTTCCAGACATAAAATAAATTTATTTGATTCATTTAAACTCGGTTATTATGCGCAAATTAGTATTCCTACTCACGTTTTTATCTGGTTTTTCGATCCATGCTTTCACACAGGTAGAGGAGTTGGCTGAGACACTGGATGTTTTATCAGAGGAAGCAAAAAAAGACACTACCTACTGGATTTCAGACTTTAGTGCGGGCCTCAATTTTAATCAGGCAGGATTTAGCGACAATTGGAAGGCTGGTGGTATCAATTCAGTTGCTTTCGGAAGCATTGTGGCTGGTAAAGCATTTTACAAAAAGGGTAAATTAACCTGGGACAACGAATTGGAATTGCTTTATGGTATTGTGAAAAATGAAGGTCAGGGCACTAGAAAGTCGAATGATAGGATGTTTTTTGACACGAAGCTTGGCTATCGCCTGTCAGATAAATGGGCAGCATTCTTTTCCGTCAACTTTCTCAGTCAGTTTACTGACGGCTTTGAATATGAGGCGGACGGTTCGCAGCAGCTTATTTCCGGATTTATGTCCCCCGGCTTTCTTACATCCTCATTGGGTTTCGAGTATAAACCCAATGATGAGTTTAATCTTAGGATCGGGCCCTTTTCCCCAAGGTTTACATTCGTCAACGATCCGGAAATAAGTTTGGCTGTGCCCACAAATTATGGTGTCCCAATAGGAGAAACGACCCGAATCGAGTGGTTGGCACTACAACTCTTTGCCAATTATGACAAGGATATCAACGAAAAATTTAATATCAGGAGCAGGTATATGCTTTTTGCCAATTATGAGACCTTAGCCTGGAAAACCATCGATCATCGGCTTGACATTACCTTGACTGCGAAGATCACTGATTTCATAAACGTGACCATGGCCAGTATAAGTTTATACGACATCGATCAAGATCCGGGTATTCAATTAAGCCAAGGCCTGGCATTGGGTATTTTGCTTAAAGTCAATAACAAATAACCGTCATTTATGAACCTTTTTGCAATATGATTTTGATAATTCCATTTAATTATTAATTTTGCTAATATTATGGTAGTTAAATAATAGTTGGTTTAGTTTTCAAAAATAAAAAGCAGGAGATTTTCTCCTGCTTTTTTAATTTACCTCGGTATTTAATCGCTGCTATTTACTGAGATCCAATACCCTGATATTTTTAAAATAGACAACATCTCCATGGCCTAGAAACCCGATGTGGCCCCCTTTTCGAGCCAATCCAGCGTGTTCCCTACCATCCAGCGTTCCTTTTTCTATTGCTTCAGTAATGTCCACATCCAAAATGGTAACGCCGTTAAGAATCACCTTGATCTGATTTCCTTTGGCGACCACTTCCTGATAGTTCCATTCACCCACGGGTTTTAAATGACCCCGCTTAGCAGCTGCCACACCGTACAATGAACCGTGAAATTGGTACTCCTTCAGGTTTTTGTAGATATCGGCGGTATTATCCAAGATCTGAAGCTCCATACCCGCATAGGCTGCATCGCCTGTCAGGGGAGCCCGGATTCCGAGACCATTGTTGGCTCCGGGGGTTAGCTTAAACTCAAATCTGAATACAAAATCATCAAATTCATTTTCTGTGAAAAGGTTACCACTTCCTCCCCGGTCTGGATAAATGGCTATAGTTCCGTTTTCAACCACATAATCTGTCTTATTCCCTGTCCATTTGTCCAAATGAGTACCATCAAAAAGCAATTCATATCCTGCTTCTTTTTCTTCAGCACTTAGCTGAAAGGGTTCTGCGCCATCCAGCTCACGAATGTAAATATCGCGGTAGGCAACATGGGTTCCATGCGCTTGAAGTTCAATCATTTCCCTGGCAATCAGGGGTTGGCTTCTATCCCAGTAGTTTTCGAGTGTCACATTGTCCACAACCAATTCTCCGTTGAGGTGCACGGTAACCTTTTCCCCTACCATTTTGATATAGAATGTATTCCATTCCCCTACCGGATTGTCAGCTACCTTAAGGGGTTTGCTAGGGTGTGTGGCGTTGTTATACAAACCACCTGATCCTACTTCTGCACCGACATTGGTCCGGGCTGTATCCCATATCTGTACCTGTGGAGTACTTCTAAGGTAAATGCCGGCATCTCCATCGGCGGTGATCTTCCAGTCAATATACATTTCGAAGTCTCCGTAATGATCTACAGTACCAATGTTTTCTCCTTTTCCTTTAAAGATAAGTAAGCCGTCTTTTGCTTCCCAACCTTCTTTCATGAGGGTATTTGCCTTGTCCTGTTCCCTTTGGTAGGATTTTTCGTCCATGGCTGCCCGTTTGATGGGATTGGAAAAAACACCCTGCCATCCTTCCAGATCCTTTTCGTTGAATAGGGAATAGAAGCCCTTGCCTGCGGACATTTCATCCAGGTATTTTTGGAGGGAAGTTTTGTAGTATTGGCTATCTTGGCCACTGATCACATCTCTTGTTTTTTCTACGAGTCCACGCACAACATCTCCGTAGAAATCCCCATTGTTTGCAACAATATTCATTACCGATCTTGCAGCGACTTGCGTTAAGGCTGGATTATCCAAATATTTACCGGCTGTCACCAATGATTGAAAGGTAGGATATTGCCCAAGACCCCTCAAGGCGGTAGTTTTTACGCTGTTGTCGTTTGATAGTTCCAGTGCATTTCGAAGAGCGATAACCTTGTTTTCGTCAGTTTCCTTACCCGAAGGTATAAGCGCTACATATCCCTTCAAAGCTTCTTCTTTTTGGGTACCTGAGGCCTCTCTAGCGATGCCCAGAAGCATGGATGCTGCGTTGGCGTCGGTAGCGGTATTCAAAGAGCGGATGACGGCCAGTTTTTGTGTTTGATCTCCACCATCATAGATGGCTTGCAACTGTTCGAATGCTGCTTTTCCCCCTGTCTGGGCAAGAATATCGTATAATAGGACTTGTTTTGTTTTCTCCAATCCGCTGATGTTTTGACTCACCCATTGTACCTGGTTGGTAGGGTTTTTCATCCCGAGGGCGGCAGTGACTATCGCTTTCTGAATGGATTGAAGATATTCCTGATTTTGCTCAGCCTTCATCAAACCCATTAATTGGTCGAGGTGGGTTGTGTTCGCCATTGAAGCAAGGGCTGAATAGGCTGATTTCTTCACTTCGGGACTCCCGTTGTTGATTTGTTGCAAAACAACACCCATATGGGCTTCTGCTGATCTTGCAGCGAGAATTTCAACAAGAATAATTTTGCCTGGATCAGATGCGCTGGGAATAGCTTTAGCGACTTCTGAAGCCACGTTGTCCCCCGGCATGGTCATCAAAGCAGTTTGGAGAACTCCAAGAGTTTCCTCATCAGCGTCGTTAATGAGTGCCAGTAAATCAGTTATAGCCTCATTTTCAGCTACCAAAACAACATTGCTTATAGCCGCCTTACGTACGTCGGAATCTGAGCTTTTTAGATAGGGAGATATCAAAGGCAAAGCCTGCTTATCACCATACTGCCCAAACATGTGGATGATCGAAACTTTAGCGCCCGGAGATGCTTGGTCCAATGTCGTTTTCCAGGTAGAAAAATTATCTTTCACATCTGTATCCAAGGAATATTTCAGGGCAGCTCCCCGATATAGTTCAACTTCTGAAAGGGAAGCACCCTGTAAGATTTTGGTAGCATTGGATGGGTTAAGTTTGGCAATCAAACCCAATGCCCCTGCTTTTGTATGTGGTTGTCCCTTGGCATCTACTGCTTTGTGAAGGGCAGTTGCCAGCTTAAGCGCTTGCTTTTCGGAACCTTCTTCCGCCAGCCTGCCTATAAAGCGGAGGTACATGGCAGAAGCATTGGTTTCCTCATAGGTATAATTGGCCTTTTTTGCAGCACTTCTCAGCAATTTTGCACTTTTAGGAACTGCGATTTGGGCCAATGCATAGAGCGATACTTTCTGTAAATTGACGTTGTCAGATTTCACAAATGGGACAATGTCCTGAACAGCGTCCCTGCTTTTCATATTTCCGAGTGCCTCGATGAAATTTTTTCGATGCACGTCATTTTCCGAGGACCTGAGAGCCAACAGCAAGGCTTGCTCAGCGGATGACGAGCCAATATTGTCTAGGACCATGGAGGCTGTGCTGGAAAGCCTTTCATCGTGCAAATAGGGTTCTACAAAGGGAGTAGCGTCTTCTTTTCCTATCCATTGAAACTGCCGAAGCAAAAACTCCTGCCCTTCCAAATAATCCAGCTTGTCCAGTCCCTTTCCGTACGCTTGCACGGCCATTCGAGCATAGTCGCTTTTGGAAGGGTGGCTGGCGTAAAAGGCAAAACCCGCCAAGGCAAATTCCAACTTTTCATTATTGGACGTTGGGGAAAGCATTAAGGACATTTTCGTAAGGCCCTCTTGGCCTAAACTGGCCATGTTTTCCATTAGATTTATATGGGAATTTTCGTCCTGAGAGGGGAATCTGTTTAACAAATCGGCAATCTGAGTGTCCAGCGTTCTGCCCGCATCCATTGATCCCTGTGCCAACAACACCGTGTGCTGTATGAGGAATGCCAAAAGGATACATATTAACTTTTTTATTGCGGTATATGACATGTTTTATTAACTTTTTTGAGGGTATAGTTTGTGGAGTTAGATCGTGTAAGGAGCGCGCATGGGTTGATTGATCAATCGGTTGGCAGCATCATCATTGACAAATTCCTGTTTGATAGGATCAAATTCCAGGTCCCTTCCCAATCTCAACGCAACTAACCCCATATTAACCATAGTGCATGACCTATGTCCGTTTTCCTCATTCAAGGCAAACTTTTTTCTGGTTTTGACAGCATCGACAAAGTCGGTGACCTGGGGTGCGGGATCAGGGAACTGAGCCAGTTTACGCTTAAAGTCGGGAATGTCAGATTCGAACCCTCTATAAAGGTTTCCCTTTGGTCCTGAAATGTAGGGTGATTCGACGGTTCCTTCCCCATCCAATATAATTTGGCAGCCGTCCTGATAGGTGTAGGTTATTTTTCTCCAGGTACCCACTGCGTCAGGGTGCTGCTGCGGGGCGTCTACTTCTACCTTTACCGGACTGGTGCTGTCTTTGCCCAGAAAATATTGGATCGGGTCCATGTAGTGTTGACCCATATCTCCAAGGCCTCCGCCGTCATAATCCCAGTATCCTCGGAATGTACCGTGTGTACGGTGTTCGTGATAAGGTTTGTAAGGAGCAGGACCCAACCATTGATCGTAGTTCAACTCTTTAGGAGGCGTTCCAGGTTGCAAATTGGTGCGGCCTACCCAGTAGAATTTCCAGTCAAAACCAGTGAGTTTACCCACAGTGACTTTCAAAGGCCATCCCAGCATTCCTGAATCTACCAGTTTCTTGATGTTTTTCACCTCGGTATTCATACCGTAGAAATTTGCATCAAAGCGAAACCACGTATTAAGCCGAAAAATATTCCCATGAGTCTTGATCGCTTCTACTACCTTTTTGCCTTCACCGATGGTCCGTGTCATCGGCTTTTCACACCAGATATCTTTTCCCTGACGGGCAGCGTCCACCGACATGATACCGTGCCAATGTGGGGGCGTGGCTATGTGTACAATATCCACCTCCGGTAACCGGATCAATTCTCTGTAATCCTCAAACGTTTTCACACCTTGCCCCAGTGTTTCGAGTGACCTTTGAATATGCCGGGTATCTACATCGCAGATGGCGACTGTTTTGGTGCCGGCATATTCGAAATGCCCCCTCCCCATACCGCCTACTCCGATTATGCCCTTGGTAAGGTGGTCACTTGGGGCCAAAAAGCCTTTACCCAGCACATGCCGCGGCACGATGGAAATGCCTCCCAATGCCAAAAGAGAACCTTTAATAAAGTTCCTCCTGGATTTGTTTTGATTATTGTTCATTGTTTATTGAGTTTGTTTATGACCTTGGAAAGTTAGGAACCCTGAGGTTAAAGAGTCTTTCCAGGTTTGTCTATATGGAATAATTTATTGAAAACGAGTGATGCTTTTCAGTTCAACCTGTGAATATATCTTCTTGGAAAAGGATTACCAAATAATCGGACTATTAGAACCTGATTTTTATCTAAGGGGAAAGATTCGGATTATTTTCGGTGCAAGGGCGAGTTGTTTTTTTTCAACAAAAATGAAAATCGGGGTGCACAATCCCCATCAGGTGTACCCTTGCCGTCGAAAAAACTTTTTGTGGTCATACAGCATATGGAAGTTCTAACAATAATGAAAGAACCCACTTTACTGAATGAAATAGGAATCATTTATAAAAGTAATTCCAATCCACTTATAGCGTGTCAAAGATAATGGATCGCTGCTGTTCCAAAGTTTATTCAAACAATCAAAATTAAACTCGACCTATTCTCCTCTACGTTTTTTCATTGCACTTCTCCAGAAAAAGTACCCTATCACGACCAGTGCAGGTAGTATGATAAACATCACTAAGTTTGCGGTTTCGCTCAAATCTACGGGACCCCTAGGTCTTGGGATACCTGGCTGTTTCTGTCCATAGGACAGGAAGGCCCCAAGGAAAATGAATATAAATGTGAGTATTCGAATTGGAAGTAGGTTTTTCATGATTATTATTGTTTATAAAAAAGCTTGCTGTTCAGAATAATCCGCAAACAGCAAGCCATACCCGTATATTTGAAGAAAAAAGTGGTATTTAGATCAATTGAGCTCCGCAGGGTTGCCTAACTTACCCAAAAAAAGGAGTGCTCCACTGTGATTTTCCTGTATAAAAAATACAAAAGGCTTGTCCAGGGTTATCACTGTCGGGGTAGAAGGTAATGAAGTCCCTTCCACTATCTCCACTATAGTAGCGGCGGCTGCCTCAGTTCCTTTCTCATCCACTTCGATAAAGGCATCATGGATTACCCGGCTTATCTTCAATGCATCCGTAGGATCGCTGAATAGCCGGGTAAAATTTTCGGGATGGTACTCAAAGGGAGAGACAAGGCCCATTTCTATGAGGTCGTCTTTCATATTCTCCATCTTCTGTTTCATCTTAAACTTGGGCATTTTTAAGATAAAATTGGCTGCTGAAGCAGATGTCCTCCAATTTTCAAGATTTTCAAAGGTAAAGGATTCTATGCGGGCGTCTAGATTATGATCGGATCCCGTGAGTATTCCCATGTTATACTGACCGGTACTGTAGGGGATTTCGATGTATTGCAGTTCTCCGTCGGAATAATACCGAAATGCCGCGGCTTTTCCCAGCTGCATCATATCCACTTCGATTTGCTGTGTGGGAGTGACAAAGAAAGGTTCCTTGGCTGTCTTGTTAGCAGGAAACTGATATTTCCAATCGCCTTTAAAATAAATGGCATTAACAAGGTACATCAAGGCATTACCCGGGATAAAATCCAACATGTCTTTTATGATCCCTTGGGTTTGGTTTTCTATCCAGTTGTTAATAATGTTTACCGATTGTGGATGTGACATATCAAGGGGGTCCACTACGGCACGGAAGTGTTTTTCCGCAGTCTCCTTGAAGGGTGGATATACCTGATAGCCTTCTTTGTACCAGATTGCGTTGGCTATAGCTATGGTTACTTTAGAATCTACCGCTAAGAGGAATTGTGTAAGTTCTTCGGCTGCCTTGTTGGCTTCTTCGGTTGTCATGCCCTCGAACCGCAGAAGTTTTATAAATTCATCCAACACCCGTCCCTCGTTGCCATTCATAGTCATAGCCAAGGCCTGATGAATGCTATAGGGGCTATAAAATGAATTCTTCACTCCTGCTTTTTCAAGTTGGTGAAAAAGATCCAAGGCAAATTTGGTATTTGCAAAGACCATTTCCTGCTCGTAAGCCTGGAGTGTCCGAATATTTGGCATATTGAGTTCATCTCCGTTCCCGCCACCCCAATCGCAGGAAACAAATCCTCCGGCAGTTACAAACCAGCACAATAAAGTCCACTTTTTCATAGCACATTTATTTTGATTCGTTTAACCGCCAAGACGGAGATGTTTCCCCGGATGCTACATTAGAAACAAAAAATTCAAAATGAGGAAAAACCCCTTACCGGGATTTTTCCAAGGCTCTTTCTATATCCAAAATAATATCATCCACATGCTCCAATCCTACGGAAAGGCGAACAAGTCCGTTAAGGATTCCCACACGTTCTCTTTCCTCCTCGGAGAGTTTGCTGTGGGTGGTGGATGCCGGGTGGGTGATGATGCTGCGGCTGTCACCTAAGTTGGCGGTTACGGTGATCATTTGTAGCTGATCGATAAAACGCTGTGCCCTAGGGAGCCCGCCTTTCAGGGTGAGCGTGATGATGCCTCCTCCGTGCTTCATCTGCTTTTTGGCCAGACCGTATTGTGGATGGGTAGGGAGAAAGGGGTATTTAACAAATTCCAATTCCTTGCTATCTTGAAAATATTGGGCAATTTTTAGCGCATTTTCACAATGCCTGTCCATACGCACAGCCAAGGTTTCCATGCTTTTGGCCAATACCCAAGCATTGAAAGGGGAGAGGGAGGGACCAGTATGCCGCATAAAAAACTGTACTTCTTCGATGTACTTTTTTTCTCCCAAGATCAACCCTCCAAGTACGCGTCCCTGTCCGTCGATGAATTTGGTAGCACTGTGTGTGACGATATGGGCCCCCCACTTTGCTGGCTGCTGTAGGTAAGGGGTGGCAAAGCAATTGTCTACAACTAGGATCAGGTTGTGGGCATTGGCGAAGTTGGCGATATATTCCAAATCAATGATTTCCAACCCAGGGTTTGAGGGGGTTTCTATGAAAATCATCTTGGTCTTAGGGGTAATAAGTCGCTCCCAATTGAGGATATCGCTTATGTCTCCATAAGTATGGTTGATGCCCCATTTGGGGAAAATGCGGGTAAGTAACTGATGGGTAGACCCGAATAATGACCTCGAAGCCAATACATGGTCACCTTGCGAGAGCAATGCGGCCATACTGCCAAACATAGCGGCCATCCCGGAGGCGGTTGTCACGCCAGATTCTGTACCCTCAGCGGCACATACTTTGGCGATTAGGTCGCTGGTATTGGGGTTGGCATACCGGGAGTAAATATTGCCGGGGATTTCCTCCGAAAACATCTGCCGGGCCTCCTCCGCACTGTCGAAAACAAAGCTTGAACTAAGGTAGATGGGAGCGGAATGTTCCCGCTGATTGGAAGCCGACTCCGCTATGCGGACCGCCTGGGTTTCAAAATTGGTATACGCCATGGTTGGTTGGAAAAGCTAAAGGATGGAATACGCATCTGCCGCAACTTAACTCAATAAGTCGGAAGTGTTCAGGTTTTAAGGCCTGTAACAATATAGTATTGAAACAAAAGGAGTGTGACATATGTGCTAATTTATCGTTCCCGTTTGGTTGGGCAGGTTTTGGCACCTTTCGTCCATCGAAGGTTGCCAGAGGGTCTATGAGCCTGTTCTCTCACCTCTTCTTTATAAATCAGTTTCCTGAAATGGTGCCGCAAAGTAAAGGCAGGGAAACTTCAAATCCAAATATGGCCTTTGGTTTTATCAGGTTATTTCTCACAGCCTGTCTTTTACAAGGGCCGGAAAAGAATAGGGCAGTATTGCAATAATCAATGCGATTTTCTGCCTGCGATAAGAAAAAGAATCGAAAAAAATTCGATTGACATAAATCGTCTATTTTTAGAAAACACCGGATTTTTGTATTACTATCTCCACATATACTTTACAATATCGGTAGGAATTTGCTAGAGAGTTTTTGGCGATAAATATTGGGAAAAAATCAATTTAACTATTTCTCTTTCTCAAGAAATACATTTCTCAGATACTTGTTTCTAATGTTTCTATAGATATAGAAATGAGCATCTATACTTACAATTTCCTCAGTTGAGATTAATTCACTAGCCACCATAAGGCTTGCATCCGCCAAATCCATAGGGACATCTGAGAATTTTTCGGTGTAGAGGATGATGGTTTGAACATTTTCTTCCGACAAATCGACAAGGTGAAGCCCTCCTCTCCTAATCCATTCCAAAAGGTTCACCTGTGCCCGCACACTGAAGTCCAGCATATGGCAAGCCTCTGTGATCACCGGCCAGGTTGCCCAATAAGTGGCATCGTTGTCTTTTAAAAAGCTGATGATTTCTGAGTGGTAGCGGTCTCTTTTGTTGAATAATGCAATTAGAGGGCCTGCGTCAATGAGTAAATTTCGCATTCAATTTCTCCTTTACTTTTTCTTTAAAAGTGCTTGAAAGATTTTCTTCCCCCTCTTCAATTGCAAATAAATCTTTGCCTAACTCAAATGCGGAAAATGAAGATTTGTTTTTGTTCAAATAAGCAGTTAACGCATCCTTTACAATTTTTGATTTGGATAACCCTACTTTTTTACTGAAAAATTCAAGTTTTTCCTCCAACTCTTTTTCCAATCTGACGTTTAGCATGGGTAGTTAATTTTATGTAATACAAATGTAATACAAAAATAAATCAAAGCAAAATGGTTTTGCGTAATTTTAAATCCAAACAATGAATGTTCACATAAATGAATGTTCACATATTTATACACACCTAATGCTGGTATTTGACACTGTGCTTTTTGTAGGCATCTTAATTATTCCGAAGGAATTTAACTGCATGATAATCGAACCGAGCTAAATAGGTACTTCCCTCAGGTTCTTTCGTCAACATTTGTATTTTTTGTCTATTAATTTTTGATATATAAATAAATTTAAAAATAATATGTCAAAAACAGGTTATTGGTCAGAAATTTGTTGCATTAGTTAGAAATTGAATATTAATTACTAAAAATAAATATAATTATGGCAAATTGTTTTGCACTAATGGGTTGGAGTTTGCCTGTTATCGAGAGTATGCAAAAACTCAACAAACCTTATGTAGTAGTTTCTTTTCCCGATTTTGAGGGATATGCAAGAGAACATAATATACCTTTCGTCAGCTACCAATTTAACGAGTGGAGTGATACATCAAATTCCCTGGATTTGTATGAAAAGCTGAAGCCGTATAATGCAGACGTTGCTGTTCCTCTTTTTGAGGAAACGGTAGAATGGGCTGGTGCCCTCAACTCGATTTACCGGGATGATCCACGTGTACTAAATCGGGCATTTTTGTTTCGTAATAAAGCGATGATGAAAAGAAAGGCCTTGATAGGTGGCTTGCGAGTTGGGCTTTTTGAGGAAGTTCACAACAAAGAGGGTGTGAAGAATTTTATGAAAAGGCTTAATCAGGCTAACCTTCAATTAGATGGAGAGCAGGATAGTTGGGTACATATTAAGCCATTTGCATCGGCAGGAACAGTTGGACACCGTCTGCTGAAGTCAATGCAGGATATTGACGACAAATGTCAGGATAGCGATTTCCCTTGTCTGGCGGAAAGCCATCTACCTGGTACAGAATTTTCATGTGAGGCATTTATTCATGGCGGAAAAATCCGCTTTTTAAATATCACAGAATACGTAAAATTGGGGTATTCCAACTTTATTCCTGAAGGTCATCACTTGCATACCAAGCGTGATAAAATCATGAAGGAAATGCAAAAACTCGTTGATTTGTTCGGAATTCAATACGGAATGATTCACCCGGAGTGGTTCCTTACCGAAAATGACGAACTGAGCTTTGGGGAAGTTGCCTGTAGAATTCCCGGTGGTCATATTTTGGAATTGGCAGCCAAGGCTTATGATTTTGATGCCTTAGGTGCTTTTGTTCTATGTCACGACCCAAGCTTAACCGAGGAAGAGCTGAAAGAAATCCTTCCTCCGTTGGATGCCCGGCCGAAGCAGTTTTACGGCAATGTGATGATTTATCCGCATAAGGATGTGATCAATAAACTCGAGATTCCGGAAGAATTGAAAGAAGAATCGTATTTTCTCGATCATAATCTGATTCCTCCCTATACCAACCAAAAGATCAACAGCCGCGAAGGCTTTGGTAATCACTTCGGTACCGTAAATTTCAAGGGAGAAGATCCGGACAGAATGACTGAACTACTCTTGCATTATGAAAACGTGGATTTCTATCATTAGTAGGATGAGTCTATCAAATGCGAAATACAACCTTTTAATATAGGAGGTTGTATTTCGCATTTCTATGATCCCGGAATCTTTAAATACTATTGAATCAAAGTTAAATTCTGGTTTCGGAACCAATATCAATTTATATCTAATATCAATCAACATCCAGTATTAATATCCTAGCTGCCTGCTTTTGAAGGTATCAATAAATATCAAGTGTCAATCAATATTCATTGAAACCCAATATCAGTCAATATCCAGTATCAGTTAATATCATTTTATAATTTGCTTTTTATGCCTAATCAAGTGCTTACAGACAATACATATCAGAAATTCGAAGAACATTTCCAGGAGTTCAATCAGGCAACAGTACTTACAAGGCCTGAGAAGGCACGTACAATGATGGGTCAGATTGATTTACTCATAGACACCACAGAAGGGCTTGATTTTATTTACAAAAAAATACAAAATCTAACTAACGCAGGCCTATTTGAAGGGTCCGCTTGGGCTGATCCCTCCAAACTGGTGGCAGGTTTGGTTAATGGTACTCTTAAAAGTGGCCACCCAAACTCAACCATCGAGATATTGAGCGAATTGCGTTTATTGGCAATCGCAAAAGGGGACTTGAAAATGGAAGGCATTTCCCCCTCTGATGCTGAAAATTTCATCCAGGAAGTCATCGTGGCAAATTTGGAGTTTGTTTTTAACGAGCCATTGGAGGAGACAAGACTGGTGATGAGTGAGCACGAACTGAAGAAAGTTCATACCCTATTCAAGTTCATCGCGGAAAAAACCAAGCTGGACAATGTCAAAGAAAAGCTTGTGGAAGAGCTGACGTTGATATGTGAACAAAGACCGGTGGTCACTGAAAAACAACGGAAAATAATAGCCCTTGTAAAGGAAAAAATAGACCTAGATCCTAAGAATGATTTGGATGCTCGACTTTTAAGGTTTCAAAGGTGTATTTACCGACCTACAATCCATACTGTTAATAAGGATTATCAAAAATATGGTGCCACATTGGCTGAGTTGTCAGAAGAAAAGTTGTGGGAGGAATCCATGGACATGAGCAAAGCCATGCTAAGTTTTGGATTGGTGAGTCAATACCATTCCGTATTGCTGATTTTCCTAATTGAGAATGGACATAAAGAATTGATACCGGTGTGTTTGGGGTTGACTGATGCTGGCAAAGCAAGATGGAACGAATTCAATGAATTCATATCCAATTTAATTCTAAAAACCATTCACCCGTATAATGCCCAGTGTATCTATGGGCTTGCCAAAATGCTTGAATCAGGTATTTTCTCTAGAGAGGCTGTCCGTTCGGGATTGGCAAATATGCTCACTATAGATATTCATCCTGAGGTGGAGGCTCGGATATTGAAATCTACCAAAACACCACATGAAAATTTAACGGCATTACAGTATCTGATGGGGGCGTTGTTCCGGGTGTTGGGACAGCCGCTTGGTGTAGGGCAAGGTAACAATCCAACCTGTCAAAGTGCCCGTGGAATAAGTATGTGGAGCCAACATGCCCCCGCCAAACTTATAGATATGGTGCAAACTGCCGCCACTTATAATGATCTGTCTTTTCGATTCGAAGCCCAAGAAATAAAATCATCAGAAGTAGGTCTGGGTTTGGTTCAGAAGTTGGACCATAATCTGGATGCGGTGTCGGTGACATTGGTGCCGATGTTGGACAAGATTTATAATGAGATGATGGTGAAAGCAGCCGGGAGAGGAGAGGATCCCCACAAGTGGGTAAATCCCGCACTCTACGGACAATGGATTCAAATTGGTTTTGCATCGGCGTATGATTATCTGTATAACGCCATCATTGACTATGACGGATTTGTAAGGGTTTTTTATGCCATGTGTCACCCAGCTTATAACGGTGGGCACAGGTTGATCTACCCAAATCCCGTGGGGATCTTTATCACAAGTGCGAAAGGAGACATGTTAGGTTTCCACGCGGTTTCTTTGCTGCGGGTTGATTTGGATTATAAAGGAGTTTACAGGGCTTATTTTCTTAATCCCAACAATGAAGGACGCCAAGATTGGGGACAAAAAATCAAGCCCTCCGTTCACGGAAATGGAGAGATATACGGTGAATCATCTTTGCCATTACATGAGTTTGCTGCAAGGATATATGCTTTTCATTACAATAATTTGGAAGCGGCAGATAAAATGGAAAATGTTCCAGAAATTGAGATTCAAAAAATCAGAACGTTGGCTAAGGAGAGTTGGGGGCGTGCTTACACTTGGCTCGAAACAAAAAAAGTATGGTAAAACATTCCTCGAGGATTGAATTGAAGCAATCCGCTTACAAAAATAATATAAACTTCATCAGAAAAAAAATTGGTGATCATGCGGTCATTTCTTCCGTGGTGAAGGCCAATGCCTATGGCCACGGTATTCGAACCTTTGTGCCTATGGCCGAAAAATGCGGTGTTAACCACTTTTCGGTTGCCTCCAGCTTTGAGGCCGAAGAGGTGATGAGCGTATGTTCTCCTTCTAGCCGCATTATGATTATGGGCATTATCTATGAAGAAGATATTCCCTGGGCGATCGAGAATGATATAGAGTTTTTTGTTTACAATATTGAGCGGCTGCCAAAGACCTTGGCTGCCGCCAAAAAAGTGGGGAAGGCTGCCAAAGTCCATATTGAAGTAGAGACAGGAGCCAATAGGACCGGATTGCCCCAAAAGGACTTTCTAAAAGTACTTACATTTCTGAAAAAGCATGGGGAGTCTATAATCTTTGAAGGTCTCTGCACGCACTTTGGCGGTGCGGAATCCGTTGCCAACCAGTTTAAAATTGATATGCAACATAAGCGGTACAGGGCGTTTCTGAAGCAATGTAAGGAGAAGAAAATACTTCCAAAAATCCGCCATATAGCCTGTTCCGCCGCTGCGTTGGCTATGGAAGATACCGTGTACGACATGGTTCGGATTGGGGTAGCCCAATATGGATTTTGGCCGAGCCCGGATATCTATTTTGCGCACCTACACGAAACCAACAAAAAGTCGGACACATCACTAAAGCGGATTTTTACTTGGAAAACTGACATTATGGATATCCGGGATGTGGAACAGGGAGAGTTCATTGGCTATGGCACTTCCTTTCAGGCTACTCACAAAATGACCATTGCCGTAATGCCCCTTGGCTATTCCAACGGCTATCCGAGGGCGTTGTCAAATAGAGGTCATGTGTTAATTCATGGCAAAAAAGCACCAATTGTAGGCCTTATCAACATGAATCTGTTCATGGTCGATATTACGCATATCAAAGAAGCTGAGCTTGGCGATGAAGTGGTATTGATCGGAAGACAAAATAACAATGTGATTAATGTGTCTAGTTTTACCAACAGTACGCAGCTATTAAATAACGAAATGCTAAGCAGATTGCCGGCCGCTATTCCGAGGACTGTTGTCAGGTAATGGTAGGGTTAAGAAAGACGATAATCAATGGACCGCTAAAAAAATGGATTGAACAAATCAAAAATCCGAGTTATCCGCATCATCCGTGTTCTATGTTAACTCGAAGCAGATTGAACGCAGATTTAGCGGATTGCACGGATTTCCACGGATTGTTTTTATTGACGTCGACATTTACTTGAACAAATTAAAAATCCGTTTTATCCGCATCATCCGTGTTCTATGTTAACTCGAAGCAGATTGAACACGGATTTAGCGGATTGCACGGATTCCCACGGTTTGTTTTTATTGACGTCGACATTTACATGGACAAATTAAAAACCCGTTTTATCCGCATCATCCGTGTTCCATGTTATCTCGAAGCAGATTGAACGCAGATTTAGCGGATTGTACGGATTCCCACGGATTATTTTTTTGACGTCGACATTTACATGGACAAATTAAAAATCCGTTTTATCCGTTTTATCCGCATCATCCGTGT
>DATHWC010000179.1:0-24824 GCA_035460985.1 Lunatimonas sp.
TAAGGAAATATTAAACTTATATTGCTCCAAGGATCTTTTCAATGCCTTATCCCTAATCTCCTTCATGATTTTAATTCGGTCTCCCAAGGCAAATGATAAAAGAACCATTTCCACCAAAAATGCAAGATGCAAACTGTAGTATCCCAATGTACTGTGTTCTACCCAAGCTGTATTTACCAGCACCTTAATTACGGCTCCTAAAAAAAGGGCTCCGTAGGCCAAAACAAAAAATCGGGCAGCCTTATTACCCTTAGCAAGCAGATAGATTCCAGTTCCAAAGATTAAAAGGAATGGCACTGTGTCTACATAAGATAGGTCATAATATTGTTCGTCTATTAGGATTCCTGCAAGAAACATGCACAACTTAACCAACAACGAAAGTCCTAATAATTTATGAAAAATAGGTGCTTTTCGCTCCGTGTTCAAAAACCTAAAGGTGAATAAAACTGCCCAGAACACAATTGAGAAACTAAAGACGCCATTAACCCAACCGTTTATATTTGGATAGCCGGGCCAAAGATACTGAAAGCCTATTCCGTCAACGCACATGGCATAAAGTCCCACGCTTAATAGATAAAAAATGTAGTAGAGAAATTTCATTTCCCGAACAGCCAAGAAAACCAGCAGGTTGTATAAGGAAATGATAAGTATCATTCCATAAAAAACACCGTAAAGAAAATATTCGCTAAGCGCATAATGCACAAATCGGTTTACAGACCGTACGGCAATTCTGATATCAGCTTTCTGGGAAGATTTGATCCTAAAATAATAATTGGAAATTCCTTCCTGCTGATTGTCGATTTTTACATGAAAATTTTTATGCGCAAAAAGACGGTTATTAAATGGCAACCCATCCCCCATAATTGTCGGAATGTAATCACCTGATCTTAAGGGTGTATATGCTTCAATATGATCGATACTTTGATCATAAAATTCCATATACCAATCTTTTTGACTATCGGGGAAATTTTGTACTGACAGCTTCACCCAATACGTGTAATCCGTATTAAAATTATTTTTACTTGCGCCTGGCCTAATCTTAAATTGCTGCTGAAATATCGGTTGAATTATATCTGCAAAAACAAGGAGATTTGTCGTATCCTCAAAAAACTCCAGTTGAGCAATGGAATAGATGCGCTCTTCCCAATCGTCGTTTAGGTGTAGTGTAGCCGACCCAGAAATCCGCTGACCCATCAGAAATCCATGAAATGACATACACGTCAAGGATGTCAACACGAATAAAGCAAAATACTTATTCCGGACCATTTCCATTGCTCTGTTTGGTTCAAAGGTAAAAATATAACGGCTATTTGTACGACAAATGGAGTGAAAGTAGTTTTTAATCCAACCGTCTAAAAAAAGATATATTAGTATTTTATGTGGGATCAGTACATTTAATTCAACTTAGCCCAACACTTCTTGTTATTTTAACCTCATAAATTAGTAACTTTCCGGTTGTTTCCAGTCGTACCTTAAATATTCCAATCGAATCTTTAAATAGATAAGGGCAACACCGGATAATCTAGTTTTTCAATTCTTTTTGATACCAAGTTAATTGATATGTAGGGGTTTATTTTAACATGCAAAAACAAAAACCAGATTATAATACATTATTCCAATTCAATCCATTACCCAATTGGGTGTATGATAGGAATACTTACGAAATCCTTGATGTCAATCAGTCCGCTATCGAGCATTATGGATATACAAAAGCGGAGTTTTTGAGCCTAACAATTATCGATTTGCGGCCCAAACCTGATATTCCCAGGGTTTTGGCGGCTCATGCAGACATTGACCAACGGGTAGGTAATATCTACTTTGGAGTATTTACCCATCAAAAAAAGAATGGGGCATTGATTCGAATGGATATCAATGGCCATAAGGTGGATTTTCAGGGGAGGGCCTGTGTCATGGTCGTTTGCCAGGATGTCACCGAGAAAGAAAGGCAAGTACAAGAACTCCTAGATTCGGAAAAAAAGCTCAAAGCAGCTTCCGCAATTGCAAAACTGGGCTATTGGCGGCTGGAGAAGGATGAACATACCCTTTCTTGGTCGGACGAGGTGTATGATATATGGGGGCTAAATAAAACTCATTCAAAGCTCAACTTTAAATCATTCCTGCAAACCATCCACCCAGACGATAGGCAAGCATTTTTACAGGCTAAGGCAAATGCATTTTCCTACGAAAAAGTGTTTGATTTCTCCCACAGAATCATACTTCCTGGGAATGTGACACGATGGGTACATCATTTAGGACGAAAGCTAAAAGATGCGAATGGCGATATCATTGCCTATGAGGGGACTGTCCAGGACATAACTGTTCATAAAGAAAATCAGCAACAATTAAAGCTATTAGAAAGTGTTGTCACGAATACTACTGATGCAGTAATAATCACCGATGCGGGTACTCGTAGCGACCCGACCAAAAGGATCATTTATGTCAATGAAGCTTTCACGAAAATGACTGGGTATTCGGCTCAGGAAGCAATAGGAAAAAGCCCTAAGATGCTACAGGGTCCTGATTCAGATAAGGATGAAATTGACAAATTGGGCAAAGAACTTCAACGAGTAGAAGCATGTGAATCAATTCTCCTGAACTATGATAAATATGGGGAAGAATATTGGGTGAATCTAGCAATTAGTCCTATAACACAGGAGGATGGTAAAATCACCCATTATATTGCAGTTGAAAGGGATATCACCGGCCAAAAAAACAGGGAACTTGAAAACATTTTAATCAGCCAAATTAGTTTGATTTTTAACGATGGGAAAAACCTATCAGTTACCACAAGTAAGATGTGTTCCCTTTTCGCTGACTTTGGTAATTTTGATTTTGTTGAGATTTGGCTCCCAAATAAGGCAAATAATCAAATAGGATTAATTGACTGCCGTAAAAAGACCAAAATTGGTGACTTATTTTATCAAGTCAGTCACGGCATCAACAGCTTCAAAATGGATGAAGATCTGCCGGGATTAGTATGGAGAGAAAGAAAGGCGGTTTTTTGGGATGAACTTCAAAGCATGGAAACCTTTCCAAGGAAATTGGCGGCTACCTGTGCGGGGGTCAAATCCTTCATGGGTTTTCCTTTTTTATATAATGATCAGGTTGTAGGAATTCTTGTCATCGGATCCGCTAAACCAATGGATAAGCTGTCACGGTTTAAAAGCATATTCAGGAAACTTGAGGGAATTGTCGGGTCAGAGTATAGCCGGAAAAACCTTGAGTCAGATCTAAGTCACCTCTTTGATGCTTTGCCAGACATCATGTGTTTGACCGACACCACTGGACGGATTTTAAGAATTAACCCCGCTGGATGTAAGCTTTTGGGGTATAGGGAGCGAGAAATCCTTTTAAAGTCTTTTCATGAACATGTGCATCCCGAAGACTTAAGTTTGACTCTCAACATGCTTTCAAAGCTATGTACCAACGATTCAGTTATTCAATTTGAAAACCGCTGTATCACCAAAAAAGAGGAAATTCTTTGGTTAGGTTGGACCTGTAATACCGGGATTGAGGAAGGAATCATCTATGCAACCGCAAAAAATATCACAAAGGAGAAAAAATTAGGAAAATTAAATGACCAGGCATCCTCACTGGCCAAAATAGGCAGCTGGGAACTAGACTTAGTTAATAAGGGAGACAATGAAATGTATTGGTCACCAATGACCAGAAAAATCTTCGAAGTGGATGACAGTTATAATCCGACCCTGACCGGAGGTTTTGAATTTTATTCAGAGGAAAGTAAAATACGCATACAACAGGCTGTCAAAAAATTGGTGAAGGACAGAATTGACTTTGACGAAGACCTCCTATTGATTACCTCCACTGGTAAGGAGCGTTGGGTTCGTTGCATCGGTACTGGGGAAAGCATTCAAGGTAAAAGTGTGAAGGTTTTCGGGAGTTTCCAGGACATACATACTTCTAAAATACTGGAAATCCAGATACGTGAAATTTTGGGCAGTATTTCAGACGCATTTTATGCGATGGATAAGTATTGGAATTTTACCTTTTTTAACAAAGAAGCGGAAAATCTTCTTAAACGAAACGAATCTGAGCTTCTTGGTAAATCAATTTGGGAAGAGTTTCCAGCTGCAATTGGTACCCCGTTAGAAGAAATATTCAGGAGAGTTGCTTCATCCGGTACGCCGGAGTCGTTTGAATATTTTTTTCCGGGGGATGGTAAATGGTATGAAATCAATACTTATCCTTTTGATGGAGGAGTCTCATCTTATTTTCGAAATATCGACGGACGGAGAAAGACGGCTGAGAAGCTCCGAAAAGCATCTGAAGAAAAAACAATGATTCTGGAAAGTATTGGAGACGCCTTTTTCACTGTAAATAAAGAGTTTGAAGTAACTTACTGGAATAAAAAAGCCGAGGAACTTGTATACGTCCCCCGGGAAGAAATTGTCGGAAAGAACTTTTGGGACGTCATTCCCTACGCAAAAAAATTAATCTCTTTCACAATGTTTTACAAAGCATTGAAATCGGGGGAAATGGTGGCTTTTGAAGATGTCTATAGGGATAAATTTCTGGAAGTAACTGCCTATCCGTCTGAAACCGGGCTAACTATTTTCCTGAGGGATATTTCGGAACGCAAACGCTCAGAGCAGGAAATCTTAGCTGCTAACGAAAGGTTTGAAAAAGTCTCGGAAGCTACCAATGATGCTATATGGGATTGGGATATCGAAAACAAATCGTTTTTTAGGGGAAAAGGGATAGAGAAGTTTTTTGGAGATCAGGTAAGACGACAAATAGAGGAGAAAGATTTCTGGACAGACAATTTTGATCCGGCAATTCTTGACGCATTGAAAAAGAGCATATATGCTGCTATATCAAATCCTAAGCAGTCACGCTGGGAGATGGAATACAGGATAATTAAAAAAAATGATCAAGATGTCCATGTGGTTGACAGAGGTATAATTATCAGGGATATGGCCGGCAAAGCGGTCCGGATGGTCGGCGCTATGACAGATATTTCCGAAAGGAAGCAACATGAGAACAAGCTAAAGGAACTCAACCAAACGTTGCAAAATTACGCACATGAACTGGAAATAACGAATGAGCAGCTGGAACAGTTTGCTTTTATCGCTTCACATGATTTGCAGGAACCTTTGCGGATGATATCGAGCTTCCTCGAGCAACTCAGAAGAAAATATGGAAACCTGCTAGATGAAAAAGGCCTACAATACATCCATTTTGCTACAGATGGTGCCAAACGGATGAAACAGATAATTCTTGATCTACTGGAATATTCCAGAGCAGGCAAAGCCGAAAGTGACATTGAGACAGTCAACCTAAATCAACTGCTTGAGGATTACTTGCTCTTACGGAGAAAAGTGATTAAAGAAAAAGAAGCAACTATTACGTCTGGTCCGCTACCGATAATTCCCGCCCTGAAGGCCCCGCTAACACAGACTCTTCACTGCATATTGGACAACGCAATCAAATACTCAAAAGAAAGTGAAGCTCCCAAAATTAAAATTAAAATGGAAGACACAGGGGATTATTGGTGCATTTCGATAGAAGATAATGGAATTGGGATAGACAGCCAATTCTTTGAGAAAATTTTCATTATCTTTCAGCGACTGCATAATAGAAGCCAATACAGCGGCACCGGAATAGGACTGGCAATAGCAAAAAAACACGTAGAATCCTGGGGAGGGAAAATATGGATGAAATCACAGCCCGGTGTGGGGTCCGTCTTTTATTTTACCATTCCAAATAACTTAAAGCATTCAAACAATTGACAACCGCAATGGAACGAGCACATATATTATTAGTTGAAGATAACGAAGGAGATATAATATTGACTCTTGAGGCCTTTGAGGAAAGCAAAATCAAAACCGACATAAGTGTGGTTAAAAACGGTCAGGAAGCGTTGGATTTTCTATTCAAAAGAGCTGAATTTTCATCTGCCGAAAAGCCGGATTTAATCATCTTGGACATAAATATACCCATATTCAATGGTCACGAAGTATTGAGGCAAATCAAAGAGGATCCCATCCTAAAAAGGATCCCGGTAATTATGCTTACTACCTCATCCAACAAGAAAGATATTCACCTAGCCTACGAAAACCATGGCAACAGTTTCATAACTAAACCCATTGATATGGATGAGTTTTTGGATGCTATTTTAAAAATAGAGGAATTTTGGTTGCAATTGTCAAAGCTTCCTGATTAAACGCTCGTAGGTTTCAAGCTCTTCTACCTATTTAGCAACACAATCTCCTACCTTGCTGTCAAAAAAATCAACTCTGTCCAAGCCACTCCTGATTCGGGATATCCAATGGTTATCGGGAATTATCTAATCCTTTTCTGATGACGGTTGTAGTTCACTTTTACTACCAGGGAAGACTGGGAAGGAAAAATAAGGCGTTTGCCATTCATAGTTGCTCCACCCATGACTACGGTTGCGCAGCCAGGTTTTGAAATGGGGAGCCGGGCAGTCTCCCTTCTGTTGCTTTGTATTGAAAGCGGGAAATATATCCCAACTACCGAGGTTTTGCCTACAGTATTGATTCCTAGAGCCTCTTCCCAAAGAAAAAAATATAATTTTTTTTACGCCAACGATTGATTCGTCGAGAAAGGCAACATTTTCACAAATTATCACTGAAATTAAATCAAGGTCTAGCTATCCCATCCCGCAAATGGATTTTTTTTTCCTTCCATTTTCCTTTCTAAATTGGCCTCGATTTCAATGCCACGCTTTAATCATTAACTTCCAGAATCTTCGAAAACTGAACCAAATACCATGATCACGCAAACCAAAAACACAACCCAAACGCCGGGTCCCATTCAGTATTTTTCATTGACAGAAAATGGTATCAAAGGAGAGACTGCCAATGCCAGTTTCCAATTAACTGTCTACAAGGAGGGACTAGTTCGGGTTCAAGTATCCCGTGAACAGGCCTTTATGCCTAACCCTTATAGTGTTATTTTGAATCCTCAGGTAACCAATTTTGAATTTGAGGAAACGGCTGAATTTCTTTATCTTCAAACAAAAACTGTCATCGTGAAAATCCGACGGGCAAATTTTTCCCTTACTTTTTTGGATAAAACGGGTACAATTTTGAGCGAAGACGACCCCAACTTTGGCATTTCTTGGCAGGGAACAGAGGTAAGTACATATAAAAACCTGCAACAATTGGAGAAATTTATCGGTTTAGGTGAAAAGACCGGGGGATTAAACCGCTGGGGCAAAGCTTATACCAACTGGAACACCGATCATTTCGGTTATGGGAAAAACGCTGACCCTCTTTACATTTCCATTCCCTTTTACATAGGCCTGCATCATGAAAGGTGCTATGGGATATTTTTTGACAATACACATAAAACGGTATTCAATTTTGGAGCAAGCAATAACCGATACAGCTACTTTAGTGCGGAAGATGGGGATATGGATTATTATTTTTTTCATGAAAAAAACGTCTCGGAAATAATCACCTCATATACTTCCTTAACGGGAAAAATGGAGATGCCGCCAATGTGGGCATTGGGTTTTCAACAATGTAGGTATTCCTACTATCCAGACCGGGACGTACTTAGGTTGGCGGAAACCTTCCGTGATAAGGACATCCCGGCAGATGTAATTTTCCTCGATATCCATTACATGGAAAACTATAAAGTTTTCACATTTGACGGCGAAAACTTCCCTAATCCGGCGGCCTTGATCGAGACATTAAAAGACATGGGGTTTAGGGTAGTGGTTATTTTGGATCCGGGGATCAAAGTAGAGAAAGATTACGCTCCTTATTTAGAAGGTAAAGCAAGGGATCTATATTTGAAATATCCGGACGGATCAGATTATGAAGGCCATGTTTGGCCGGGTTGGTGTACGTTTCCGGATTTTACAAAACCTGTAACTAGGGAATGGTGGGCAGCAAAAATGGCTTTCTATACTGATTTGGGAGTAGATGGTTTCTGGACCGACATGAATGAGCCCGCTAGTTGGGGGCAACATACGCCAAACATAGTCGAATTTGACTACGAAGGTCAGAAAGTGACCCACCGCAAAGGAAGAAATGTATATGGTATGCAAATGGCCAGAAGTACGCAGCAGGGAGCAAAAGATCTAAGGGGAAATTTAAGGCCTTTTGTCCTGACCCGTTCAGGCTTTGCCGGTATACAACGAACGGCCGCCGTATGGACAGGCGATAACGTGGCCAATGACGACCACATGTTATTGGGTATCAGATTGGTTAATAGCTTGGGTTTGAGTGGAGTCTCGTTTGCAGGATACGACATAGGAGGTTTTGATGGCAACACTCCTCCCCCTTTGTATGCACGCTGGATAAGTATTGCGGCTTTTGCCCCCTTGTTTCGGTCACATTCCATGATCAACAGCACGGCTTCGGAGCCCTGGTCTTTTGGCGAAGAAGTGGAGGAAATATCTAGAAACTACATCAAATTAAGGTATCAATTACTTCCGCTGTTCTATTCAGCCTTTTATAAAAGCCATCTGACAGGCCTTCCGATTGCAAAAAGCCTAGCAATAGATTTTCCCTTTGATGACAATATCTATGAAAAATCTTATGAAAATCAGTACCTCTGCTGCGACAGTCTTTTGATCATCCCCGTTGTAAGTTTTATAGATGTTACCAAAGGATATCTACCCGAAGGCTCTTGGTATTATTTGTATACCGACAAATTATATTCGGGAAATCAGGAAGTATACGTGGATTGTCCCCTTAGTTATTTACCTGTTTTTGTAAAGGGCGGCGCAATACTTACCCTTCAGGATAGCATCCAACACACCGGCCAGGTAAAGATGAAGACAATATACATCCATGTTTATAAAGGTTCAGGAATTACCCGTTTTTTACATTATGAGGATGCCGGAGAAGGGTTTGATTTTCAAGATGGGTCTTACTTTAAAAGGGAAATCGTACTCAATTCCGATTCCAACGTAGTGACATTGGCCACTCCAGAGGGGACTTTGGATAGCCGATATGCAAACCTCACCCTTTTCTTTCATGGATTTGAACAAAATAAGGCCATTGTAGACGGAGAAGATACACCACTGGAAAAACAGAATGTGACTTATTTGAAAAAACTCAGTGATTTTGACCCACTGCCGAATGTCAAACATCCGTTTTATACTTGTAAACAAGTTTCTTTCATCCACATTAAACACTCGAAAGAACCTGTTACCATCCAGTTAGTATAAATTTTATATCTTTAAACCATCATTGCATTTCTTTTCTTGGTTTGCTTTGCTCTCCATGTGGGTGTTTACTACACCGGCATTGGCGCAGCGTGTCTGGGCACTATCGAGTAGAGACAACAGCTCTTTGGGATTTAACGAAGCAGGCAATTATGTGGGTGTTATTTTCGGGGTATACAACTTAGTTTCCGCCGTGTTCGCATTTAGGCAACCCCCTAGACGAGGTCAATTATTTGTGAATTTGACATTCTATATTTTTCATTGGGTCAAATATTAAAATTGGCCTAAATTGCGGATTAGGTGGTATACTTACAAAAAAGCAAACTTCCTTAAAAACCAATAATTAAGCCCAACAAAAAAAAGCATGAGCGACTATGTAATCGGAGTGGATTTTGGGACGGACTCAGTACGGTCTGTGCTGGTAGATGCCCAAGATGGTAAAACAATTGCCAGTGAAGTTTTTATATATCCCAGGTGGAAACAGGGAAAATATTGCGACCCTACGATTAACCAATTTAGACAGCATCCATTGGATCATTTGGAAGGATTAGAAGTGACTATCAAAGGGGTCGTTGAAAAGAGTGGTGTAGATACGAAAGCAATTAAAGGCATCTGCGTTGACACCACAGGATCCTCGCCAATGGCGGTGGATAAAAACGGTGAATCTCTTGCCATGAATCCTTCATTTTCTGAAAATCCAAATGCCATGATGGTGTTGTGGAAAGACCACACCGGCATTGCGGAAGCAGAAGAAATCAACCAGCTGTCCAGATCATGGGGTGGAGTGGATTATACCCAATTTGAAGGAGGCATCTATTCCTCTGAATGGTTTTGGTCAAAAATTCTCCACCTCACTAGAAAGGATCCCGAAGTCGCCAAAGCAGCTTATTCTTGGATGGAGCACTGCGACTATATCACAGCCTCTCTTGTAGGTTCCGAAGACCCACTCACTTTCAAAAGAAGCCGTTGTGCGGCCGGCCATAAAGCATTGTGGCACCAAAGCTGGGAAGGATTACCCTCCAAAGAGTTTTTGGGCCAACTTAACCCCCACCTCGCTGATTTAAAAGACAGGCTTTATACGGAAACCTACACCTCAGACAAACCTGCCGGCAGTCTTTCTGAAACGTGGGCTAAGAAACTCGGTCTAACTACCTCTACTGTTGTTGCTGTAGGCACCTTCGATGCCCATGCAGGTGCGGTCGGCGGAGAAGTGACTGATAATACCTTGGTAAAAGTAATGGGGACTTCTACCTGTGACATCATGGTAACCTCTTACGAAAATCTGGGAGATAAATTAGTTAAGGGCATATGCGGACAAGTAGATGGTTCAGTTGTGCCGGGAACTGTCGGCTTGGAAGCCGGTCAATCAGGATTTGGGGATGTATTGGCCTGGTTCAAGAACCTCCTTATCCAACCAATTGGTCAGCTAATTGAGGAAAATCAGTCCCTTTCGTCCGCGCAAAAAACAAGTCTGATTGAGGAGTTGGAAAATAAGCTCCTCGCTCATCTGTCCAATAAAGCACTTCAGCTTCCCCAGGATGAGACGATGCCACTGGCACTGGATTGGATCAATGGACGAAGAACTCCGGATGCCAATCAGGCACTCAAAGGTGCCATCATGGGACTAACCATGGGCACGGATGCGCCGAGAATACTGAAAGCTTTGGTGGAATCTATTTGTTTTGGCTCTAAAAGTATTGTTGAGCGATTTAAAGAAGAAGGAATTGAAATCAATACAATTGTAGGCCTTGGAGGTGTTGCCAAAAAATCACCACTTGTAATGCAGACTATGTCCAATGTCTTGAACATGCCGATCAAAGTCGCTACTTCCGAGCAAGCACCGGCATTGGGTGCCGCTATGTATGCGGCTGTTGCCGCGTCCATCCATCCAGATGTAGCCACTGCGATCTTACGCATGGGTAACGGGTTCGATCATGTATATCAGCCCGAAAGGCAACAAGCTGATAACTATGCGGATATATACACCAAGTACCTTAAATTTGGGAATTATGTGGAAAATTCCACGAAACAAGAGTAAGAGAATCTTTCTCTTGTTTAAAAATAATCAGCCAGTTGAAGAATAAGCCACTATTTAAAAATTAGTGGCTTATTTCATTTTAAGCATTCAAATAAAGACCAAAATAGCCGCTTTTGCATTTTTTGACAAAATTTTTCCAAAATAAAAAACCTCCCATAAATATTAAAGTAAATTTCATTTGCATAATGAATCGGAATTCCTTAAAATTAACTTAATATTATCTATTGGAAATTTCTAAAACAAAAAATAACTTAGGTGGTTAAAATAACGGCGGAAATAGAAATTCCATTAAAAACCTATTTGCACTAAATCTAAATTAGAAACTTTAAACGTATTAGATATAAATAAAATTTACCCTTCAAAATAAACATGTATGAAAAATTTAAATACCTTCATCATTGTTTTGCTGATCCTATGTTCAGCCTGTCTATCCCAACGGGACTTCGTTGCTGAATACGATTACAACTATCGCGGAGCTTTCAAGAAATATAAAACCTTCGGTTTTGTTGAGGAAGACGGCAGAAACAATGCCGACCTTAGCGGCGTCATCGAAAAAACCATATCCTCACGACTAGGTTCGCAGGGATTTAGGTTGAAGGACAACAACCCGGATTTATTGATTATTTACAAGTTGTACCAATCAGAAGTCAGGTATAGGGGATATAATCAGCCTGATTTTGACTTTTGGTTGAAGAAACAGGGAATTGAGTTACTTGAAGACGAACAGGATAGCATTGCACGAGAAAAGATGCGTGAAAATTATAATGCGGTCAAATATACCCAAAACGACGGAATGTTGGTTGTATTGGTTATCGACCATAAAAAGGGCAATACTGTTTGGCAGGGTTACACCAACGCCTATTTTGACTACGAATCACCAAATATCAATATAGACCTAACTAGGGCTACATACAAAGTGATGGATCAATTTAAAATCCTAACGCAACAGAATTAAATATTGGCCCGGCCAGCTTGATCGGGCTTTTTTCTTTACTGCGGCACCTTGTTTCGCACGTAAATCAATTTATGCCTGCCTTTTTGTTGCTCCCGCTCCTCCACTTCAAATTTATCAATCGAAGCGATAAGCGGCGTAAGTTTTGGAAATCCATAGTTTCTTGCGTCAAAATTAGGTTGCTTTTTTTGAAGCAAATTTCCTACTTCTCCTAAAAACGCCCAGCCGTCATCATCCGCCAAGTCGGATATGGTAGCGGTGATTAGGCGAATGACTTTCATGTTTATTTTATCCACCGGTTTTCCAGCGCTATTCATCGGTTTCGATCCCTCCGGATCCTCCTGGCGGAGGATTTCGAGATAGATAAATTTATCACAGGCCACAATAAATGGATCGGGGGTTTTCTTTTCACCCAAACCGATTACAAGCATTCCTGCCTCCCGGAGGCGGGTTGCCAGACGGGTAAAATCGCTATCGCTTGACACCAGACAAAACCCGTCGACTTTTTCCGCATACAGAATATCCATGGCATCAATTATCATAGCGGAGTCTGTGGCATTTTTCCCCACCGTATACCCATATTGTTGAATCGGGTTGATGGCATTTTCCAAAAGTACCCCTTTCCATTTTCCCAAGTTCGGCTTAGTCCAGTCACCATAAATCCGCTTTATTGTCGGATTGCCATATTTGGCTATTTCCTCCATCATTTCCTTAATTTGCTGGGCCGGCACATTGTCTGCGTCTATTAAAACGGCCAAATTATGATCTGTCTTCATGGATAGTGCGCTGATCGCTTTTTGGTGTAGAACACGAAGGTATTAAATTGAAGCCGTTTTTCTTACAACTATACGCTTCATTTGATACAAAATAAGCCTATCAAAGCGACGCTTACAGGTATTCAATCTAGTGACAAGTCAACCGTGAGTTGCTCAAATATTTCCCGCAGATACCGCAGATATACGCGGAATTTATCAGGGCAAATCCCGAAAAGCCGGGACAAGTTCAGCGCAATCAGCGGGAAACCAAATGTCATTGTAATCTTGACATGACACTAGAAGTAAATGGGTGGTATAATTTTTGACTGAGTAATATAAATTTATACACATGAAATTCGATACCCGTAAGAAAGTGGTAACAGGCTTTATTTTGGCCATTTCACTCATAGCTGGAGTAAGTACAGTCACTTACTTCAGTGTGAAAAATCTGCTCGAATCCGTGGATACCCTTTCCGAGCCTAATGAACGTTTGATCGAATACAATCAGCTACTTTCTGATGTTTATAGATTAGACCGAACAGGCTATCTGATCGGAGGGGATGAAGTTCCAGATTCGCTGAATTATTTGGAAAAAATTGAACAACGTATTGACTTTCTGGAAGAAAACTCTCAGGATCCGATAGAGATTTATAAGCTGACCGGCATTCGCTACCATATTGAGGAGTTATTGGAAGTTCATAACAACCTTGCAGAAGTTAAGGGGAGCTTAAGTCGAAGGGATTTTAGCAAAGAGGCTCTTGACAATATTGAGCGGAGAATTCAACGACAAAGGGAACAGCGCTCCCTACAGGATATTGATAATTTGTATTCCAGACTTAACCCTACAAGTCGATATCCCGACACCATACCTCTTTTTAATGATATCCGAAGACAACCTTCCGCTGATAAATTAGAGCTTTCCCGCACTGAGAGAAGAAACTTTGAAGCCTTCTTTGATTATTTGGAGACTAACTTAGAGTCTCAGGATACCGCTAAAGCGGAAAAAACCTCGGTTGCTGATTCTGTTCTATTTGTGGTAAAAAACTATATCCTTGAGCTTACCAATGAAGAGCGCCAACTCAGAACACGCCTGGCAAACCTAGAGCAACAACTAACCGCAAAGAATAGAGAGGTGATATTCTTTATTCAGGATATCATTACATCTTTGCAAAACGAGGCACTAAGGACATCAAGAGCAGAAAATAGTGCCGCTTATGACCTAACTTATCAATTGTCTATTTTATTGGCTGTACTCACTCTTCTTGGTGTAATAGGTTCTGCCGGGTTTATTTTCAGCATTATCAAGGAAATAAACAAGGCGGAAACGTATCATTCCAAACTGGAGGAAGCTAAAATAAAATCTGATAATCTAGCTAAAGCAAAGCAGGAATTTTTGGCAAATATGAGTCATGAAATTAGGAATCCGCTACACGTCATCCAAGGGTATCATGAGGTTTTGGAAAAAACCCCACTTAATGACGAACAACGCGAATACCTAAAGATGTCCAATTTTGCTTCTGACACGCTTTTGGGAGTAGTTAATGATATATTGGATTTTTCAAAATTGGAAGCAGGGAAAATCAACGTCCATGAAGCCCCCTTTGACCCAAAAGAACTTTTCGAAAAAACTAAGGAATTTTACAATAATCAAGCGATGGACAAAGGCTTGAGACTGTCACTTTACATGGATTTACCTCCAGGGAAGTGGCTATTGGGAGATGAACTGCGTATTCGCCAAATTCTCAACAACCTACTCTCAAACGCATTAAAATTCACAGAAGACGGAGAAGTTATCCTTACAATCGGCTACAACACGAAGAATCAGCTGTTGATAAAAGTTACCGATACGGGTATGGGTATGAGCCCGGAGATTCAGGAAAAAATATTTGCTGAATTTAACCAAGGGGACGGGGCAATCACCCGCAAATATGGCGGTACCGGGTTGGGATTAACAATTGTTAAAAAATTAACTGAAATTATGCATGGTAAGTTGAATCTTCAAAGTGAGGCTGGTGTAGGGTCAACTTTCGAGGTCTGCTTGCCCATGGAAACCGTAGAACCGGAATACAAAAAAGAGATGCGGGAAATTGAGGACGACTCGTTGGATAGTCTGCATATCCTCCTGGTAGATGATGATCCCATTGTACTAAAATTCACAAGGCACCTCCTCAGTTCACTCGGTGCAAAAGTTAGTAGCCATCTAGGTGGTTCGGAACTTGTGGCAAATTTCAAGGAGGATCAATACGATCTAGCCATGTTTGACATTCAAATGCCGGAAGTAAGTGGATACGACGCGCTACGCTGGATCAAGAAAAAACCAGCCTACAAGGATCTTCCAGTTCTGGCTCTGACAGCAAATGTCTACGCAAAAGAACGGGAATCTCTACAGGAATTAGGATTTACCGGACTGATCCTGAAGCCGTTTAAAGAAAAAGAACTCATAAAGCAAATGAAGTCACATGTAAATCTTGCGAACAAAAAGCTGTCAAAATTAAGTCAAAATCCCATGACAGAAAAGCAAAAAGAGAATCGAACATATGATTTGGCTGAAATCGCAAAATTTTGCATGGGTGATGATGAGATGCTACAAGAATTGGTGGAAGATTTCTGTATGCATACACGTGCTGATTTAAAGCGACTAGACAGCTCCACTAGAGCCGGTGATTATGATCAAGTTCGCGAAATTGCCCATCAGTTAGCCAGCAGATTATCGCAGTTTAAAATTGAGACTGGCTCCAAGGCACGCCATTTAGAAGATCATTTGAAGGCAAATAAAAGAGAGAATATTGGTAACCTCGTGAATGAGATTGTCTCTGAAGCCACCGCTGTTTTGGATCAGATGGCCCTCGACAATAATATATCAGTTACTTCCATACAGGAATAAGTTAGAGGCGTAAAAAATAAGTCATGTCAATCAAAAAAAAGGGAATGAGTTCATCAGTTGATGAACTCATTCCCTTTATTATTTTTGTTTTCCTATTTTTACATCATTCTGATTTGTTCTAGTAGCTCCTTCGGATCTATGGGCTTGCTTACATAGGCATCCGCTCCTTCCTGAAGTGCCTCGTCCGCAACTTCCTGATTGGAAAACCTGGTAATTAGCATTACTTTGGTTTTAGGATAGGAAGCCTTGATTTTCTTTAATATATCGATTCCATTTTCATCCGGAAGCCGATAATCCAAAATGGCCAAATCAAAAGAGTTTTCTTCAAGGATTCCATACGCAGATTTTGCAGTTTGGGCATCGAAGACTCCGAACCCATTCTTACTCAAAAATCTAGTTAACATCTTGCAAAATACAACGTCATCTTCTACGATGAGGATTTTACTAATTTTATTGTCCATGAGATATTTTTGTTAAGGTTGGTTCAAATGTTCGAATAGCTTGTTGATCGATGGCATAGACGGCCATGACGCTTTGCAGAAATCCCTGGATCAGCTCATCAATTCCCAATCCCAACAGCCCAAAATTCCGAAGATCAAAGAGCATTAACCGTTCATCCGCATAGGTCCAGCCATCCTCTCCTTTAATGGAAAGATTCGTGCCATACATATCCCAAGAATCCATGCCTTCCGGAATGGGCTGATTTAAGGGGATTTTGGCCCTCCTTGAGTATGCTGCCAACGGACGCATTCCCTCACTCGTTGCGTGCATCATCATACGGATATCAAAGGCATAGCTCCTTCCTTTGGTATCCGGCAAAGTACCTACATGATACCAGTTTTTTGTCGGATCAGTACCTTCAATAAAATTGCTGGCGATCAACTGCTGGACAATATACGGGTCGGCTGCATTTTCCCCAAGTTCTTCCAGTGCTTTCTTCAACTCTTCCTCGTTAATAATGGTATACACGCCCTGTCCGGCATTACTGTCAGGTACCTTGATTACCATAGATCCACCGAGGGAATGAAAGGAGTCTTCCAACTTCTCGTATGGAACACCACGATAGGTGGTAGGTGTGAAGATGGAAAGGCCTTTATCGGCAAACTCAGCATTGAACCGATCATAAGCCACACTTGCCACATCCTTGTTCCTGCCTCCGGCCAAACATGCCTCTATGGGGTTCAGTAACAAGGTACGGCTATTTTTAACAATTCTATTCCAGGGATTTTGAGTAACGTATCGGAATGCAGCCCTAATTTCCACCCATTCTCCACCTGCGCCACTTATGTACAGTTTGTCATCTTTAAATATAACTGGCGGCTCCGGGTCTTTTTCGTCAAATTTGGCCAAATATACATCTTCACCAAAAACATCGGCAATAGTGGCTGCATAACCAATGTTTTCCATGGGGTTTTTGTCATAGATGACTGCCAAAGCACCGGATTCCTGATGAGCGTCTACCATGGGCTTGAAAGTCATTTCAATCAACCTTTTGTACCCCCCCTCTGTAGCATTCATTTCCAAGATGGGCATGGATTTTTGGCCGGAAGGACAACTGTTTGTTTCTATCACAGTCAATTTCCGGTTGCCCTCATGATTGGTAACATGCATTAAATCCGTACCGGACCAACGGAAATATTTGGGCTGATAAGCAAGCAATTTGGCTACCGATTCGGCATTTGAACCAGGATTTAGCCGACAATAACGCTCCTGAATTTGATGGTTGGACAGGTTTAAAAAATAGGCGACTAGCGGATGAATGGCGGAATTAAGTACCCGTGGGTACCAATGATCAGTAGGTTCAAAATCCCCAGGCTCTACCAGGTGAACTTTTGGTGATATGGATAATTTCATTTTTTTATGTTCAAACGTTGTGTAATAATTCTTGAATAAAGGGAATATTCTTCCATAACATGAGACAGCCACTTATGACCATACTGACTACGACAATTTTCCTGAAAATAAGGGGCGACATTTTTCCCAGAATAATTCTGCCCACATACACAGCCACAATAGAACTTAGCCCTATCATAACCCCGTATTTAATCACTTCAGCATTGACAAATCCCAAATACGCATAGCTGACGATTTTGGTCAAATGCAGCAAAATGGCATTGGCAGAACGGGTTCCCAATAGCGACTCCTTCGAGATCCCATAACTGAGGTAAGCGGAATTCATAAGCGGCCCCACCCCGCCAATTAGCCCAGATAAGAAGGAAACTACTAGACCCATAGGGGCAAAATGCCAAGCTTTGATTTCAAACTTGGACGGGGTATCTTTTTGGTTGAATTGAAAGACAGTCGAAATCAACAACAAGCCGATCAACAATTGTAAATATTCCGTAGAAAGTACGGCAAACATATTCGCACCGAGTATGGATCCAATTATCGTAGATGGGAAAAGCCATCTGAATAGTTTCCAGTCTATATGTTTCCAAAACAGAGCCACTTTGGAAATACTACCCAGTCCAATACTGATGGTCATTACAGGAGCAACAGACCTTACGCCAACCACTACAGCTACTAAAGGCATCAATAATAAGCTGGCTCCTCCTCCACTCAGTGTACTCAACACAAAAACGACGAATGCACCAAGCAAAACGAAAAACAAAGTCATGAATATTAATTGTTAATGTGGAATGATAAGTTGGACGAAAATCTATGCCAATAATTTGAATACAATCATAAACACGTTATCATGGATTATATCAATATAACTTTCAGTACCTTATCTGATATTTATCCAATTTGTTGTATAAAGTTTTTCTGTCCATTTTTAATATTTTGGCTGTCTTGGACTTATTAAATTTCGTCTCACTAAGCACTTTTTCGATAAGTGCCTTTTCTTTTTCCTCAAATGATTGCTTGAGGCCCATTGTAGAGTCTTCCTCTGATCCCACTGATTCCTCTTGGGCTAACTCCACCGGGATTGCGGACGGTTGAACAAACCCGTCACCCGTCAATAGTACTGCCCGGTTTATTATATTTTTCAGTTCACGAAGGTTACCGGGCCAAGAATAAGTCTTAAAAATATGAATAACCTCTTCACTGAAACCAGACACATCCTTGTGAAGCATCCCGTTGCTTTTCGCTAAGAACATTGTCGCAAAATACAACAAATCCTCTCTTCGTTCTCTGAGAGGCAATGCCTTAATGCTGAATTCATTGAGGCGATGATATAGATCTTCTCTGAAATGGCCTTGTCTAGCACTTTCAAGCAGGTCGTCGTTGGTAGCTGCAATAATCCGTACATCCACGCTGATATCTTTATTTCCACCGATTTTTCGGATTTTCCGCTCCTGAATTGCCCGCAAAAGCTTGATCTGAACCTCATAACTCAGGTTTCCAATCTCATCTAAGAACAACGTTCCGCCGTCGGCTGATTCAAAGTGGCCCCTTTTATTATCTATTGCCCCCGTAAATGCACCTTTGACATGTCCAAATAACTCACTACCCGCTAGCTCTTTGGAAAGTGAACCGCAGTCCACGGCTACAAACGGTCCCTTCTTCCTGCCCGATAATTCGTGAATGCGCTTAGAAATAAATTCTTTGCCGGTACCACTCTCCCCAAATACGAAAACGCTCATATCGGTAGGTGCCACAAGCTCAATATGGGATTCCAATGTTTGCGACTGGTGGCTTTTTCCCACAAAATACTCGACGGTAGCTAAATTGGATGGCCTAAAACCATTTTCACCTGATTCGCTGGGATTTACAACCTTTTTGGTACCCTCCGTCGGCTTTTTCAAAGCATTTTTAACTGTCATAAGCAGTTCATCGGGCTGTATGGGTTTGGTTATATATTCATACGCACCCAGTTTCATGAATTTGACAGCGGTTCTAATATCGGAGTAATTTGTAATCAGAATAAGTGGAGCATTATTATGTTGCTTTATAGTTCGTTCCAAAATGTCCATTCCGGTACCATCAGGAAGCCTGTAATCCGTGATGATTAAATCATAATTGCCCTGGGAAAGGGCCGATAAGCCATCTGTAACGTTGTATACTTGATTTACCGCGTAATTATTTTTCTCTAAAAAATTTTTAATAATTTTTGAATAGGTTAAATCGTCTTCTATCAAAAGAATTTTACTCATGGGTACTTTTTTAAGCAATGGTAATTGGTGAATTAATGATTAATGGATATCAATATACCAATAATTTGTTGAATGCGATGAATACCCTTTCAATTATATCTCTGAAACAAATTTCTAGTGGCCACCACTTTAACCAACAAACCGGGATTTTTGTATCAACTAAAAACGTAAATTCTCCCTTTCCGATAATTATGAAAAACTCTACATAATGAACGTCGTTATTTCAACATTTCAGCCATTTCCCATTCATCGACCATTTCCATATAAACGGTGTCAGTCTCAGGTTCATTATTGATATAGATAAATTGAACTCTTGTCCAAGTAATAAGAATGGTAATAAGGAAACTGATCGCAAGCATCAAAACAACGATGAGTTTTCTTACGTCTAATTTATCAACATGTATGTTCATGGTAGTAGGTTTTAATCAATGACCCCTACTCAAACCACACTCCAAATCACAACATATTGATTTTCAATTATTTAATATTTTTGGATTTATAAATAGTGTTGAATGCATTCTACACATTGTAGGTGTGCTCCACAATCTTGGCGGGATTTATTGGCCTTTGTCTCTTCCCAATGATACATTATAATTATCCGGATCGCCAGAAATGTTTAGGTTTACAAATCGGACATTTCGATTTTGATCCCGAAAAACAATGGCGTCCTCCTGTTCGGGATCTACTTCTTCTCTCCCCTTTCCCGGGAAAAGTGAACGAAATCCAACCTGTGTAACTAAGCCCAACGGTATTCGGAGAAAGTAATCCATTTTCAAATCCAGGGTTTGTTTACCAGAGAGCTCGATAAATCCCAAGCTGGAATTTATATTCATCTTTGGTATAGTCAAAACCCCATCCTTAAGGTCAAAAGTGTTCTGCAAGGTATCAAACTTAACCATTCGAAGATTTCTGTCTTTGAAGTAAGACGCGACTGCCTCTAGGGGTGTGAAATTCACCAAACTTCCCTGAGTAACAGTTAAATCCATTACAGCATCACTTTTTTCGATAATTGGAGTTAAGTCGGGGTGAACCAAAAAATTGCTGGTAACGGTCCCGCTTACTTTTCCGTGAAGGTTTTCATTTATCATGACGTCTTGCCCAAAATTGTCAAACTTAATCATGAGTTGATCGATATCAAGATTTTCCGCTTTCATGGTACTGTTAAAGTAAATGTGAGTAGGGTCAGATCCGTTGAAATACCCATCCAGGCCCAGGCTCCCTTCTGCCAGGTTAAAATGTAAAGTATCTACATAAAGATAATGATCCGCTGTCGTTTTCATCGCTCCATGTACGTTTTCGAGCCAATAGGTGTGGTAATTAAGTCGGCCGATCGAAGCCTCAAACCGCATATCAGAAAAAGGGAGCTCAAAGATATTAAAAGTATCAGCATGCGAAACTTGGGAGGTTTCTTGGGGATTATAATTCAAAAGGGCATCAAGATCCAGGGCCATTGCCCGCAATCCAAAATAGTTGCTTCTACTTTTCAATGCTTCATCAGTACCCGAAAAATAAGCCAAATCAATTGCAAAGTCACTTTGACCCATCTTGCCCCCAAAATCCTCGACTAGGATGTTTCCCTGCTCCATATGCACCCTTCCTTTAAAGTCCTCCAATTTAAGCGGATGGATTTTCAGTTTCGCCTGCAAATTTTCCACGGTCAAGTCGGCTGATTGGAATACGGAGTCATAATGCAGTTCTAAACGTCCATTTAATTCAACTTCCGTCAATTCTTCCTCCTTATAATCGTCCGGCAGGTAGTTTTCACCTTTGTAGGATAGTAGATCCTTCATCTTAAGAAGCTTAGAATCAAAGTCAAATTCAAATGTAGAATCCCCCACTTTGCCATCCTGAAACCATTTGGGGTAATTACTGACTAGCCCGGTAAAGTGAAAATCACTCCCGTCAATTTCACCTGAAAAATCCCGAATGCTGAGGTTGTTCTCTTCAATAGTGATCAGCGCGTCAAAATCATGAAAAAGGTGGGGATAATGCTTTAATTTCGCATAGAAATCTTCGATTCGAAATTCACCTTTAGGTAAGTACTTAAAGGAAGTAAACTCCCGTGCATTTGCATCTAGCCCCAACTTTAACTGAAATTGGGTTATCTCCTCATCGATAGAATTGGAAAGCACAGAATCGTAAGATACGAGCTGAGGAATATCAATTCTATTAGATTTTGCGTGTAGGGCAATGGTTACATCTTTATTTTGCTTGTGAAAGATGGCGGGGAAATCACTGAGGCTACCGGAAAAATCGAAATCCGACTCCCCAACCTGGAACCGCATAAAATCGAGCGTAATCCTTCCTGACTCCATAACCGCATGCCCGTTTGCATTAGTAACTGGGAGGGGATAATCTGGAATTATAAAGCTTAAATTTTTTATCGTTAATTCGCTGTCAATCCCTTCTTTCAAACGGGATAACCCCTCGGTAGGCATATCCATGTCTATCAATTCATCAAAGTCCATGTCCAACTGGATCTGCCCAGTAATCCGTTGTAAACCTTCCACCTCGAAAAACTGTCCTAAGAACTGTAGGTCCAAATCCGCATTTAAACTAACTTTTATATATGGGTCTTCAAAATTTCGGATAACCAGTTGACCTTGAAAGAGTCCTTCCTCGGGTTTGGCGTAAAAATTTGTAAGCCTGAGTTCAGAAGTTTGTAGGTTTCGCTCTTTCCCATTAGTGAAGTATCCGGAGAAACGCAGATCGTCGACTCGCTTTTCCATTTCTTTATTAATAAAATAAGCATTTTCACAACCGAATTCAACTGCGATGGCTGGCATGTTTCCGTTGCCGGCCTTGCCTCGGATGGTCCCTAAAAAATAAATTTCACCTTCATTTTGGTATCTGTTAAGGGTTTGTGCGATTTCGGCTGGGGCGAAAGCGGCAAAAATGTTAAAATCAGGCTTCTCTCCATAGAGTTTGAAATCAGTAAAGATATCGTCGTCCAAATCGACAGTTCCTTCCAAAGTAAATATTGACCCTTCCAAAAGCAATTTGGAGGGAAATACTTCCAAAAGCTGCTCCAGCCGATTAAAATCCATTTCCCAGTCCAACTCGATGGATTTATTGGAGAAAAATGTAGGTTGATCTCCCTTATATAAATCCAAGATAAATTGAGCAGTTAAATCCAAAAAGACGTCTTCATCCGTCAGGCGAATAGCAGCGGTTAACCCATCAACATTAGCTGAAAGAGTTTGATCCATCGTGTGATCGGCAAAAGAAAGATTAAAATTGAGTAAGGAAAGTTCGTTTAAATTAAATTCCAGCGATTCGTCTGAATCCTGAGCGGTGGAATCCGCAACGACATTTTTCGCCATCAACAGGTTGATATCCCCGTTTTCATACTTGATTAGGTCAAGATGACCATTTGCGATTTTTACGCGTTTTACCTGATAGTCACCCCGCAAAATATCCCACAAATCAAATCCTAGATAAACATCTCCTGCCTCGTAAATAGGAGGGAGCTGCATGTTCTTATCTTCGAAAAATTGTACCCCCCGAAGATCTATAGAAATATAGGGAAATTGGGCGAAGGGTGAAATGTAGGAATCATTTACTACCAACTTCCCAGTGAATTGCTCATTTACCTTTTCTATTGCCTTTTGGGTGAGTGTACGCTGATTTTTATAGACTCCTACTATTGCACCACTCACAAGCAATATTGGGATCAATAAAATCGTAAACGCAATACCAAATTTCCTCTTCCTCGTCATAATTTTTATACCTTCTAACTTATAACAAACAAAAACAAGATTTGGTCTAATTTAATATTTTTTAACAAATTTTAAATCTGATCGAATTATCATTACGAAACGACTCCTAGAACGGTATAACCACGCATTCCAATGGTCACATTGGAATCAACAATTTCTACAAATCAAATAACATTTATTCCTGTAGATTCCATTCTACAACCTGTTTAAATAAGGTGCAAAAATCTTCGGTCTAAAAAGTCAAAATCCAAATGCGTTTGGTAAAAAATAAAGCCACCGCTCTCTAAAAGACGTGCGGTGGCTTTATTTAGTTTTACAGAAAACCTGTTTGGGGTTTTCGCTTTAGATCTTAACAGGCAAGAATGTTCTCCAGTTAATTGACAAATTTCAAAATGGCTACCCAATCGAACCCATAATAATTTTCTTGTTTTGGGGTATACGAAATGCAAGGAATGGGAAGAGTGGATATTTTACTCTGTCTAAGGAACTTGTTTTTCGATAATTTCCGTTCGTATTCCATTATTTTCTGTTGATGTTTTAAAACATCTCTCTTCATCTCATTGATCTCCATTCGAAGACGTGTATTCTGTCTTGCTTTGGGACAATTGAGAATGGTACGTTCATTTTGTTCGATCCGGGCCATCAAGTCAGCTTTTGATTGACGGACGCCGTCAATCTCAAATTTCAGTTGATCTATGAGCTTATTCAGACGCGAGATCTGGTTTGAAGTTTCAAAAACGTTCATATGTAGGTAACAATAATTAAGTCAAATACTATAAATAACCTTTACAAAAACCGGGCTAAATATTTAATAAAATTAATAATCTTTATCAGATTCACAAAACAAATAAATATAAATTCTTTATTTTAAATTAATTTACACTGAGTATCTGAAATTTATACTTTTATATGATTGTTTTTACTTAATAAGTGTGGATTATCTTATTCAAATGCCAGCATTTCAAACTCCACTAAATAAAAATCAATCAAGTAACGTTGGAAGTTATTCGTATTGAGAGAGCGATTATTCCATTATTAGTGTGCGCCGAGTGTAAAAATGTAACAATAAATAAGTGAGGATTTACAATTCCTAAGAATCGAATGGTCTCTCGTACAATTAGGCGTTGACTAAATCCACCTTTATTGTTGAGGTATTCCAAATTTCAATTCACTATCCTAGCTGCTCAAATAGTTTTTGCAAGGTACATGAGTG
>DATHWC010000180.1:0-8701 GCA_035460985.1 Lunatimonas sp.
AGTAGCTAGGATTTGCTCTTTGGTAGGTTCAGGCAACAGGTCACCCGCAAGCTGCCAAGTGATAAATTGATCGTAGGGTAGATTTTTGTTAAATGCATGAATGACCCAGTCCCTCCAAGGCCATTGACTTCTGAAGTTATCGTCCTGATATCCATGGGAATCCGCATACCGGGCTACATCCATCCAGTGGACAGCCATCTTTTCACCGTAAGCTTTGCTTGCCAATAATTCATCCACAAGGGATTCATAGGCTACTGACGAATTATCCCCCATAAATCGCTCCATCAAGTCCAAGGAAGGAGGCAGACCAGTCAAGTCTAAGCTTAACCGCCGAAGGAGCGTTTCCTTGTCCGCCTCTTTGTTGGGGTCCAAACTTCGGTTTTCCTGTTCTTTTAAAATAAAATAATCAATGTCGTTTCTTACCCAAGAATTGAATTTGACCTTTGGAATTTCGGGTGATTGGGGAGGGATAAAAGCCCAGTGAGGTTCATAAGCAGCTCCTTGCTTGATCCATTTTTCGATCAATCGGATTTGGTGATTACTGAGTGCCAGATTGGATTCAGGAGGGGGCATCTGTTCACTTGGATCATTGGACACGATTCGTGTATAGACTTCAGAACGCTTAATATTCCCCGGCACGATTGTATGTGCTTGGGGATTATCCTGTAGAGTCTTGAATGCCTCTTTTTCGATATCCAACCGTAAACCAGCTTCTCTTTTGTTTGCGTCAGGACCATGGCAGGCAAAGCAATTATCAGATAAAATGGGTCGGATATGTAAATTATAACTAACCTGGTCCGGGAGGTTACCCTCTTCTACCCTTATGTTGCTTTTTTCACACGCCGTAAAAAGTAGCCATAGACCCAAACCCAACAAGAGGTAAATGGCAATCCCCCTACGAACCTCAGTCCAAAATAAGGATTTAAAGCAATTTCTACGTGATACATTCAATCTCATAAAAGATTACGATTTTGTAATGGTTTCCTCCATGTTATAAATCGTATGAATCACCTGCATCATCGCTGCCAATTCGGAAATGGGTAGGTCTGTAGGAATGGGAGAATCACCGACTTGCAATAACTGTAGGGCGACATCTGGATTTGACTCAAAATCAAGTAGCATCTCATCAAGAAACTCAACTAAAAGAGATAACTCTATCTGATCAGCATTTCGACCAACTATACGTCGAAACCCCTCTTGAAGCATACCTTCCCTGCTGCCAGTTTCCTTCATTAAGGTCGCAGCCAATACCCTGGAGGCTTCCAAAACAGTGGGATCGTTCATCATCATCAAGGCCTGCAAGGGCGTGCTGGTGCGTTCCCGCTCTATCTCGCATTCATCGCGGTTACTGGCGTCAAACAAAATCATTGAGGGAGGTGGAACCGTCCGCTTGATAAATGTATACAGCCCTCTTCGATATAGAGCGTTTAAGGAATCCTGCTTGTAGCTTGCTAGGTTACCCCTTCCGGATGTTGCCAATTCCCACAAGCCAGGTGGTTGGTAGGGTTTTACGCTTGGGCCCCCAATGGTGGGTACAAGCAGACCACTACTCGATAGGACAAGATCACGGATATGTTCGGCAGCCAACCTGTTTCTGGGAAACCGGGCTAAAAAAATGTTTTCCGGATCTTTTTTGAGGTGGTCAGGATTGACATTCGATGACTGTCTATAAGTATTGGAAAGTACGATTTGGCGAAGCAAGCGCTGAATGTCCCACCCATTTTCCATAAAATCCACGGCCAGCCAATCCAGCAGTTCGGGGTGGGTAGGAAGTGCTCCCTGCATGCCAAAATCACCCGGAGTGGAAACCAAACCTGCTCCGAATATTTGCTGCCAAATTCGGTTGACGAAAACTCGGGCAGTCAGCGGGTTGCCGGTATCAAAAAGCCATTGGGATAGACCTAACCGGTTTTTTGGGTAGGCATTGTCGAACGGTAAAATCCGCTCCGGGGTACCGGGGAAGACTTCCTCCCCATAAGTTTCATAATCCCCACGCAAAAGCACAAATGATGGGCGGATAGTATCCAAATCGGCCATTACGGAAACCCTCAATTTACCTGTCTCGGAAAGCAAGGCTTGGTAATTGGCTCCGCTGTTTACATCTCCGATTAATGCGGTTGACAATGCGGCTGAATCAGGTCTGTTCAAAAAGGACAATATTCCATCCACATCCTCATCGGTGATCTCCATCATGGGGTGCTTGGCGGGACTTTTTCTGGAAAAACCCGGGGAGGATTCTTCCATGCCAACCTCTGCCACGTTGTTGAAGAAGGCATAAACTTGAAAATATTCTTTTTGGGAAATGGGGTCGTATTTATGGTCATGACATTGGGCACATTCCAAGGTCATACCTAATAGCGCCTTACCAATGGTGTTCGTCCGGTCCACGACATAACTTACCCGGTATTCTTCATCTATGGCACCCGATTCCTCGGTGATTTTATGGTTTCTGTTAAACCCTGTGGCCAAAATCTGCTCTTTGGATGGGTTGGGGAGTAAGTCCCCCGCCAATTGCCATGTAACAAACTGATCATAAGGCATATTTTGGTTAAATGCATGAATCACCCAGTCCCGCCAAGGCCATTGAGTCCGGTAATAATCGTCCTGGTATCCATGGGAATCAGCGTAGCGCGATATATCCATCCAATGAACGGCCATTTTCTCTCCATAGGCTCTGCTGGCAAATAAAGAATCCACTACCCTTTCATAAGCATCTTCTGCTTGATCAGAAATGAAACGCTCCATCTCTTCCAATGTAGGAGGTAATCCCGTAAGGTCAAAAGTAACCCTTCTAAGTAACTGTTCCCTGTCAGCTGGGGTATTGGGTGATAAACCCCGCTCCTCTTGAGCAGCGAGTATATAGTGATCTATTGGGCTTTGAGGCCATTTTTTCGCTTTGATTCGTGGGAGGTCTTTTTTTTCGGGAGGCGTAAAGGCCCAATGCGGTTGATAGGTTGCCCCTTGTTTAATCCATTTTTCAATCAAGGCTATTTCCCGGTCCCCTACCTTGAGATTGCTGCTTGGAGGAGGCATTTGTTCACTTTCATCTGAAGCAATTAACCGAAGATAGGCATGCGACTCCAAAGGGCTTTTAGGCACCAATGCGAAAAACCCGGGTGATTCCTCGAGTACTTTAAATGCTTCTTCGGGGATATCCAGCCTTAATCCCGCCTCACGCTTGTTGGCATCGGGTCCATGACAGGCAAAACAGTTTTCCGAAAGGATGGGGCGAATATGCAGATTGTAGCTTACCTCATCGGGAAGAGGTAAGTCCCCCCTGTTCACAGATTGTTCACCACAACCAAAGACTATACTGCCTAAAATGGGACTGACTATGAAATATCGGAGGAAATTTCGGGTAATCATCAAATCGTATTTGCGCTTATATCAATCCTAAATATAACCATTAAACCCGAATATTCCTCGCAGAAAAACAGGAACGGTAAAATCAAGAAAATAAACCCGCTATGTTACCCCATTCTCCTTGCTCGCCGTAGGATAATGTGCCCCTAGAAATATTCAATGGAGAAGATATATTGTTGTCATATAACTGTCCAGTACCTAAGCCTTGGGGCAGACCTGTCGCATAAGTAGATGTAAATTGTGCGATGGCATTTAGGCCAATATTACTTTCCAGAGCGGAAGTAATCCACCATCCTATACCTAAATCTTCCGCCACATTTATCCATTCCCTAGACGATAAAAGGCCTCCTAAGAGGGTCGGCTTTAAAATTATAAATTGGGGACGAATGGTATCCAATAATTTTATTTTATCGGCCAGAGAATTAATCCCGATCAGCTCTTCATCAAGCGCTATAGGAATGGGGCTTTCTAAACAAAGACGGGACATTTCTTTTACATTACCCTGCCTTATGGGCTGCTCGATGCTGTGTAAATTAAAGGAAGCAAGTTGTTGAAGTTTCCCCATCGCCTCATCCAATGGAAATGCTCCATTGGCATCAACTCGAATTGAAATGTCAGATGATGGAAATTGCTCGCGGATCAGTCCCAATAAATCACATTCCTGGCTAAAATCCAAGGCTCCGATCTTTATTTTGATGCAGTCAAAACCAGCAGCCAGCTTTTCCTCGACTTGCTTCCACATCCTGTCCCTATCCCCCATCCAAACCAAGCCGTTGATGGGAATGGGCGATCCTTTATCATAAAAATCATTCGGCATCATTCTCCGTTTTCCACCATGAATTAAATCCAAAATGGCTGTTTCCAAGGCAAATCGAATGCTCGGAAATTGACTAGGTACTGTTTTTTTAATTTGAAGCAAAAGTTCGTCAGGATGGGTGGAAAAATGAATTCCTTCCAGACTTTGGAGTAATTGACTCAGTTGAATATCGAAATCAGGGATGTCATCTACACTTAATCCAACCAATGGTCCTGCCTCACCGTACCCAGCCCATCTTCGGAAATGATCGGAACGGCATTCCACAATATAGTTTAACTTCTTCTTAAGCACACCCCTCGAGGTTCCAGCATCAAATCTGAATTGAAGGGTGTAGGGAATAAAACGGGCCTTTACGGTAAAACTGCTTTTCATCTGTTTATAATTTGTTTTTCAACGGTCAGATGGAATCTCGCAACGATAATCATCCCATTGTGGGACGCTCTCGTCATGCTCGGTTTCATGGAATCGAATGAGGACTAAACTAAATCTGCTATATTTGAGTTTGGTTTAGCCAAAACTAAGTAAAACTATCCAAAAATTACAACTGTATTTATTTGTCGATGACTGGAAACACGCTCCTCAGAAAGTCTGATTTTTTCTATGATCTACCCGAAGATCGAATTGCCAAATACCCACTTCCCATGCGGGATCAATCCAAACTTTTGCAATGGAAGGAGAGTTCGGTAACCCACCACTGTTTTCACGATCTTCCGGATTTAATACCTGCAGGATCCCTTGTGGTATTTAACAACACCCAAGTAATTCCTGCCCGAATGTTATTTCAACGTAAATCGGGGGCATGGATTGAGATTTTCTTACTTAAACCCATCTTACCCTCTGACATAATCCTACTGGCCATGGAATCTAATGGACCCGTAGTATGGGAAGCCATGATAGGTAACCTAAAAAAATGGAAAGATGGAGAAATACTTGAGAATTTTTGGACTATTGAAGGCCGGGAGGTTCGTGTCTCTGTTGAATTGACTGATCGCAATAAAAAACATGTTCGCATGTCATGGGATTCAAAGGAACTGACTTTTGCGGAGCTTGTGGAAGCTGCGGGGAAAATTCCTCTGCCTCCATACCTTAACCGCGAGCCTACCCCTGAGGACAGAAATCGGTACCAAACGGTATATTCCCAGGTGAAGGGTGCTGTTGCCGCACCTACTGCCGGGCTACATTTTACGCCAAGGGTTTTAGAAAAATTCACTCAAATGGGAATCGAAACCGACTACTTAACCCTACATGTAAGTGCAGGAACCTTCCAACCCATCAAGGAAGAAGCTATCCAACAGCATCCGATGCATGGTGAGCAGATAGTATTTACCAAGGCGAATATAGAAAATCTATTGAAAGCGGAGGGTAAAATTGTGGCTGTTGGCACTACATCTATGCGTTCACTGGAAAGCCTCTATTGGTTTGGGATAAAATTGATATCGGATGAAAATCCCGAATTTACGATATCGAAAGATTACGCATATCAAGCACATAAAGAGCTGCCGACAGCAAAGGAAGTGCTTAAAAGGATATATGACTGGATGACAACTAAAGGAGTAGTTTCTTTAATTGGCCATACGGAAATCTACATATACCCGGGATATACATTCCGGGTAGTTTCTGGTTTAGTTACAAATTTCCACCAACCCGGCTCTACGTTGATATTATTGGTAGCTGCTTTTACAAATAACGAATGGAAAAAGATCTACAGGGAAGCCATGGATAATGAATACCGTTTTTTAAGTTATGGAGACAGTAGTATTTTATGGCTATGAACTAGCATTATTGCCATCGATTTGTCTGGATCAAATATCAACCTAATTTATTCAAAACCGTTACTTCCCAATTTTTGAATACCGTTAATCAAAGTCTGATAATAGGTCCGCCCTACCGGTACCTTATCCTCTCCCATCGAAATCTCTTTTGGAGTGATAGTGATTATTCCATTAAGATTGACAATAAATGATTTATGAATTCTCAGAAAAAGTTCTTGAGGTAAAATCTCTTCAAACTCCTTTAAGATATTCCGTAGAGAAAAGGTCTTTTTGGGCGTAACAAGCGTCGTATAATTACCATCACCCTTCAGATACAGGATCTCCGAAAATTTGATTTTGGTTAAACAGCCTTTGTCCCGAATAAATATTGCATCTTTAATCAACAACTCTTTAGTTTTAAGATTTAAATCCTTGGATCCGTTTCCATTTGAAGTGTAAACTTCTAATTTCTCTTTGATTTTCATAACCCCTAATATTGAATTAATTTAATTGTCTATGTAACCACACCATGAATCAATTGTTTAAAGGGTATGTTGTAATTTTTTTACCTGACTAATCACTGAATTATTCTATTAATGGATTGACTTTAAACAATACAGGTAAAAATTTTAACATTTGACACCGAAAACAAACTAACAATAGTAGACTTATATACAGTTATTTACCCTTTCTTTTGACAATTTAAGTTTAAGGTAGTCGAAATAGCCCGCGACTAATATCACCCCATATTGTATTAATAGGAGGATAGTGGACTCGCTATTATCAGGGGAAGTGTAACTTTGGTAGGAAAAAAAGACTACAAAAGACCAAACAACAAATATCCGATAAGGAGTCAATATAGAAATCCCCAAGGGAACGATGAGGTACCAGGGGTGAACCACTGTATGCAAAAGCAAATAAACCAAATAGGCTAATACAACATTTGCTGAAATTGTAGGCAACGGCTTTTTCCAGCCAATCCAAATGATAAAGATACCTGCCATTCCTGTCAATATTGGGCTGATGTATTCGATTGGATTGTAAGGAATCCGCCACATGGAAATAGTTCGTACCAGGTAGTAAATTCCAGCATTAAACTCGAATTTCCCATAATACAAACGAATACTTTCCACATAATTAGGAAGCATTCCTGCAAGTGGTAAGAACAAAACAATAATAGTAAGGCCTGAAAATAGAACAAAACCTGGCAGTAGATTTCTCCTGATATAGCTAACCAGAATTGGCATCAGGATCAGGGGGGTTAATTTGATTGCCACAGCCACCCCAAACCACAGGCCAACTCGCTTTTTATTTATCAAATAACTATAAAAAGCCAACAGCAGAAAAAATAACATTACCCCTTCAAAATGCAGGTTTCCGGTAATTTCGAGAATCACCAGTGGATTTAGGGCATATAGGAAAATTTGCTTACGATCAATTTGGATAAGGTTAGCTACTTTCCATAATAAAATTACTACCCCAGCTTCAAAACCAATTAGTAACAATCGCAGTGTAACGACACTAAGCAGGATACTATTGCCGCCTACCCAAGAAGACAGGACAAAAAATAATTGATTGGTCGGTGGATAAACACTAAAATATTTAGGAGAATTAAGTTGATCAAAGAGGTTCTGAAAATAAAGAAAATCTTTTTCCAATAAGGTTGGTAAGATTTCTTCGGGAGTAAACTGATATGGATTGATGCCAGAAAGCAATAATTTACCGTCCCAAATAAACCGAAAATAATCGTCGGACAATTGGGGTATAGCCAACAACAACGCAATTCTAATGGCCATGCCGAAAAAAAGCCATTGGATAAGTTGCTTTTCAATTAGTTTAGTACGGGTGATCAATCCATAAAGGAGGCAAAAGAGACTGGCATATATGAAAAAATTAGTGGCAAAAGCATCCCTATTGCCAACATAGCCTACCCAAAGCAGTAAAAAAGTAAAGATACCCGCCCCTATGAAAAGGGCGGTTCTTCCGGTTTTCATGGATTAAGTTGTAATTCTCGTCTTAAGCGGGTGTCTTCAGATTTGTTTTTGTTCCAATAGTCAATTTGCCTAATAGATTTCCGCTCTCCTCTACTCACCTCTTCGGTTCCATTTTCAAGCACATGGATCTCCTCAAAGGCGATAATTTGATACGGAAATTCCCGCTCAAAATGAATTTTAAGTGTCCTGTTATAGGAAATATAGTCTACCTCTAACTCATCGTGTCGGTTATCCAATCGGTTGATCCGAAGCAATGCTTTCTGGGCCGCGGGCTTGATGTGGGAAAATCGCTGTTCCAACAATCCGGGTACCAAATCATGCTCACCAAGGGGTAGCTGCTCTGGGCCGAGTCGGATTAGGTTCCAAAGATGGTCTTCAGCAATGGCGTTAACAGTAAATGTATCGTCACTTTCCTCTTCAAAGTATGAAAACAATTTTCCCTTATAGGAACTTCCGTTGAGATTCAACTGGGTAAAGGACTGTCCGCACCATTCTTGGGAGGAGGCTGTAAGTTTTAATGCTGAAGATTGCAAATATACCGGTGAAAACACGGACAGCATCATGTTGTAGGGGTAGATGCCAGTTGTAAATGATTTGGTCATATTCAGCTTCAATACTTTGACAGCGTCCCTTCCAGCATCTTGTGGATTGTCAAGCTTTACCTGAGTCTTATTGGAAAGATCTTCTGTCACAAAAATAAAAACAGCTTCACCTTCTCTTGATTCCCCATATCGATATTGAATCAAATCAAAGGCACTTATTTCGGCCTCTCCGTT
>DATHWC010000181.1:0-4370 GCA_035460985.1 Lunatimonas sp.
AGTAAATATTCGCTCATGGTATCAAAGACTTCTCAGTTATTTTTTTACGCTATAATAAATCCGATTTAGACTAGATAAAAAAGAACATTTTTAAGACACTATTAGCCTATTACAAAAATCCGGGTCACTTTTTTATCACAATCACAAAAGAAAAGATACGAATTAGAGAAATTTAAAAACGATTAATCGATAAATTCGATCATTCCCCCCACCCCACTCTTTTTCTCCACACCTCATACTCCATCTTCCTTTTTTCAAAATCTCCCGGGTGAGATTGATTTGCCAAATCAGCATCTCTTAATCCGATTCGAATTTTGGCGATTTCTTGATAGTCCATGCTATAAATTGGATGGGCCTTTCAATTCTTTAATTAATATCACTCCCTCTCCAAAGGTATCTTTACGCCGGCTGATGAGGAAAACAATCCAAAACCTCCACGAACATTATTTACCATGGGGGCAGGTTCGCCGCCGAACAGTCCGGGTTGTTGGTTGTTGTAATGGGTGTAGAAAGTGGTGCGGTAATCGTAATTTGCCTTTTCCAGCGTTTCCACGAGAAGGAAATTAGAGGTTTGATCGGAAATTCTCGATATATGGTATTCATCTACCCAAATGGTTATCGTCGCCTCCCCATCCCTGAATACGGCATCCGTAAATGCCAACCCTGAGTACACATAGTTGAGCCAAGTAATCGGCGAATCTATCCCAATACCAAGGCTTCCAAAGTAATTCGGGAAATCCTCCCTCTCCTGTATAAATTTCACCGAATAGAAATTTTCCTGCGAAGGAATATCCTGAATTACAAAGGATATCTCCCGCTTTTCCCATCCCCCAAAATCATAGACAGTACCCCCGAGTTTCACGTTCCGAATATGGGGAGCAACGGGCACTACCGTTTCGCTAAATACAGTTTCCATATTCGGCGCCCGAACTTCCAGTTCAATCCTATCCCCTGTTTGAATAGTGGCAGGAATCACATAATGGTTCGCGGTATCTAGCTGGAAATCAATAAAGCTTTGTCCGTTTACTATCGCTAATATCTCAGGATTTGGTAGGGGCTCAGAAAAGGAACTTGTGTCCCGCATCCCCAGAGACCGAGTAATTGCCAGACGTAATTCTTCGCCGCCTGCCTCAACAATGGCATTAACAACAATACGTGGAGTATGCTCGGGAATTTCCAAGTTGATTTCCTTGTCAAAAAAATTACAGGAAGTAACTGTCATAAGAAATAGAAGCTGAGTAATATATTTCATGTGTTTATAATTGTTTTTTATGTGTCACATGGAATCTCGCTACTATAATCATCCCTGTATGTGACGATCTCGTCATGCTCGATTTCATAATTTAAAATTTAAACTCGTAACTGAAAGATGGGATAATCGGGAACAGTGCAATTTGACGAAGAGACCGGGAATCATCCGCACTGTTAAAAAAGAATCCACTCTGGTTTGACCAGTAGTAGTAGAATGGGTTAGCACGACTATAAGCATTGTAGAAGCCCAGGTTCCAGGTACGCTCTCCCCATTTTTTAGGTTTGGTAAACCGTATGCCCACATCAGCCCGATGGTAGGCACGCATCCGGAAATTATTCCTTCCATCATAATATTCAACATGGCGGTTAAAGCCAAAACGTTGATCATTCAAGTTTGGAATTCCCTCAGCTACCCCCATATAACGGGCCTGACCCAAGGTAATGGCATTTCCGGTTCCATATACCCAGGTTCCAGAGACTGACACGCGCTTGTTGATTTCATAGGTAAGAAAAAGTCCAATATCATGCCGACGGTCAAAGCGGTCAGGGAAAGATCGACCTTCATTAATCGTTTCAAATTGCAGGTCAGACTTGGCCAAGGTATAACCAATCCACCCTGTCAGTCTGCCTTCCTTTTTATGCAGAAAAAGCTCCAAGCCCCTTGAAATGCCCTGACCGTTTCGTTCAATTTTACCCTGCCAATCTTCCGCTCCCTCCAGCCAGTTGACACCGTCGGAATAAGCGATAAGGTTGTCCATTGTTTTATAGTATACCTCCGCAGAAGCTTCATAGCCTCCCGAAAAGCTTTTATTGTAAGCCGCCGTAATTTGTGACGAAAACTGCGGCGCTGTACGCTCTGTCGCAGGAACCCACAGGTCTGTCGGGAGCCCGGAGCCGCTGCTGCTCAGCAAATGAACATTTTGCTGCATCTGGGCATAGGACAATTTTACGGCGGACCGAGCTCCGGTCATATAGCTTGCGGTAACCCTGGGTTGAGGTGAAAGGTAGTTGGTTCCGTTGACATGGTAGCCATTGACATGAAGACCCAGATTCATCCGTAGCCGTTCATTTATTTCCCAGTCATCTTCAGCATAGACCGAAAGTTCCCTGGCGTTGACATTAAATGATCCAAAAACTGTGTCTGTTTGCACCGTTTCCTGCTGGGTGCGGAAAAGGTTTACCCCCGGGGTAAAGAAGTGTTCGGTAAAGTGCACACCTGTCCGAAGACTGTGCTTGCTGTTTAGATAAAACTCCCAATCGTATCTTAGGCTAAGGTCTTCGATTCCGGAGGAATAGTTAAACAGAAAAGCATTGTCCGTGTCCAACTCTTCCTGGTCAAATCCAATGGAATAATTATACCGGGTATACCCCAACGTCAGGTTAGTAAATATCCGATCCGACACTAACCTGTTCCATCGAGCTGTTGCCAATACATTCCCCCACTGGAAATTGCTAGATGCCTTTATATCATCGCTGCTTGAGGTATTGACCACCGCCCGGTCATGTCCCGTGTAGATGCTGGCATAGACTTTATCTTGTTCACTTAAGTCATAGTTTATTTTGCCGTTTAGGTCATAAAAGGTATATCCGAATGAAGTCTCCCCGCCGGAGGTAATTCTGCTGATTGGCCTAGTAAATGCATCAATATATGATCTTCGCAGGGCCAAAAGGTAGGAACCCTTTCCCGTAGCAATAGGTCCTTCGTGGCTTAGCCTGGCAGAAGCTAGGCCTATCGCACCGTGGGTTTGGGTTTCGATTCGGTTACCCTCCCTCACCTTTATATTCAAGACCGAAGACAGCCTGCCTCCGTATCGCGCTGGAAAGCCTCCTTTAATGAGATTGACATCCGAAAGGATATCCGGGTTAAAAACTGAAAATATTCCACCCAAATGGGATACGTTATACAGTGGAATACCGTCCAATAAAATCAAATTTTGGTCGGGTCCGCCGCCACGCACATAGAGTCCGGTCAACCCTTCCCGGCCACTTTGTACACCGGGCAAAAGTTGTAAACCCCGCATCAAATCTACCTCCCCTCCCACTGCCGGCAGTTGCTGAATCTGCTTGATAGGGATGGAAACCGCCGAAACCTGTGCCCGCCGCTCTGGGGGTAGCTCCCTCGATGACGTAATAGTTACTTCTTCCAAGCCTCCAACAGGTTCAAGCTTTATCAGTAATGCGGATGGATCTTGATCCGTGATGGTGATCTCAACGGGCTCGTACCCCACGTAAGAAACCTTCACTACAGCGTTATCCTCAGCCGCAAGCAGCGAAAAGTATCCGTAAAAATTTGTTGTTGTCCCTTGGCTGGTACCCGACACCCACACGCTGGCGCCAAACAATCGCTCGCCGGAATCCACATCCTCCACATAGCCACTAAGCCGCTGCTGACCAAATAAAATCAATGGATTCCCGATAAAAATAAACCAGTAAATCGCTTTTACCATCTGCTACCTTTTTAGTTTGTTCTACAAACATAAGGCAACCGAATTGGATTGTTTATGTTTTACTTTGTTAAAAGACTTTAAATGATATTCATTCGTCCCATAGGTTCCCATTCGGCTTATGATAAAATTGACGGTATGAGGGCTCCTAAATAATCGCAGGTTCTGTCGGATATAAGCGTGTACCTGAAGTTGGTTTTTTAAAAGCCGTTCACAAAACGCTACAAATCGACGTCGCATTTTTGTTGACCCATGCTTTATCCGTGATACCTGCTAGTGGATTTTAGGATTTGGAGGTGGAAAATTAATATGTGGAAGTATAAATTAATTTGAATTATTCAGTCATCGCATTTTGACGAAAAAATCAATTTGCCAAATTAAAGATTAGGAAACGCCACATCGTGTACACGTACACCGCAGCAAATTTTCGATTTTTATTCGTCTGGTAAGGCAAAAGGATCGCAATCCCGATCTTAAAGTAATGATCGCATGTGGGGGCTGGGGGGCTGATGGGTTTTCGGATATGGCCCTGACGGAAGCAAGCCGATCAACATTTATTAAAAGTGCCGCTGCATTTATTGAAACCTATAAATTGGATGGCATGGATATGGACTGGGAGGTATCATGTTCTGGGAACTCGGCAACGATACCAAGGAGAATGGGAGTTTACTTGAT
>DATHWC010000182.1:0-4293 GCA_035460985.1 Lunatimonas sp.
GCGTAAGCGGACAAAAGACGGCCAAGCCTTGCGGGGTAGATTAGGGGGAATGGCTACACCTAGTTGGATATTGGTTCAGTTCAATCGGCTTATTTTGGGCTAACCTTACAAAAACGTAAACTTGTATTTATCTAAGCCTGCGATATTCTAAGTCTGGTTAATATCAAGTATTCGAAACCTGATTTATATTCAGTCCACAAAAGTTTCCCTAATAATGTGTTTAACTTTTTTTATTTCTCCTAAACCCAGCTTTTCCAGACATTTTAAGATTCTTTTTCGATCTACAGTTCTAATCTGATCAATGACGATCCACCCTATTGTCTGCAAATTTTTGATTTCTACTCTGCTGGGATACGGTTTTGAGCTACTGGTGATTGGGGCAATTACTATCGTTTGTAAAAATTTGTTCATTTCGTTTGGTGACAGTACCACACAAGGTCTCGTTTTCTTCATTTCACTGCCTACGGTGGGCTCAAGATTCACAAGTACGATATCATATTGGTTGATAATCATGCTTCAAAATGTTCATCTTCAAAAATATCGTCAATCAATAGTTGATCATCTCCACAATCATGCATTTTTTCAAAAGCTTCTGCCCAACCTATACGCGGTTTGGCTTTAGGTTTTAGAATTATTTGATCCTCTTCAAGTATAATTTCCAATTTGTCGGTGATGTTGTATTTGTCAAGGATGATTTTTGAAAGCCGAATCCCCTTAGAGTTTCCAATATTAATGACTGAAATTTCCATAGTATTTCGAATAGTTATTACAAAGTAATTACGATTTTTTTTAAAAATTACAAGACCTGATTCAGGTTAAGATGAAATCGAGCGTGAGGAAAACCTCACACAGAGGGATGATTATCATAGCGAGATTCCATGTGACATATAAAAAACAATTATAAACACATGAAATAAATCGTTCTACCAATTCATCCTATTCTTCCAATAGTTATCGTCGTTTTAATAATCTAGCCAAAAACCTCAACTTATTCATCGCTGCGAACGCTGCGGCATTCGTTGCGCCCGTTGCGTGAATTCAAACCCCTCCCAATCTCTTTGATTTTGCGGGAAAAACCGCCCAGTATAAACTCCCACAAAAATTATGTACATTTGTTTATCAAAACCTTCATACCTTTGAAGCGTAAATACTACCGTGAAACAATTCATCAAAATAGCTCTCCTTTTATTCTATGTGTTTTTCAACGCAGGGCTGAGCTATTCCATGCATTTTTGCGAGGATGATTTTAAGCGGATTAACCTTTTTGCTGAAGCAAAAACCTGTTGTGAATCGGAAGAGCCAATGCCTGGCTGTTGCGATGATGTTTCTAATTTGGAATTACCCAATACCGATCAGCAGATTTCAGATTTACTGGGTTTTCAGCCATTAATGGCCGGTTTTCCAGCAACGGTTTTGCGGTTCAAGTTGCCGTTATTTTTTTTCAGTACAGAGAAAACAGCTTTCGCTGATTCCTCACCCACCATACTTCAACATACTCCGAAATATATCTTTTTTCAGGTCTTTTTGATATAACCTTTTCCCGAAGCGGAAGGAAGCTGAATAACACAAGTCATCTTTGGTTAGAGAGACCTGGCAGGTTTTAAAAACCTGCCAGGTCTGAGCCCTTAAATTATCATCCCCTTCAAGTTTCCCCAATCAAAGTTCAATTCTCGGTAATCAATATATACCAATATCTAATATCAACAAATACCTGATAATTCTACCAATCAGGTAAAACAGATATAGAGCTTAATTTCAGCATTTATGCTCAATAAAATCATCAAATTCTTCCTCGAAAACAAACTGGTGACAGTTATCCTCTTAGTACTGGTAGTACTTTGGGGGATAGTTGTGGCCCCTTTCAACTGGAATACAGGATTTTTGCCCAGCGATCCAGTTCCCGTAGATGCTATTCCGGATATCGGCGAAAACCAGCAAATTGTTTTCACAGACTGGATGGGTCGATCCCCGCAGGATGTGGAAGATCAAATAACCTATCCGCTTACCACTTCCCTACTTGGAATGCCTGGAGTTAAGTCAATTCGAAGCACTTCCATGTTTGGATTCTCATCCATTTACCTGATTTTTGATGAGGATATTGAATTTTATTGGAGTCGGTCCAGGATATTGGAAAAACTCAATGGGTTGCCCTCTGGATTGTTGCCGGAGGGAGTACAGCCAAAGCTTGGGCCAGATGCTACCGGATTGGGACAGGTTTATTTTTATACGTTGGAGGGAAGAGATGACAAAGGGAATCCAGCCGGAGGATGGGATTTGCATGAACTGAGAAGTATCCAAGATTATTATGTACGCTATGGTTTGGCTGGGACGGCGGGGGTTGCCGAAGTGGCAAGCATCGGAGGTCATGTAAAGGAATACCAGGTGGATTTGGATCCTGTGGCCATGAAGGCACACAATGTCTCCATGATGCAGGTGATGACGGCTATCAAACAATCCAATTTGGATGTGGGTGCCAATACTATGGAGATCAATCAGGTGGAATTTATCGTTCGTGGTTTGGGCTATGTAAAATCTCTGGAAGATATCGAATTGGCGGTAGTCAAGATGACTAATAATATTCCGTTGAGAATTAGGGACATTGCTAGGGTGAACATTGGACCGGCAAGTAGGGCAGAGCGGGCGATTTTGGATAAAGGTGGGGCTGAGGCAGTTGGAGGCGTGGTAGTAGCCCGCTATGGTGACAACCCACTTCAGGTTATAGATGCCATCAAATCAAAAATCAACGAAATATCCCCCGGGCTCCCAAGCAAAACGCTGGAAGACGGCACTGTTTCCAAAGTGACCATTGTACCTTTCTATGACCGGTCAGGATTGATCAAAGAAACGTTGAACACGCTAAATGAAGCGATTAGTTTACAGATCTTGATTACCATCATTGTCATTATGGTGATGGTTTTCAACCTTCGGGCGTCGCTTCTAATTTCCGCACTCTTGCCTATGGCGGTGTTGATGTGTTTTATCATGATGAAATACGGTGGGGTGGATGCCAATATCGTGGCCCTCTCCGGGATAGCTATTGCAATCGGTACCATGGTGGATCTGGGGATTATTTTGAATGAAAATATTCTTCGCCACTTGGAAGACTCAGATAGGGATAAACCTAAACTTCAAATCATTTATGATGCCACTGCTGAAGTGAGTTCTGCTATTTTAACCGCCGTATTGACTACCATTGTCAGCTTTTTACCCGTGTTTACTTTACAGGCAGCGGAAGGGAAACTATTTGGTCCTCTAGCCTATACCAAGACGTTTGCATTAATAGCGGCATTGATTTTTACCTTGGTTTTTATGCCCGCATTTGCCCATTGGATTTTTGGCATGAAGCTGAAATCGAAAAACTACAAATCCATCCTGAATTTCAGTGTGTTGGTTGTGGGACTAGTTCTGCTGTTCTATTTCCCTTGGGCAGGTCTTGTCCTGATGGCATTTTCCCTCAACAATTTGTTTCATACATACTTTCCGGGGAAAACAGCAAACGGAAAATTCAAGGAATGGATTTCTATGGCCATTGCCGTAATAGCTGTGGCAGTTCTCTTGGCCTATGAATGGAGGCCATTGGGCTTGACGCAGTCGGTGTTCACTAATTTTGTTTTCATAAGCCTTGTTGTTGGCATCGTTTTGGGCGGGTTTTCGTTATTTATCCGCTTTTACTCACAGTTGCTAAAATGGTGCTTGGAGAATGCCAAAATCTTTTTCATACTGCCTCTATTGATTATTCTATTTGCTGTAAATATTTGGCTGGGATTCAGTAGTGTATTTGGTTTCGTTGCCAGAGGATTTGACCAGATAGGTTGGAATATCCGTACGACAAATCCTTGGTCAGGACTTACGCATGCCCTGCCGGGAATGGGCAAGGAATTTATGCCGGCCTTAAATGAAGGTTCATTTTTGTTGATGCCGACTTCGATGCCACATTCGGGTGTGGAAGCGAATATGCAAATACTCAAGCAGCTGGATATGTTGGTGCAGGCGATACCTGAGGTGGAACAGGTAGTGGGTAAGGCTGGCCGTGCGGAAAGTCCACTCGATCCAGCCCCAATGTCCATGTACGAAAATATTATTAATTATAAGACGGAATACTTACAGGACGATAACGCTCAAAAACTCCGATTTAAGGTTGACGGAGAGGGGAATTATCAGATACGGTTTGATGGCAAATTGTGGTGGTATGACCGTCGGGATGGAGCTATTTGGGATGAGGATAATAACTATTTGGAAGATGGCCAAAGAAGGGTAGCCCATAGAAACATAGCAAAGTATTTAGTTCCGGAC
>DATHWC010000183.1:0-6747 GCA_035460985.1 Lunatimonas sp.
CAATAAAAATCCAAGGATCGCTTGAGCTCTGCTACTTTTAAGTGCACGTGACCTATTTTTGTATTGGCGGGAACTTCATATGCTTTTTCCATTTGTATGTTTCTTAAAGTCATTGTTGTAGCTTATCTTTTTTACGAATATAGCTGAAGCCAGAAAACAAATCGAAACAAATCAGAATCCTTTGGTGAAAAATTAATTGATTTGTTAGTGAATTCACAAGTAATATTCTAATTTGGTTAGATACACCCAAGTGTGACAAGGAAATTTGCCTCCCCCTCACATCCAACCTCCCCCTTTCCATTTCGCAATGCCAGCCCCACTTAAAACAGACGGCCCCGACTACGGGCTGTCCGAAAAGAGCAGCTTGTAAGCTAGCCAACCAAATTTTCTTTGTCCTCTGATTTTGATTTATTGGTGGGCATTACGCTGTTTTGCTTTGTGGAGTGGGCTTGGTACCACTCAGGATCATTAACCTGGGTAAATGCCACTGCTTCTTGTAGCCTAACATCCAACTCCTCGTACAGCAGATCGTCTTCTGCAACGGCTTCTTCAATAATCATTCTCCATTGATCTTGCACCTCAGGATCACCTGGGTTATCCTGAAGTTTTTTTATTGATCAGAAAAGGTGGTGCGCGCCAATTTGTATTTTAACCAGTCATAGGTTTTCTCCAGACTTTCTATTAATTTTTTGGTCGCTTTTGACCCGCTCCTTCCAGACGAATTGTTTCATGTTGCCTGTGCCCAAATCGTATGTGGTTCCTGGAGCAAGGTTTAGAGATTGTATTATTGGGACAGTTACTTCACCGTGCTGGCAATGCGGCATATATCTTTGGTTTCAAAAAAATCGCTTATAACTCAGAAAACAAGTCAAAATTGATTTAATTTATAGTCAAATTTAGATTTGTTTTTATGCAGGACGATAAACTAGACAACACCGGTTTTAAGGGAAGTCTGGCCCGTGTTATGGGACCAACAGAAGGTGAGACCCTTGGTCAACCGGGCATTCTTCATGATAGATTCATGATCAATGGACATGAATCCGGGGGGCGGTTTGCATTGGTAGAGCACCTTCTTCCTGCCAAAGCGCTGGCAGCACCTTTGCATCGCCATTCCAAGGAAGACGAATATAGTTATATACTGGAAGGGCGGATAGGAGCACTGTTAGGTGAGGAGGTAGTGTATGGACAAGCTGGAGATTTGATTTTTAAGCCTCGCGGGCAGTGGCATACGTTTTGGAATGCAGGTGATGTGCCCCTAAAAATACTGGAATTAATTTCCCCGGGTGGATTTGAGGCAGCATTCCGTGAAATTTACGGTTCCGGTGAGGAGCCGGACCCTAAACATTTATTGGAGGTGGCCACACGATATGAGGTGGATGTGGATTTTGAGGGCACTAGTCCAATTATGGAAAAATACGGACTTTTTTTATAATCTAAAATACAGAAAAAAAGCAGCACCCTCACCTGGAATCCCTTCCGCATAGATAGCACCCCCATGGCCTTGCATTATTTTCTTGCAGATAGCCAATCCTATACCATTTCCAGAATATTTCTCCCTTGGATGGAGCCTTTGGAACATGCCAAAAATTTTATCGGAAAACTGCTGATCAAATCCAATGCCGTTGTCTTTTATGGTAATTTGATGATAGGAATTCCCGGCGATCGGATCAAAAAATGGAATTTGTTTGCTTTCTGTTAGTTGATAGGAGATTTCTATCTCTGTATTTGTATTTTCCTTTGAATATTTGAGGGCATTGCTTAGCAAATTGGAAAACAATTGCTTTAATTGAAAAGCGATGCCCCAAATTTCAGGCATCTTTCCGATAGAAATCTTAGCGTTTTTTTCTTCTATGGGAACGACCAATTCGCGTAGTACCTCCTCTAAAACCAGGTTGAGGTTGACGCTTTCGAAATCATGAAAAGCAGCGGAAGTCTGGGAGAAGTTTAAAAGGTCTTCAATCAGGCATTTCATTCTACTGATGGAGCTCCTTATTTTACTTAAATATTCAAGGGTATCCTGAGGTAATTGCGTTCCGTTTTTTTCTTCGATCCGGTTGGCGAATATCTCAATCTTACGCAGCGGCTCCTTTAAATCGTGACTGGTTACCTGGTTAAATGAATTTAACTCATGGTTGATATTTTCCAGTTCCGCATTCTTTTTGGCCAAGTGAATTTCTTTTTGTTGTATCTCCTTTATCAGCCTGTGTTCCTTGGTGATATCCTGACAGGATCCAATGAGTTGTATAGGTTTTTGATTTGCATCATAGCGGACATCCCCTTTCCCTCTTAATATTTTCAATTTACCGTCTTGGGTCTGAACACGAATCACATAATCCTCCGCAATGCCCGTTTCAAGGGATTTTTTTATCTTTTGGAGTCGTTGTTCCCTATCTTCGGGATGGACAAATGACAAAAAACGTTCTAGGGTAATCTTTTCACTTTGAGGAACCAAACCATAAATTCGGTACATTTCGTCAGACCAAAAAACTTGATCGGCATTAATGTCCCAAGACCAGTTCCCTATATGGGTGATTGCCTGAATTTGATTATTGGTCGCTTCACTTTCCTTTAGTTGCTGAAGCAACAAATAACTTTTTGAAATGTCCATTACTGTCCCCTTCATTTTTTCAGGGTAACCATCCTTGTCAAATTGAACTTTGCCCTTTGACCATACCCTTTTCTGTTGGCCGTTGGAAATATAAGTAAATTCACAATCGTAAAGACCATCCGTATTATAGGCTTTCTGGATCGCTTCCGTCACTTTTTTTCTGTCCTCCCGATTTAAATTTTCAAGAAATCGGTTAAAGGGTATTGATTCGGTTAAATCAAAAACCTTTTTTACCATCGAGGTAAATGTAGCTTCCTGGGTTTTTAAATCCCACAAAAAACTTCCCACTCCCCCTATTTCTTCTGCCTCCAGTAAGTCCTCATTTTTCTGACGCAGTTCCCTGTTCATCTGATTGGTCTTTTCTTCCTGAATTTTGATGAAAACATTAAATGCGGACATTTCCGACACCGCTACAAACCTGTCCAACTCCTCCATAATATTGCCGAATACTAGGATGTCAGAGGTATAATAATAGAGAAACTTTCTAAAGGTTTTTCTTCTGACCAATGAAACCAACGTAATGTCTTCTGCCAAAACAGCATCCTTTTGCAACAATGGAATAAGGTTCTCCCGGTAATTTTGGGAACTATCATTAATATATTTCCTCAAAGAATTTTGCGCAAATGCCTCCAGTAATATGCGGGATGAATTGAAGGCACGCTCAAAAAATTCTTCTTCTGTAAAGCCTTCAAAAAATTTTAAAAGCGGTAGGTTTTCTTCTCTTGAATACTGAATCTGGAAGCTTGTAAATTCCTCCAAATAATTATCCAATATAAATTTAGCAAAGGCAGGAAAATGCTCAAATATTACTTCGTTTTCAAGTATTACCTTATTAACTACAAGCATCGCAAATTCATTTTAACGAAAAAACATATTGATCTTTGTTTGAGTTGGGTTGAAACTTCTTCCAATCCAACGCCAATACCGTTTTGGCAATCTGAACCAATTCCCGGAAAGAAGAAGGTTTACTAATAAATAAATTAGCTCCATTCTCATAGGTGAAATCAATATCAATCCGAGAAGAAGACGTCGAATATATGACTACAGGTATGTGTCTTAGTTCGGCTGATTTTCTGATTTCAATGAGACAATCTCTCCCGTTTTTATTAGGCATATTCAGGTCCAGAAAGATTAGGTCCGGCAGTTTATTTTTGGTTCTTAACAGTTCGATTAATTCCACTCCGTCACGGGCAGTTTCCATCTTTACCTTCGTTCCGCTATTTGCTACTGCCTCAGAAAATAGGTCTCTGTCATCGGCATCGTCATCTGCTAAAACGATAAATGTGCCCTCGGATTTCTCCTCTGATTCATCAAACGAAGCACTTGATTTGTTCCCCATACGGCCATTGTCCAATTTTTTTTTAATTTCATTCTGAGTGTGATGAGCTTTTCCATTTTTGATTTGGAAATTTATGGTACTAATGTACATATTTTGGGCGTTGATCTTGGGCTGTAATTTAGATAAAAGTTTCGAAGTTTACCATATTTTTAATCGCTATCGGTATTCTATACTGATAAATAGATTCTTATAATGCAAAAAAAACAAAATTGGTCCCAATTTTCTTCCTTCAAAGTTATTTTTTATAATTCTCTGTGTCCTCCGTGTTACCTCCGAGTTCTCCGTGGTTCTCTTTTTTTTGCAGCGAATATCTTTTTTTTTTGGGTTTAAAAAATTACCACGAAGCGCACAAAGAAGGCACAAAGAGTACGGAGTTTTTTTTAAAATTCTCTGTGTCCTCCGTGTTTTTTGTGGTTCTATTCGAAAATTGACATTGAAGGAAACATTATTTGGAGGTAATTTAAGTGAAATGGATTTATCGTTGAGTTTTTACTGGGATTTAATACTGTTTTGTATGTATAATAAAATTATTTTACATACATTTAAGGAATAAAAATGATTACATGAAGGGGACAAATATTGGGGAATTTGAAGAACTGGTGTTGCTCACCGTCGCTGCCTTGCTGGATGAGGCATACAGTGTAGCCATATGCGATGAGCTTTCCATCCAAACAGGCCGGACTGTCAAACTGGGAGTGGTACACGCGGTGCTTAGTCGGCTTGAAGAGAAGGGACTTCTTGACAGTCACCTGGGGGAAGCAACGAAAATGCGGGGTGGCAAACGCAAACGATTCTATCAACTCACCATATCGGCAAAGGAGGCATTGGTAAATACAAAATTGGTCCGGGACCAGTTGTGGGAACGAATACCGACCCTTTCTTGGAAAAATATATAGCATGAACCCTCAAAATCAAAACCAGCCTCCCCGGTGGGCACAAAAGTTTATATCCTGGTACTGTAAACCAAGTATGTCGGAGGACCTTATCGGTGACCTAAACGAATACTTTTACCGCAATTTGCATTCCCGCGGGCCACGTAGGGCGAAGGTAATTTATATTATTGATGCTATTAAGTTTTTAAGAAGTTATACCGTAGGAACGCCACATTTTGTAAACCATATCATGATTGGTAGCTATATTAAAACATCAGGTCGCAATCTAATGCGTAACAAATTGTTTTCCCTTATCAATATTGCAGGTCTTGCCATCAGTATGTCTGTGGGTTTGTTACTGATAGCGTTTGTTCTCGATCTTCATTCGTATGACCGATTTCATGAGCACGGGGAGCGTATTTACCGCATCAATAGCATTCACACCACAGCCGCTGACGGAAGCAGGAAATTCCCTTCCGCATCCATCAAAACCGGCAGGTTGATCCGGGAAAATGTGTCCGGGGTAGAAGAAGTAGCCGTTTTGCGAGATGGATTTGCCGCAGATGCGGAGGTAGGAGATCATATTCTGCCAGTCAGGGGCTTTTGGGCGGAGCCTTCCCTGCTCAAGGTCTTTACGTTTCCGATGTTGGAAGGAAATCCCCACACAGCCCTGCGGGATCCTTACTCCATCGTGCTGACCGAATTCGCAGCCACAAAGCTTTTTGGCTACGAACCTGCGTTGGGTAAAGCCATTCGAATTAATTCTTCCGAATACCTCGTAACAGGTGTAATAAAGGATGTTCCCTTCTTTTCGCACCTAACTTTCGAAGCACTGGTTTCTTTGTCCACGTTGGAGCGAAACAGTGAAGCCGCTGCGGATTTCGAGGAATGGACAGCTATGTGGGAAAATTATGTATATGTGCTGTTCCAAGAAAATGCCGACATGGCTTCCATACAGTCTCAGCTTAACGCAATTGCCGAGAACGAAAACCTCGGACTGGAACATAGCGCAGTCCACCTCAACCTCATTCCTTTACATGGTGTGGTAGTAGGTGAGAAACTCCACCGTTCAGAGGGTTTACACCTGGTGGGACCTCACATCCCACCAAAATTGCTTTGGGCATTTGGGGGCTTGGCACTCATTGTCATTTTATCAGCCTGCTTCAACTACACCAATCTATCCATGGCGCGTTCCATGCGCCGCTTTAAGGAAATCGGACTTCGCAAGGCCATCGGAGCAAACAAGAACCAGGTATGGCAACAGTTTCTCACAGAGGCGGTCATGATCTCCCTAGCCGCCCTACTTATCTCGTTCCTATTATTTCTTGTTTTGCGGCCCCAGCTAATAAATATGGCACCGGAACTGCAGCAGTTGGTAAAGCTGAAGCTTACTCCGATGGTTATTTTTTATTTTATACTATTTTCAATATCCGTGGGCATTATAGCCGGCTTTATGCCCGCAATATTCTTTTCCAACGTTAATGTGATTGATGCGCTCAAGAATTCATCCCCTTTTAAACTTTTCAAAAAGGTTTCATTTAGACGGGGGCTGGTCATCGTCCAATATACACTTACACTGATTTTTATCACCACTACCGCTGTTGGTTATGTGCAGTATAAAAATATACTCGCCTTCGACCTGGGATTCAACACGGAGAACATCCTCAATATAAATATGCAGGGAAATAATCCCGATCAGTTAATTAAGGAGTTAGGGGAATTCCCGGAGGTAAGCGGATTATCACGGTCGACTATTGTCACCAGTGTTGGAAATGCCTGGGGTGGATATATGAAACACAGTGATCCACTGGACTCTGTGCTAGTCATGACCAATCAAGTCGACGACAACTACCTCGCTTTGCACGACTATTCCTTTATAGCCGGGGGGAATTTTATTACCCGACCCACCCAGGCAGAGGCTGTCAGTG
>DATHWC010000184.1:0-6067 GCA_035460985.1 Lunatimonas sp.
GGGGAAAAGATAGCCATCACGGGCAGTAATGGTTCTGGTAAATCCACTTTCCTAAAATGCCTCGCTGGACAGCAACCCCTATCTGAGGGAGAAGTGATTTATTTTTACGGCAATCAAACAGTTCCTGAATCTGAACAATTCAAACTCGTATCCTTCTCAGCCCCATATCTGGAGCTACCCGAAGAATTTACACTAAAGGAGTTTCTAATCTTTCATTTTAAATTCAAACCCCTATCGGATGGACTTTCCATCCCAGAAATAATATCCATCATGTATCTGGACAAATCTGCGGATAAGTCTATTGCTAACTTTTCTTCCGGAATGAAACAACGTCTAAAACTTGGAATCTGTTTTTTGTCCAAATCACCGTTGATATTATTGGATGAACCTACTTCCAATCTAGATGCAGAGGGAGTAGATTGGTACCTCCACCTTATCGAAACATATAGTGATAAAAAAAGTTTGATTATTGGATCCAACGATCAAAGGGAATATTCGTTTTGTAATCAAAAAATAAATGTAGAAGATTTTAAGCCCAAAGGCTTACTTTGATATTTGGATAAAAACGTTAATTTTACATCCTTGTTACCTATGCAATTATGAAAAAAATCTTCCTTTTGTTTTCTATTGCCATCGCTACTGGATTAATTTTTTCTTGCGGCAACGACGATAATGGGGGTCCGCAAAAAACAGCTACCGAATTAGCCATAGAAAAACTGGCCGGAGAAGGTAGCGGACTTACGTGGACGGTTAGCAACGGAGGGTCTGTCTCCAGGGACGGCACTTCCCAAACTGCCACCTTTTCCCAGTTTGAGATTACCTTTCGATCCAGTTCTTCCGCAGGCAGGACTTACAGCACTACGGGAAGCACCGGGCTCTTTGATCCGTCAGGAACTTGGTCAATTGAGGGAGAAAACAATGACAAACTTCGCTTGGTGGGAATACAGGCCGCTGCCAATGTTCCGATTAATTTCTCACCGAACGCTCCAAGCCCCAATTCGATTAACGATTTGAGACTTGACTTTACCATTTCAGCTCCTGTCAGCGGAAGGGTCTCCGGACTTGTTGGCTATTACGTTTTCGATTTAAAATTAAAAAATTAACCAAACCCATGCCAAAATACCTCATATTAATCGGATTTCTCGCCTTTGCGTCTATACATATGGCAACAGCCCAAAATAAGGGTAAAGATGCTGTGGAACGAGCAGTTCTACAACTTAAAGACGCTATGTTGAGCGGCGAGGAGGCAAGTCTAATTGCCATTTCCTCAAAGAACCTAACTTATGGACACTCCAACGGGGTAGTCGAAGACCAAGATGCTTTTGTATATGCACTTGCAAGTGGCAATAATAACTTTACCAGCATTGACTTAGCCGACCAAACTGTGGAAGTCCTGGGCAAGATCGCATTGGTCCGTCACAACCTCACTGGAAACACCCACAACAAAGGAGCGGAACCGGCTACTGTCAATCTCGGAGTTCTGATGGTATGGCAAAAAGAAGGGAAGAATTGGAAACTCCTTGCCCGCCAAGCCTTTAAAAGGTAATTGAGTTGTCAATTATCTTTTAAGGCCACCAAGGTTACCCCTGCCCCTCCCCTTTCCACATGTTCATCGGCAAACCCCCGTACCATCGTCATGTGACGAAGCATGTTGCGGGTCAGGTCCCTAAGGATACCGTCTCCTTTGCCATGGATGACCCGAAGGTCCTTCATACCAAGCATGTAACCCTCGTCTATGAAATTTTGCAACAGCGGAAGAATCTCCTCGCCTCTTTTCCCCCGAAGGTCAAGATTGGTGGAGAAATCCATCATTTTCCCGGTGGTGTCATATCCGGTAGACCTTGGGATAGCTTTCTTTTCCTTCTTTAAGGCAGTTGCTGAAATTTTCTCCAAGCGTTCTATTTTCACTTTCGACTTCAGGTCACCGATACTGATTTCGGCGGTTTTTTGGTGAATCGCAATTACCTCTGCCATGGCACCGTTGTCTTTCAGCCTCACGTGATCCCCGGGCATAATTTCCCCCTCGATCACCTTGACCTCTTGTACCTTTTTTTCCGGCTTTCGCTTTTCCGGCTGAATCGAAGTCTTATGTAATTCCAAAGATTTCCGGAGTTGTTTTGTTGCCTCCTTGTCGGCTTTGTGTTCCTTTATTTCCCGTATGGTATTCTCAATTTTCTTGTTGGTTTCTTCTAATAAAGCGTTTGCCTGAATTTTCGCCTCATTTATTATTTCCTTCTTTTTAGTATCTAAGACTGCCTTGAGATCTTTATATTCTTCCATGCGGCGGGAGAGAATATGTTCCTTTTTCTCATTTTCTATAAGTAGTTGCTGATATTTGTTTTTTTCGCTTTCCAGCTTAAGCAGTAGTTTGTCATAATTCACGCGGCTTTCTCCCACTTGAGCTTTGGCGTGAAGGATGATCTCGTCTGAAATACCGATTTTCCGGGCTATTTCAAAGGCGAATGAACTGCCGGGCTTACCAATTTCCAGCTGATAAAGCGGCTCCAGGTGCTCCACATCATAGCGCATGGCACCGTTCACCAATCCATGGCTTTTGGATGCCAATTGCTTGAGGTTGCCATAGTGGGTAGTTACTATACCAAAGGCTCCGCTCTTGTTTAACTCTATCAAGATGCCCTCCGCTATTGCCCCACCAAACTGTGGTTCCGTCCCCGTCCCAAATTCATCAATAAAAAAAATGGTCCGTTTATTCGCCAGCAAGGTGAAATATTTCATGTTCATCAAATGTGAACTATAGGTACTCAGGTCATTTTCCAAGTTTTGCTCATCTCCGATATCGATAAAAAACTGGTCAAAAACACAACAGGTTGATGAAGGCTCTACAGGAATGAGCAACCCACATTGAAACATATATTGCACAAGTGCCACTGTCTTCAGCGTAACCGATTTACCACCTGCATTTGGACCGGAAATTACCAGTATCCGTCGGTTGTGATCCAACGAAACATTGATGGGGACAATAGGCTTTTTCTGTTGCTTGAGCGTTAGTTCCAAGAGCGGATGCCGAGCGTTTTCCCAGTTCAATATTTTTTGCTTTTCTATAATCGGCTTATTACCTCCAATTTTTAACGCAAATTTGGCTTTTGCCCGTATAAAATCTATCAATCCCAAAAAATGGAATGACCTTTTGAGATCAGGGATAAATCCGCGTAAAGTATCAGTGAGTAGGGTGAGGATTTTCTGAATTTCCCTACGCTCCATGTAAATCAAGTCCTTAATTTCATTATTGATGTCGAGGACTTCTGCTGGCTCCATAAAGACAGTTTGACCTGTAGCTGATTCATCATGAATAAACCCCTTGATACGCCGCTTATATTCCGCAAGTACAGGCATCACCATGCGACCGCCCCGAATGGTGATAGCTGCGTCATCCGGAGTGAGTCCCTGTGCTTTGGCATTGCGGAATATACCTTCCAGAACTTTCCGCAACCGGTTCTCCTCATAAATTAATTGGTTCCGGATCATATTCAGCTCCGGGGTAGCATTATTTTTTATTTTGCCTTTCTCGTCCATGACCCGTTCTATGGCACGGATAAGCGTGCGGTCATCATTGACCATACCCAGCAATTCAAATAGATGCGGATACTGCTCTTCATGGGATTGGAAAAAATCCACACAACCAGCCAAGGTGGTCAATCCAAGCCTCACCTCATGGAATTCATCTTCGTACAGAAACGTCCCTTCCACCCGAGCCTTGTCCAGGTGTGGATGTATGTTAATGAAGTTGGAAGAGGGAAACATTTCACCCGACACCAGCAACTGCCGAAATTCCTCAGTCTGATCCAATAGCCGCTGAATGAGCCGGATATCTTTGGAAAAGGTGATTTTTTGGACAAAATCGGTTCCCAAAGTACTTGTACATGATTCCTTGATAAGGTCTTTGATTTTATCAAAATTAATTTTTTGCTCCAGATTGGCAGGATATATTTTCATCTATTGGTCGGCTCTTTTTTCCATGACTGAGAGGGAATCAATGGTGCGGGCATATACGCGCTCCATAACTATCGCATCTCTCAGGTAATATCGTAGGCTGTTGATGTAAACACTGTCAGGCACCTCATGTTTTTCGAAAATTTCTTTTTCCAATACGGGATATAATCTTTTCGAAGAGTCGTAGGGTATGGGAAGGGATTGAATGAAGCCCTCAGTGAGGTGGATATCGATGAGGATTTCAACCATTTTATCCTCAGAGAGAAGCCCTTGAGGTTTGGAGTCGGAGGAACATCCCCCGGTAATTCCCGCGCAAATGAAGAGTAGCCAAATGTATTTCACTTCACAAAATTACCCAAATACTTTTTAAATTGACAATAAGTAAGGACCAAGTCGTTTTATTATTCAACGGAGTACCTTAAATTAGGCCTCTGATAAGAAAGGATGCATGAACCAACTCATTAAAAAATTACGGCGGTACGAGATAATGCTCCGGAAAATAGCCAACAACCACCTTCAGGGGGATTATCAGTCCATCTTTAAAGGAGCTGGTTTGGAATTTGACGACCTCCGTCCGTACCAATATGGCGATGACATCCGAACCATAGAGTGGAAAGTTTCCGCGAAGGGCCACGGCACATTTGTCAAAACATTCAAAGAAGACAAAGACCAGTCTGTCTACTTTTTGGTGGATATCAGCGGATCACAGGATATTGGCAGCAAGGAAAGAAAAAAAATAGATACGGGTAAAGAAATCGCCGGCGTACTTACCCTGGCGGCAGTCCATGAAGGAAGTCAGGTAGCCTTGGTAAGCTATTCAGACCAAAAAGAAAAAATCATACTGCCGGGAAAAGGTCCAAGGCAAGCAGTGAAAATTATCAAGGGACTTTTTTCACATGAAAACAAATCAAAAAAAACAGACCTTAACGGGATGTTCACCTTTTGTCTCAATCTGATCAAAAAGCGCAGTATCATCATCGTCATTAGTGATTTCATTGACGATAACTACCAACTACCATTAAAATCTCTTGCCAATAAACATGATTTGGTGGCTATTCAAATCACCGATCCGTTAGAATCCGCTCTTCCTTCTTTGGGAATAATACCAATCTATGACAAAGAAGAAGGAAAAACCACCTGGGTGAATACGGCCTTCGGAGGATTTTCCAAGAAAATATTCCAGTCATTCCATACCGACAGAGCCTCCTTACAGACCCTCTGTAAAAAAAATCAAATCAACTATCTCCAAGTTGACACAAGGCAAGACATTGTTTTACCTTTGATGGAATTATTTAAAATCAGAAACCGAACCATGAAACGTGGGTAAGCTTATTTATTTCCTTCTTACTTTGACATTGACTGGGTGGATATCTTCCAGCACCGCGCAAGAGGTCTCGGTGGAGGGATATTTCCTAAAAGACTCAGCTAAGCTGGGCGAGCGGGTAGGCTATGTGCTAAAAGCTACCTATCCTCCTTCAATGGATATACTATTCCCTGATTCTGCATTCAATTTTGGTAGTATGGAGTATTTGTCCAAGCAGACATTCACTTCCTATACGACCGACAGCCTGACCTTGGACTCCGCGGTATATTATTTATCCAACTTCTCCCTAGAGCCCGTTAAATCCTATCGACTACCTGTATTTGAGGTATTGCGGTACGATAGCATTAGCCATCTACCTTTAGAAGCTAACCTGCATCTGATACTAACTATCGGAGAACTTCCGGATGTCCTTACATTTCAGGAAAGCGATGCCTATCAGCCCATTACCCAGGGATTCAACTACCCAATGTTGGTATTGGTTTTGGGCTTGATTACTGTGTTGGCAATTGGTTCCTATTTTCTGTTTGGACAGAAAATTAGAGATGCTTGGCTCGTTTACTTGGAAAAAAAGAAGCGGAAGAAATTCCTGCTACAGTGGCAACTGGCCAAAGAGAGACTTGTCCAGCAGCCGGATTTATCCTCCGCTGATGAACTTCTTGGTTTGTGGAAAAGTTATATGGAATCCCTCACAGGGCAGCCGTATAGGGAATGGACGACGACTGAAATCGCTGACCACCTAGACCAACCTGACTTAGTAAAAGACATCAGGGACATTGAAATCATCATTTATGC
>DATHWC010000185.1:0-2973 GCA_035460985.1 Lunatimonas sp.
CTTGGATGCGGATGGACTTTTATTTACCGGAAATGTTTCCCTGAAAAATAACGGAGGCTTCGTTTCCCTTCGCAGTGCCTTGGGTGACTATGACCTATCTTCGTACAATCACTGTGAAATCCGTTTCAAATCAGATACCGATAGGGAATTTGAGGTTTTGATTGAAAAAGACACCCCATTTTACCTACCCAAATTCAGGGCAAAGTTTGGTGCGGCCAACAAAGAATGGCAAACTGTCACCATTTCGCTCCAGGATTTTGAAATCAGCAGAATGGGTAACACCATCCAAGTAGGAATCGACCCCGAGCGTTTAAAGGGCATTCAGCGTATAGGTTTTATTCTGGCCGACAAGCAGGAAGGAAGATTCAATTTATGGATTGATTATTTGAAGTTTTATTGAAAAAACCGAGATGTGAATTCTACTTGATGCGTGAAGCTTACGATATCCCAAGCGGCAATCTATAGCGAGGTAGGATTAAAGGTGTTCTTAAATCAGTTGGAATTATTTTTAGACGTGTATTTGTCTAAGTCGTCCTAGCTATGCAACAGGAAAAATTATGCAAATAATCTTATTTTTTTTTATATTGTTTACGTAAATCTGACCGATACAAAACAGTCGAATTTAACTCCCATGAAACATCTCAAGTACCTGCTAGCCTATTCCATCCCGCTGTCGGCTTTCTTGGCATTGCAATGGCAGGGGTGGTGGTCTTGGGCCACTGTAATTCTGGCATTTGGAATATTCCCTTTACTGGATGCCCTTATTCCACCGTCCTCAGCAAATTATACGGAGCGTGAAGAGAAAGGTAGGTTAGCTAACCGTTTTTACGATATGTTGCTTTATATCTGTGCACCTATCTGTTTTGTCTTAGTGTATTTCTATTTTCGTGCCATTCAAACAGATGAGATGGCCAACTATGAACGCTTGGGCTTGACATTCAGCATTGGCGTGGTCTTGGGTGCGGTGGGCATCAATGTAGCCCATGAACTTGGACATCGTGCCAACAAATGGGAGCAGTTTTTGGCGAAGGCAGGGTTACTCCCGGTTCTTTACCAGCACTTTTTTATAGAGCACAACAGAGGACACCATAAGCATGTATCCACCGACAAGGATCCGGCAACAGCAAGAATTAATGAATGGGTATATGTTTTTTTCTTTCGCTCCATCATCGGGCAATATATAGGTGCATGGAGGTTGGAAAGGAATAGGCTATCCAAAAAAGGTTTGCCTCCTTTTCACTGGCAAAATGAAATGCTCCGGTTTACAATTTACCAGACTTTGTATTTGGCAACTATAGTAGGTGTTTTTGGTTGGAATATGCTACCCTATGCGTTTGCCATTGCATTAATTGGCGTGCTGCTTTTGGAGACCATCAACTACATCGAACATTATGGGCTGAGAAGAAAGATGCTTCCCAGTGGAAGACCGGAGCGGGTCCTGCCTAGGCATTCTTGGAATTCTGACCATGAGATGGGGCGGATCGTTTTGTTTGAACTTACCAGACATTCCGACCATCACTATTTGGCCTCCAGAAAATACCAAATCCTCCGGCACATGGAAGATAGCCCCCAACTGCCCACCGGGTATCCCGCAAGCATGCTAATGGCCCTGCTGCCGCCTCTTTGGTTTTATGTGATGAATAGGAGATTGGTCGATCAGAACGAACAATTCGAACAAGCTTAAATGGGTGCTCAACTCAAGATATTTAGGAGGTTGATTGGTTGATGGGTCGATAGGTTTATAGGTTTATTGGCGAAGTGCGTTTAACATTGACAACTTCTCCTTTATTTTTGCCAAACTCCTAATATTTCAAAACTGGATAGGTACTTCATCTCTTTTTCATTTAACCTATCATGCTATCAATTTCCAAACCGGTTTGTTGCTGAGTTTACCAGTATTCATATCAATTCCGAAATTGCGTTTAAAATACTACTAACTGACGGTTTATCCAGCTTGGAAAAAGCAAACCATTTCTTCCCCAAATCCTTGAGCGAAGCACCCAGGTGAAAGACTTCTTTGCCGTCAATTATTAAAAATCGGTCGTGGCTTTTGTTGAATGGACTGACTTTAAATCCGCCATATTGAGCATTGGCTTTATGGATGTCTAATGTCAGTTGTTTGGTGATAGTTTTAGTTCGAAGCAATACGTTGACTCCTTTATTCTTTTTGGCCAAATGGTTCAAGGTATTTTCATCGATGTAATTATCTATCAGTACTATACTCTGCTTGGCAGAGCGGATGATTTTGGAAGTAAGTTCGTAGGCGTCAAATATTTGTCCATCAAAAAATACGCCTTGGGTAGGGATTAGATGTGTGTTGATTTGCAGGTCTATTTGGTCGACTTTGTTTTTCAGGTTTTCAAGATTGTCTTCCAATCGGTTAATGCGGTTATTGATGGCGTAGCCTTTGAGTAAATAATCTTTAAGAATTCGGCTTGCCCAAATTCGAAATTGTGTGCCTTGTTTGGAATTAACACGGTAGCCTACTGATAAAATCGCATCAAGATTATAGAATTTCACGTTTTTTGTTTGGGTTTTTCCCTCAATAGCTCCGTGTTGAGTGGTATGTGCAAAAAATGCACTAACCACTTTTTCGTCTAATTCCTGTTCCTTGAAGATGTTTTTGAGGTGTTTGGTTATAACACTTCTTTCTCTTCCAAACAGTTGAGCAATTTGCTCTTGGGTAAGCCAAAGCGTTTCTTTATCCTCATCGAGCCTCACTTCAATATGCTCGGCAAGTTCATTCGGGCGATATAAAATAATCTCATCTTTCATTCCTATATCATCAAGCTTTTAATTCACACCACTACCTTAAAAATTTCTGTATCCAATGCTTTATTAACCTAGTTATCCAGCATAGTTGAATGGCGAGGCCTATTTAAATCCGTCCGTTAATATCAATCCTGCTCTTTACAATCTCCGATTTGGCTGGATTATGGTATTCCAGGTTCTGGGAAAATATAAGTCGGATTA
>DATHWC010000186.1:0-17952 GCA_035460985.1 Lunatimonas sp.
ATTTCATGCTTACAATTTTTATTCATGGGGTCCATGGAGCCACTTCGAGAAATTTCTTAATGAATGATAATGTCCAGGGGGCAGAAGTGCGTAATAATACCCTCCAAAAGAACTGGTGGACACCAGACAATCCCACTAACGATTGGGTAATGAATAGGGAAATGGCCCATATGATGGGCGGCTTTTCGGGAAATATTTATGAAAACCCGGATTTTATACGCATCCGGGATGTGTCCTTTTCTTATGATCTGCCTCAAAGCCTGATCGGAAGAGCGGGTTTCAACCGATTAAGAGTGTATATGACTGGACGTAATCTGGCCACTATTACCAAATGGACGGGGATGGACCCTGATTTATATGACCAAAATAGCCAGCGGGCGATTCCTATGCAAAAGGAATATGTTTTTGGCTTGAGCATGGGTTTTTAATTTAACAAAATTTGAGTCATAACATAACTGGTCGTTATCATGAAAATAGTATTAAATAGTATTAAAATCATCTTTGTATTTCTTTTGCTTCTCGGCTGTTCAGCGGATATTCTGGAGGAAAATCCCCCAAATATATTATCAGGTGAAACTTTATATACCGAACTTTCTGGTTTTGAGGCAGGCATAAATGGCCTGTATAATATAGTAAGGCATGCAAGATGGCAGTCTGAAAAAATAGAAAACGCTATAAATGGCGTCGATAACATGGTTAGTAATTACCGCCGTAGCAATATCTATTTTACCTGGGGTTCTACTAACAGTCCTGCAGATCAGGATTTATTAGAGATTTTTGCCTGGCATTATGAAACAATTAATGCGGCAAACACCATTATTTCAAGGGCCGAGAATCCAGAGGTCGACTGGATAGGTGGAAGTGGTACTCCGGAAGGAAATAAGAACCGGGTGATAGCTGAAGCAAAAGCCCTTCGTGCTTGGGCGTATAGATGTCTTACGTTTGGCTGGGGGGATGTCCCTCTAAGTCTGAAAGAATATACAGGCTCAACAATCAGGACCGACTGGGAGCGAACTCCAGTGGCAGAGGTCAGGAAACAAATTATCTCTGATTATTTATTTGCACAACAACATATTCCCACTGAGGGCTCATTGCAAGGTAGGATCACAAAAGGTGCTATTCAGACGTTCTTAGCTGAGATGTACCTCACCATTAACAAGCCTGACAGTGCCCTCTATTGGACCGATCAGGTAATTGAAAATCCTGCCTACAAATTGGTTACAGAGAGGTATGGTGTTAAAAGGGATGATCCAATGGGTAATGCCTATGGGGACATGTTCAAAGAGGGAAACCAAAACCGCGAGCAGGGAAATTCCGAGGCCCTTTGGGTTTTCCAATTTGAACTGAACAGTATTGACGTCCAGGGCAATGAGATGAGCCGTTCAGTGACCGGCAATTATAACCTTTGGGTAATCGATGGTGTTAGACCTCTGACGTTTACTTATGAGAGAGGGGGCCGGGGAAAGGCCTATTTTGGGGTCACAAAATGGTGGGTGGAAAGTTTTGAGCCCCAGGATGAAAGAGCTTCAAACTATATTTTCAGAAAATATTTTCTCCTAAAGGATGAGGCAACCAATGCCCCATATGGCACTGATTTATTGCCATCGGGTTACAATTATGGGGATACACTATGGTGCGATTGGTCCAAAGATATTTCCCCTTCTCACAACAGTATTCCGTACTGGCCCTACACAAGAAAAGGTGAGGGGAGTGATCCCCAAAATTTAAGGGCGTCTTTCAGTTGGCACGATCTGATTTATCTAAGACTGGCTGACACTTATCTTCTAAAAGCAGAAGCCCAGTTTAAGCTTGGAAACTCAGAGGATGCAGCCCGTACGATCAATATCATAAGAGAAAGATCAAAGGCAACCCCAATTACCGGTGCTGATGTTACGCTCGATTTCATTCTGGATGAACGGTCCCGGGAATTGATCATCGAAGAAGATCGCAGGTATACGTTGTTGCGTACCGGTAAGTGGTTTGAAAGAACAAAAGAGTATAATAAATATGGTGGAGAACTGATTTCCGAACGTGACACACTCTTCCCTATTCCTCAGGATGTAATCGATTCTAATCTAACCAATACAATGCCTCAGAATCCGGGATGGTAATGATAAGTAGTGTCTTATCATAATTTATAGATTGAAATAGATTTCTTAATCCGCCTCCCGTCGATGGGAAGGTGGATTAGGGAATTGAATCAGTTTTGTGAAGACCCAATTGGTGGTTTTTATATTTATAAACGACTTCTATCAAGAAAAAATGGATACAGGAAAAACCAATATATTTCCAATATTATTAGTTGTGAATCTATTGTTGTTTTCTTGCAGCAAAAAAGAAGATAAAAAATGGATATCAGAACAACCGCCGTATAGCTCCGGTGAAAACTGGAGTACTGATGAATCGAAAATAGAGGCAGAACCTTGTGGAATAGTTAGGGACATTGATGGAAATGACTATAATACGTTTAAAATAGGCGAACAGATCTGGATGGTGAAAAATTTAAAAACCACTAAATTTAATGATGGTACTCCTATCCCGATGATTGCGGGTGGAGATGAATGGGCAGGTTTATCCACTTCCGGATACTGTTGGTATGACAATGATGAAGCGTCTTTCAAACCTTCCTTTGGAGCGATGTACAATGGATACACCGTGAGTACCGGAAAGCTCTGTCCAACCGGCTGGCACATTCCAACTAACGAAGAATGGATGGCACTGATAACCTACCTTGGAAGCGACCATGTGGCAGGAAACAGATTGAAGGAAGCAGGTACAGATTTTTGGGTAAGCCCAAATACTGGTGCCAACAACGAAAGTGGTTTTACAGCGCTCCCTGGCGGCCTTCGTTACCATGATGGTCAGTTTCATGATTTTGGCTTCAGTGGTTATTGGTGGACGTCAACGGAATATTCGGAATCAAGGTCCTTTTTCATTTTTATGGATTACGAGTCCAGTAATGTTTTCCGATTTGACAATCTCAAAAAGATTGGCTTTTCAGTTCGCTGCATTAAGGACGAGTAGGACTTATGTGTACCTCATATATCTTTATCGTTTGCCCGGTAATATTCCGTAAAGTTACTATTTAAATCCCAACTGACTTGCGTGTTTGAGGTAATCCTAAAAATTTAAAACACGTACCGTCCCGCTGTAAAAGGATCGTTTAAAAAAACAAACCATCGATTATGAAAATATTTCACCGATTTATTCGATCATTTATTTTTTGTTCACTATTTATCCTTTCATGTTCTGGAAGCGACCAGGAAAAGGTGGAAATAACGGATATTCCTTTTGAAGAAGGGATGGAAGGAAAAAATGTTCCCTGGATTGGTACACCTCATGATTTGGTCGAGAAAATGCTCGAAATGGCAAAAATCACTCCTCAAGATTTTCTAATCGACCTAGGTTCGGGTGACGGACGTCTGGTAATAAAAGCCGCTCAGATGGGGACAAGGGCCTTAGGTGTTGAATATAATCCGGATTTAGTGCACCAATCAAAGATAAGGGCCGAAAAATTCGGGGTTGCCGATATAACTCAGTTCGTTGAAGCGGACCTGTTTGAGTTTGATTTTTCCAAGGCGACCGTAATATCCATGTTTTTGCTTCCGGAAATCAACATGAAACTCCGACCCAAACTGCTTGATCTAAAACCGGGTACTCGTATTGTCTCCAATACATTCACATTGCAGGAATGGAAATATGATGATTTAGTAAAGTCGGAAGATGAAACGAATAGATGGAATACGGCTTACCTGTGGATAGTTCCGGAGAAAGTAGCAGGAACATGGGATTTTTCCCTTGGAGGAAAACTCATATTTAAGCAGGAATATCAGATGCTCACTGGTTCTGTCTTAGATGGAAATAAATCACTGCCAATCACTGACGGCAAACTCCGGGGAAATGAGATTACTTTTTATGTCGGTAGCACTATTTACAATGGTTTAGTGATCGGAGATAAGATGGTGGGAAACATTACTTCAGATGGAAAGGTCAAAAAATGGATGGCTACCTCTCAGGTTAAAACAAAAGTGAATTGAAAAAACGGAAACTTATTTAAAAAAGATAAATAATCATTATGAAAGATTTAATATTTATTATTTTGTTAAGCATGGCTATTTTTGTAAATCCATATTCCTTATTAGGGATTTCCAACAATAGGCATCCAAGCTCAGAATCTTTACCAGGTTCAAATCCGGATCGAATCCTAAAAGTGCCTGAAGAATTCAAAACCATTGCTCTGGCAATTGAGGAAGCTAAAGAAGGGGATTGGGTAATAATTTCTCCCGGGAATTATTCTGAAAATAAGATAGAAATTAAAAAATCCATTACAGTGTCTTCAGAATGGAAGTTAACGGGAGATTTTTCAATAATTGAGGAAACCATTATAGATTCAGAAGACGAGATCCTTTTTTCTATAACAGCCGACGGGGTGGAGATAAGTGGTCTGCATATAATTAATGGCAATCATACTCTTGACATTCTTTCAAAAGTGACCATCCTGCATAATCATTTTGTTAATAACCTTGACGCAATCAGTTTTGAAGGCCCGAGCGGTGGTTATATAGGCTATAATACCATAGAAAATGACCGTGATGACGGGATTGACCTCGATATCGGGTCTGACCAACAAAACCCAGGCAGTAATGTACTGATTGAACATAATACGATTATTAACAGTAATGACGACGGTATTGAGATAAGATTATTTCGATACCCTAATCAGAATATCGAATATATTATCCGGGAAAATACCATTATCGGAAGTAAAAATGCTGGAATTCAAATCATCTCCTACGATGTATTTACAGGAAAGGAGTTCCATATCCACCATAATATCTTTCAAGGCAACAAAACGGGCCTCGGATGCATGGAAGGCTCAAATACGGTAGAAGATCTGAGTGGAGCTTCAAAAATGGACGAACTGGTTTATTTCTTTAACAATACCCTAGTGGATAACCAAATGGCTGCCACAGGAGGAAACAACATCATTGCTGTCAATAATCTGGTTCAGGGAAACTCATTGGGGGGATTCAAAAGATTTGGAAAAAATTCAGCTATTATTAATAATTTATTTTTCATGAACGGTGGTGAGGATTTTATTGAACTCAATGAAAATGTAACCAAGGAAAAAAATCTATTTTCCGTGGATCCGCTGCTGGATAAAAACAGCTTTAGGCCTGCTGAAAAAAGCCCCGTTATTAATGCGGGTATTGGTAAATACGAGTTAAAAGATGTAGGGATTCTTGAAATTCCTGCAAGATACATTACTGGAACCTTTCCCAATATCGGAGCTATTGGGAAAAATCTTAACAAGAAAATCTCTTCCCAGAAACCTAAATTAATAGTGGATGCAGGTGAAGATGGGGTGGTCGTATCTCCTGCAAATGAAGGCGTTTTAAACGGAAAAATTACCAGTGAGTTAGAAGAATCTTTTAATTACTATTGGAAATTGGAAAAAGGACCTGGTACGGTCGATATTTTATTCCCGGATAAAATTCACACAAAGGTAAAATTTCATCAAAACGGAATTTATCAGTTTTCCCTTATAAGTTCCGATGATAAACAAATGGCAATGGACAAAAAAACAATCAGGTATATTCATGATGGAGAAGGGAAGAAATCATTTTTGAATGAAGAAAAAATTAATATCATAGAGGCAGAAGACTATTCGTATTCTTACGGGAATGTCTCTGTTATTGATAGTCCTGAGTCTTCTGGACACAAACACGTAAAAACGGAAAAAGGAAGGGAAGGTGATGAAACTTTCATGGAATATTCAGTGGGAACTTCCGAAAACGTTAATATTTACATGTGGTTGTTAGTCAAAAATCAAAATTCCACAAAAAGTGATGTTCAAATACAATTCAATAATCAGATTTTGGAAAATATTTCTGTTTCTGGCAAAGAAAAATGGGAATGGGTAAAAATACCTGGGAAAATAAACACTGCAGCCGGGCAATGGCCTGTCCTGATTAAAAATGACGTGGGAACTTTACTTATTGATAAAATTCTGTTTTCTTTTGACCAGAGTTTTATACCCCATTTTAATTGAAATTGCTTTCCCCTTTCCTAACCCTTCCCTATTATCGAGGGAAGGGATTTAAATTTTTTCACAATTGAATCAACTGACGTAAAAAATTTGGCGGGGCTAAAATATTTAAGATTCTGGCTTGTTTATGCTAAAAATTAGGCATTAATGGGGCTTTTTATTTCCTCCGGAACATTGCTTGCACTTTTTGAATTTGCCACTCTGGTGTCGCTAGTGCTTTGTGCGGTGTAGCTACAGTCATGGCTGCATCGAAAACCACAGAATTGCCTCAGTTGCAATGAGGTTAGCTCCGGCACTCATTGAAATGGTTGGTAACACATGCTTCAATTTGGGTGGCAAATGAATGGTTAAAAAATGAAGGTGGTAAAGTTAGGTATAGATTTGAATATGATAATCGATACTATTGTAGCGTCGGATGTTGAAAAAGTTTCGGCTATTGCTTAGCCTCCCGTATAATGAAGGATGCGGAAATGATATTTGGCCGTAATTCCCCCTCACTTTTTTGCCTTTACTAAAAAAACCAAATACATTAGATTAACAAACCAATAAACCCTTGCGCCAACATAGCCCAAATAAACTAGATTCCTATCTGTGGCAAAAGCTCAAAAATGGCGACGGAAAGGCTTTTGAGCGGATTTATATCATATATGTGGATGACTTGTTTCGTTTTGGTAAAAGTGTAACGGATAGGCATGCCTTGATCAAAGATTGTATTCAGGATGTTTTTATTGATTTATGGCACTATCGGAGCAAATTGACCGACAACGTTCATATTAAGTTTTATCTTTTTCGGGTCCTCTCAAACAGAATTCAAAGGCAGATTGGTAATGAGCGAAAATGTAAGGATAAGGAATATGGGGAATTTTTAAATAAAACCATCTTTCAGCAGTCTTTTGAGGATGATTGGATCAACAATCAGGAATTATCCATCAGCAATAATAAGCTTGAAAATGCACTTTCTATGCTTCCTGTAAGGCAAAGGGAAGTGATCCACTATGTTTTTTTTGAGAAGTTGACCTATGAACAGGCGGCTGTAGTAATGGAGATTACGATTAGATCTGCCTACACGCTGACTTGGAAAGCTATTCAAACCATGAAAAAATCATTTTTATATATTATTTTATTAATATATAATTCAATAATTTTTTAAATAAAAGATAAAATTATTCTGTGTTTATTGAAAGAAGTTAAAATTTTAAAAATAATTCATTTTTAGCGGATACATTTTCTTCCTTTTTACCTCTTTATCATGAAAAGGTTTTCTTATGGAATTGTCGAATCATACCACAGAAGATTTTGTTTTGGACCCTGAATTCAGAAGGTGGGTGCTTTCTCCGGACACTAGTAGCAACATTCGTTGGGAGCGGTATTTGGAGGAAAATCCGGGTAGTAGAGATGCAATTCTATTTGCAAAAAATATAGTTTTGAATCTAGCCCATACATGTTTTGATAAGGAAGGATTGAGCGAAGCGGACAAAGTCCATTTGTGGAATAACATAAAAGAAGGCGCGGCTCAAAAGGCCGTTTTGGAATCCACCGGGGCAGTTGTAGTACCGATTTCTTCCGAGGCAGTACTGAAGAAAAGGAGGGCTAAAAAAGTCGGATTTTCGGCTCTTTGGAGGTATGCCGCAATTATACTTTTTTCACTTGGACTTGGGGGCCTGTGGGTAATTACCATGGAGGGTCAAGATGAGGAAGTCCCGGAGTTGGCGAAATGGCAAAATTATGAAACCCCTCTTGGCGTTAAATCTACCATCACGCTGAGCGACGGTTCCGTAGTGACTTTGAACTCAGGAACAAGTATCAGGTTCGTTGAAAATTTTATTGGTTCAGAACGGGAGATTTTTCTTAAAGGAGAGGCCTTCTTTAAAGTAGCTAAAGACACCATCAAACCTTTTGTGGTCCATGCTGGGGGGCTTTCTACCCGTGCGTTGGGTACATCATTTAATATTAAGGCTTTTGACAAGGAAATGACCGAGGTTGCCCTCGTGACTGGGTCAGTTGAGGTAAAAAAAGAAGATGGATCGGATTTGGAACGAATACTTCCCGGTGAGGGTGTCTTTTCCTTACCTGGCACAGGGAACGTTAACCGCAAAAAGGTGAATTTGGACCATACTACGGCTTGGATGAATAAGACGATCATATTCGATAACACGCCTTTTTATAAAGCCATGCTGACTCTTGAGAACTGGTATGGTGTCCGAATCAACGTGGTCAACTTTAAAGATAAGGATTTGAAGGTGACTGGCAGGTACCAGGATGAAACCTTAAAAAATATCCTTGAGGGACTGGGGTACGGTATGGGAATAAAGTATCGGATTAATGGAAAAGAAGTAACGGTTACATTTGAAAAATAAACAAATAGCCTATGTGAATAATGGAAAAAAAGAAAAGGCCGAAAGTGCGCCAACACTTTCAGCCTAAATCCACCGAAAGAAGTGCCTTCGGTGATGGAAATTTAAACCCTTTGCTAAAGTTTAAACAGTTGTAAAGTTATGAAAAAAAACTTACAGGCGTACCTATTGTACATGTCCAAAAAACTATTACACATATCGTTGGTCCAGTGTTTGACTATTTCCATTCTTTTTGCTTGGGACGGCAATGCCCAAGTCAAACGGATAGACGAGATTCGGTTGAACCTTGAATTTACTGAGATCAATATAATTCAGGCCTTTCGTAAGATAGAACGGGAGACGGGATTAAACTTTGTTTATTCCAACAGGGAGATAGGGAATTCCGACTTGCTTACAGTGGGCAAAAAGGAAAATCTTTATGAGATATTAGTAGAGATTTCTAGGCAATCAAATCTCCATTTTAAACAGATTAACCATAATATCATTGTTCGCAGGCAGGCAGCGTCTACTAGCGGACAAGTTGCGGTGAGCGTTATTGAGCAAGCTGCCGTCACCGTAAATGGAACGGTGGTGGATGAGAATGGGGTGCCAATGCCTGGCGTTACAATTTTGATAGAGGGCACATCCACTGGTACGGTTTCGGATATCGAAGGCAAGTATGTGATTGACGTAGAGGAGGGTGCTGTACTTGTTTTTTCATTCATAGGCTATGAGAATCAGACACGAGTTGTAGGTTCATCCAATGTGATTGATGTAAGGATGGTTGAGGACGCAAGTTCTCTGGATGAAGTTGTGGTAATTGGGTATGGTACGAAGAAAAAGAGGGATGTCTTGGGTTCTGTAGCCTCAGTAAGTGGAGCTGAAATCACACAGTTGCCGTTTGGGTCATTGGATGCCAGTCTGCAGGGATTGGCACCGGGAGTCCAGGCTGTGGGGTCAGGGGGAACTCCAGGCGCGCCGGTGAGGGTGTTGGTGAGAGGAACAAACTCCATTTCTTCAGGCACGGATCCCTTGTATATCGTGGATGGTATGCCTATTTTTTCCGGTATCACAGGGTTGGAACGATCCCAGAATACTACTCCCCAAAGTCCCCTGTCTACCATCAACCCAAATGACATAGAATCTATAGAGGTTTTAAAAGATGCTGCTGCAACGGCCATTTATGGTTCTAGGGGCTCTAACGGTGTGATTATCATTACTACAAAATCTGGAAAGTCCGGTGTGGGTTCCACAGATGTAAACTATTCTACGGGTGTTTCCGACCTTTACCGCACAGCGGATGATATAGGCTTTGCTACTACTTCCCAATGGTTTTCTATCATGGACCAGGCCAGGAGTAATTCCGGGCTTTCTCCATACGATCCCAATTTTAACATTAATCTGTTTATCGACAATCCCAAAGCCAATATGACCCGTCAGGAGGCTGAAAATACGCAGACCAACTGGTTTGATCATATTTTGCGAACAGGTTCCTTTCAGGATTTAAACCTATCCACTTCCAGTGGAACTGACAAAAGCTCTTATTTTTTATCGGTTAATTATAGGGATGATAAAGGGGTATTGGAAAACAACCGCTTGCAGCGGTTTTCCACACGGGCAAATTTGGACTTTACCCCGGCCAATAATCTAAAAGCTGGAGCACGGTTGAATTTCACCTATACAAAGAATAATCGGGTAAAATCCGGTGGAGGTGGTCTCGGTGGTGACACCGGTGGTACTGCCGGAGGTTGGGTCCAAGCGAATTATAACACGCTGCCTTGGTACAAGGTTGAAAATCCGGACCACCCCAGTGGCTATTGGAACCCCCGATCCGGCACTAATTTGGTGGCTAATATCAACCCGGATTTGTTCTTAGACCAGGTAGATCAATATAGGGCCTTGGGAAATGTGTTTTTGGATTATAGTCTGCCATGGGTGCCGGGACTTTCCCTCCGGTCTGAACTTTCAGTGGATTTTATCCAAAATAACAGCGTCTTTTGGGTCAGTAATACCTTAAGAGAATTGGGCACATCTGCAACAGATCAGGCAGTTACCTCCAATAATTTCAATTACAATCTTTATGGCAGTTACGCAAAGAGTTGGGATCAGCATAATGTGTCAGCCGTGTTTGGTACTGAATCCCAAAGCACCAGCTTTTATAGGAGGTTTATGTTTGGAGATCAATTGGTGGGTACCTATCAGCAGTTAGGCTCCCCTGATAATAGGATTGATATGTTTTCCGGAGTGGAGGGAGAAAGATACCTGAGGGCGTATTTTGGACGGGCTGATTATAAGTTTAAGGACAAATACCTTATTGGAGTTAGTTTAAGGAATGATGCATCCTCTGTTTTTACTCCCGAAAACAGATGGGGAACATTTACAGCTCTGTCAGCCGGATGGATTATTTCCGATGAAGCATTCTTTGATGGGGGAGAATTTAGTCTTCTTAAGCTAAGAGGAAGCTTTGGACAGACTGGCAACCAAAATATACCCGGCAATCTGGATATTACCAGATACAATTCGAACCGGAGATACGGGGTGCCTGAATTGATAGGCGGGGGATCTTCCATACAGGCAATTGGCAATAGAAATTTGGTCTGGGAGACTACCAATAGTTATGATGTCGGAATAGACTTTGGTTTGTTGTCTGACCGAATCTCAGGTTCCATTGCATATTATGTACAGGATGTGAAAGATATGTTACTCCAGGTTCCCATTCCCTTATCCACTGGTCTCGATGGTGGCAGCAGTATTTGGGCAAATGCCGGACAGTTGATAAATAAAGGGTGGGAATTCTCTATCACCTCCGTCAATATCGATAAAAACAATTTTAAATGGACCACTAACTTCAATTTCACGACCAATAACAATAAAGTGGTTGGATTGAACCCTGATGTGGATGCCACGGGCCAAGGGATAATTGCCGGTCAGACCATTACAAGAAAGGAGGGGCGGCTTGGGGCGTATTTTCTGGCGGAGTTTGCCGGGATTGATTCGGAAAGAGGAGTAGAAATGATCCATGAAATTGACAGGGCCAGGTTTTTGGAAACAGGTGAAACTGTCAAAACCGGAAGATTAATCCCAGCCACCCAACCCAACGTGCGTGATCATCGGATAATCAATGAGGACAAAACAGGTTTACCCACCTATTTTGGTGGTTTGACCAATACATTTAACTACAAAAGTTTTGACCTAAGTATCTTTCTTACGTTTATGGGCGGCAATCACATCTACGACTATGCGGAACACAGGGGATCATATGCGCAGCGTGGACAGTTCATGCTTCGTTCAGCAATGATTGGTAATACCTGGACTCCTGAAAACAGGGATGCGTCATATCCTCAATTGAGGTGGGACAGTTCCTATCCGTGGGATTGGAATGCTACCGCCGGAGAGTGGACTCAAGGTGTGGGGAATTATAACAACGAATCCATCTATCATGACAGATTTCTGAAGAGAGCGGATTTTATGCGGGTGAGAAATATACAGATAGGGTATAACCTTCCCTTGGAAATTATGTCAAGACTGAAAATTCAGGGGATCAGAATATTTGCTTCGGGCACGAACCTATTTACTTTCACTGATTTCAACGGATGGGATCCGGAGGTAATAAATATTACCGGTGGTGCCCAGAACAACAACTTGGCACCGGGTATAATTTCAAACCCCATTTTACCTAATTTAAGAACGTACAGTTGTGGTATAAATGTGAAGTTTTAATCCATCACTAAATCAGAAAGTCATTAAATCGAGCATGACCAGTCCGTCACACAAAGTGATGATTATCATGGGGAGATTCTCCCGGATAAATTCGGGACAGGCTATCCCGACCTTCGGTACGGGACAAGTTATGACCATTAAAAGAAAATTATAAACAGATGAAAAAATTAACTATATATTTTCTCTCAATCCTTATGCTCTTGGGCACAAATGGATGTAATGATGAAGAATTCTTTACCTTGGCCAATCCACCTGAGGATCCATGGTTGAACTTAAGAGATTTTGAAAGGGCACCTGTGGGTACTTATTGGCTGGCGTTTAGAAAGGGGGCTTGGAATAATCTCATCGGGGGTATGCGTCTGTTGAAGACAACCCAAGGCGACAATGTACAGCTATTGCCAGGAACTTCTGCCAACATCCCTTTCAATGAGATGTATGGCCGAATGGCAAATGTGGAAATTGATAAATCAAGGAATGCTTTTGTAACTGCCTATCAAATTATCGCATCCTGCAATGCAGCCTTGGATTTTATTGGTAGAAATGGGGGAAACCCTTTTCCTAACGCCTCCCAGACTGATATCCAAAATAATCTCAGAAGAATTGAAGGCGAATTACATTTTATGCGCGGCTATGCCTACTGGGTTTTAAGTACAATATTCCTCCCTCCATATGAACCTGGTGGAACAGCCGGATCTAGGCAATTGCCCCTAAGGCTTTCATTTGTAGATAATTTTGAAGGGGCTAAAGCACCCGAAATGGGTACAGGTCCGGAAATTTATACCCAAATTGTAGATGATCTAAATAAAGCTAAGTCCCTGTTGCCAGAACGGTTTAACGCTTCATTGCATCATCCATCTTATGAGTTTGGCAGAGCGAACAGATTCACTGCCTCCGCATTGCTTGCAAAGGTGTATTTTATGATGGATCGGGATACGGAAGCTATCCAAGAATTGAATTATGTCATTGATCAGAACGGTGGGGATTATGACCTATCAGAGGATCCTATTGAAGCATTTAACAAAGACAATAGCACTCGGGGAAAGGAAGTACTCTGGTATGCTTTGTACTATGATCCTGTGAACCGGGTAGGGCCGGATGAATTATCCAGTATGACACTGCGCAGGCAGGTCACCACAGGGGCGAATACTTTTGAAAGATGTACTTGGAACCAATTCACAATAAGCTACCATACCCTTGATAAAATTGGTTGGATGGAAGATCCGTTGAATGGGAACTATGCACTTACGGAAGAAGCGATGCAGGATAAAAGATTTAATCAACTCTATAGAAAATTAGAGGGTTATAATCCAGACCCGAATGCTGACCCCTTTGTGTATGAAACCATACACGCTGAGGTCGTAACTCCAATGGTTTGGTGCGATAAATATTACAGGGGCCAGGGAATTGGTTTTTTGGCAAATATACCTGTGATTCGTCTTGCTGAAATGTATTTGACAAGATCCCTGCTTCGGTTCAGGGCTGGAGATATTGGTGGTGCTACAAATGATCTAAATGCGGTGAGAGGAAGGGCCGGTATCGGTCCTCTTCAGGAGAATATTTCGGAGGAAGCTATTGACAATGAGAGAATCAAGGAATTGGGTTTTGAAGGTGACCGGACAGATTATCTAAGGTCAGCCAAAAAATCAATTCCGGGAGGAGATAGAGGAATTCCTGTTGAACCTTTCTCGTCTGCATCCTTCATATGGGCGCTGCCACAAAGTGAGCTTGATTTAAACCTGAATTACAGGGATTAATTGACTAGGAGCTGCGGCTGAATTAAAAAAACCGACCAATGATTTTTTTCATTGGTCGGTTTTTTAACGATATTGATTTCATATTTTAGTTCTCCGTATCTTATATTCACAGGCCTAGAATTTCATTTAATAGCTATATTTTATAAATTTATTGGATTTTAAGTGTATAATTTTTAATTTGAACATGCACTTTAAACTTAATTTCGAGCATTGATAGTGTACTTTTGAATTGTTAAGAATAAAAACCCAATAAAATGATAACCAGACCCATCCTGATATCCTCTCTTATATCTTTATTTTTCTTTCACCACGCATTTCTGCTGGCCCAAGATCGACCCCGAGAGCTAGAAAAACTAAACAAATCCGTCACACCATTCTATTTCCCATTACTCTCCTTTACGGACCCCAAGCAGCGGCAAGACCATGGGAATGGGGAAGTTGAGCTTTCAGGAGAACTTAAGGAATGGCATAAGGTTACCCTTACCATAGATGGCCCTTTTGCACATGAACTGGACAAAGAACCCAATCCATTTACGGATTATCGCATGACGGTGCGGTTTGTACATGAATCCGGAGAGCCGGAATATGTCGTTCCCGGTTATTTTGCGGCTGATGGAAATGCTGCCGAGACAGGCGCTGATAATGGCACAAAGTGGCGGGCGCATCTGTCTCCCGATAAAGCAGGTAAGTGGCAATATGAGGTTTCGTTTTTGAAAGGAGAATTAGTAGCGGTAACGGATCAACCATGGTCCAAACCACTTGCACCTTATGATGGGGTAAAAGGAGATTTCAGCATCAGTCCGACTGATAAGGACGGAAAAGATTTTCGGGCCAAAGGAAGGCTGGAATACGTAGGTGAACATTTTCTGAAATTTAAGGGGATCAATGAATATTTTCTAAAAGTTGGCCCTGATGCTCCGGAGACGTTATTGGCCTATGCGGATTTTGACGGTACCTACAATGTGCACACCGAAATCTGGAATACCATTGTCCCCATCAAACATTTCAGGGATCATCTAAGGGACTGGAAGGATGGTGATCCCACCTGGCATGGAGAAAAAGGAAAAGGATTGATCGGGGCGGTCAATTATTTGGCATCTAAAGGAATGAACACTTTTTCATTCCTGACTTACAATGCAGGAGGAGATGGCGAAAATGTTTGGCCCTTTATTGAAAGAAATGAAAAGTATAAATACGATTGCTCAAAGCTAGACCAATGGCAAATTGTTTTTGATCATGCGCAGATTAAGGGCTTACATCTGCACTTTAAAACTCAGGAAACAGAAAATGATGATGATAATTATCCGGCTACCAACAAAGCCAGGGGATCTTCCGTAATAGTTGAGTCACTTGATGGGGGGGATTTGGGCCCTCAACGGCGTTTATATTACAGGGAATTGATAGCCCGATATGGTTATATTCTTGCGTTGAATTGGAATTTGGGAGAGGAGAATTCTCAAACAACCGAGCAACTCAGGGAGATTACAAAATTCTTTTATGAAAACGATCCCTACAGGCATAATGTAGTAGTGCATACCTACCCGCAACAGCAGGATGACGTTTATACGCCCTTATTAGGCAATAATTCCCATTTGACCGGGGTTTCTTTGCAAAATTCATGGGATGCCGTCCACAAGAGAACCCTCCAATGGGTTAGGGCCTCAAAAATGGCCGGAAAACCCTGGGTGGTGGCAAACGATGAACAAAATCCCGCCGGAACAGGTGTACCTCCGGATCCGGATTTTGGAAATTATGAACCCTTGGAATATGATATCCACGATATAAGAAAAAGGACCTTGTGGGGAAATATAATGGCCGGCGGGGCTGGTGTGGAATATTACTTTGGCAACAGACACCCGGATAGCGATATGCAAAGTGAAAATTATCGCAGCCGGGATAGATCCTGGAATTATTGTAGGATTGCCCATACTTTTTTTATGGACCATGAAATCCCCTTTTGGAACATGACTAACCGGAATGCGCTAATTTTTAATGAAGACGATGGAAACGAAAAATATTGTCTTGCGCTTGATGGTCAACAATATCTCGTATATCTCGCAGACACCCAGACCTCAAAATTGGATCTTAGAGAAATAGAAGGGTCTTTTACAGTAAAATGGTTTAACCCGAGGGATGGAGGAGAATTAGTGGATGGCAACATCACCGAAGTTGAAGGTGGGGATATCATCGAATTGGGCTTGCCTCCAGAAGATCCGGAGGAAGATTGGCTGGTTTTTATTTATTCAGAATCAATAGCTTTAACGTACTACACCAAAACCATAAACCATGAAAATGAAATCTCATAAGCCGATATATTGGATTTGCGGGAGTGTTGTTTTCTTGATCTTCTCTCTGACGGAAGTCAACTATGCATGGGCTGTTGAAGGCAGGGTGCAAATAGATTACACGACAAAAGTAGGGGAAAAGAAGAAGGGAAATCATTCGGAAAGCGGAAAAATCAGGGTGGCTACCTGTCAGTTTCCTGTGTCTTCCGATATAAAGGAGAATTATAGGTGGATCAAAAATCAGATTCTTGAAGCCAAAATTAAAAAGGCAGATATCGTGCATTTCCCGGAATGTGCCTTATCTGGCTATCCAGGTTCGGATATGCAAACCCTTGATAATTTTAACTGGGACGAACTATTCGCCACTACGGATTCCATAAGGGCATTGGCCAAGGAATTGAATATTTGGGTAATTTTAGGTTCAATGCACCAGTTAAGTGATGGTAACAAACCCCACAACAGCCTATATGTCATCAATGCTGATGGTGAAATTGCTGATAGGTACGATAAGCGCTTTTGTACGGAGGGGGATTTACAATATTTCTCTCCCGGTGATCATTTCGTGACTTTTAGATTAAACGATGTTAACTGCGGATTACTGATTTGTTACGATATCAGGTTTCCTGAACTTTACCGGGAGTACAGGAATTTGGATACGGATATTGTTTTCCAATCATTTTATAATGCAAGGCAGGGAAAAGGGAGTATTCATCCCGTTATTATGCCTGTCACCTCTCAGGCAATGGCTGCCTCCAACTACTTTTACATGTCATTGACCAATTCCTCTGCATCCGAAAGTTGGCCCAGTCATTTTATCACACCAGATGGCTTGGTTCAGAACAAGCTTTCTGCCAATGAAGCTGGTATCCTGATCTCTGACCTGAATATTTCAAGTCAGTATTATGATGCAAGCAAGCCATTTAGGTTGGATGCGATTAACGGAAAATTAAACAGTGGGGAAGTGGTTAAGGATCCGAAGTCCGTCAACAGAAAAAGTGTATATTGAGCTGTTTCAATTTGGTTTAAAAATTTAAAATCACCTATTATATGAATTTTACCAAGCTTGCTTTTCTTTTTTTATTCAACCTCATCGTTTTCCAATCTGCATTTTCCCAGTCCTTAAACAACACAAAACACAAAGGCTATCGCGGAATATGGTTTACCTTGGGACAGGAAAGCGATCAGTATGAAGGAGATAAATATTCCGGGGGACTGGCCTTTTGTTTCAGCCACACCCTTACTCCAATGGCCATATATTCTCCTGAGGTAGATAAGACCTTTTTTGTCTATGGAGGAACCACGGAAGCAGATGATAACCATTTATTGATCATGGCTTCTTACTATGACCATGCCAAACATCGTGTTCCCAGACCTACAATCGTGCGTGATCAATTGGGAGTCATCGATCCCCATGACAACCCAAGTATCACCATTGATGATGACGGCATCATTTGGGTTTTTATTGCCGGGAGGGGCCGTAATCGGCCCGGACAAATTTTTAAGGCCACTAAGCCCTATTCAGTAGATGAATTCGAGGAAATCATATCCAGGGAACAAACTTATTCCCAAATATGGAATGTGCCGGGAAAAGGATTCATGCATTTGATGACCATGTACACCGCTGGCAGGGAACTGTATATGGAAACCAGTGAAAAGGGGGATGACTGGACAAAGAAGCCGGACAAGGATTTACAAAAAGTGGCGGGATTTGGCGGACATTATCAGGTAAGTAGGCTTGATGAAAGCAAACAGAAAATAGGTTCTGCGTTTAACTATCACCCAGAGGGAAGTGTGGACAGGCGGACAAATGT
>DATHWC010000187.1:0-4686 GCA_035460985.1 Lunatimonas sp.
CGTTGAGGTTGGTTGGTCCCTGCAATTGAGAGGTAACTGATATTGGCTTCTTCTCAAAATTATAAGCAGTGGATTGCCTAATCCTTCCTCCCAAGTGGTTTTCTGAAATTTGCTGAATTAGTAAGCCATCTTTATCATAAAAAAAAGTAGTTTCTAGAAATTTTCCTGTCTGAAGATTTCTCTTCAGCCCACCTGTCTGCAATCCCTGAACAGAGTTGGATCTAACCGCATGTATCATGGAAAGTCTATTATGATTGCCCAACGAGTTATAGTCATAATGGTCATGAAAATTCAGCAGCAACATTTCACCAACTTGCATGGGGAATCCAGAGTTGATCCCCGGAACAGTCCTATTGGCAGATGCATTAGTCTGCGTACCGTTGCTGATTAAACTTTTAAAAAACCCTACATCATAATCTACCGCATTCATAGCAGCGAGCCGCTGCTGAATCTCGCTCCTATCCCGTCCATCCACTACTGTTCCCTGCACAATTTCCCTATTATATGCATCGTAGAGCCGATAGTGCCATTGATTTTTAGAGCGAAGATAGGCATCTTGGGATCCAACAAGCCTATCTTTCTCGTCATACACCATATATTCCCAACCCTTACCTGGTATCTTCTTTTCTATGACCCGCTTTCGGTTGTCATATCGGTACCTGTAATATTGTTCATCAGCAAGCTGGCTTTGTGTGGAGGCACCCCAGTTATTTGTTAGAAATGCTACCGCCTTGGGAGGAATAACCACCCTTAAGTCAACGTAGGAATCATACACATAATAGGTACTCAACCATCCGGCATGGTGGTTTGATGGTGAAGCTGAAATCTGAACTTTCCGCATGACCACATTTCCAAGGTGGTCGGCATATTCCACCATCTTGGTTTTATTCTCGCTCACTGTCTCCTTTACCCATAAGTCGCCCTCCTTGTACGTATCTGATGTGGATGGCAAGCCGTCTGCGTTCACTTCCCACTTTCGAACTGATTCTCCGGAGAGGTTTGGCCTTTCTATCAAGATAACTTCCCGGCCACTTCCGATACGCCATTGATTGCCCGGAGAGCCCTTCTTGTCTTCTTTCCCCAGAGAGGAAAACTCATATCGGGTTTCTGAGTAACCATGGCCATCCCCGGAAAACTGAGAACTAAAGTATGCTAGATGTTCATTGGGCGCAGTTGCCCGAAATTTTCCGCTTTGTCCACCGTTATTTCTGGCATACGGGAGGTAATCCCGTGTTTGCCTCCCAGCCGCGTCATATTGAATAGGCTGAATAAGATCCCAACCAGCAGCCGAACCCTGTCGGTGGATAGTCTGCTTGGGGCGGCCCAGCCCGTCATAATAGGTGACCGACTTATTGGATTGAGTACTTGACCCTACAACCAGATCTTGGATATTTTTCAAAGGCTCCTTTGCATGATACCGGTAGACATAATTTTCCTTTTGTTGGGCTATTGCCTGGGGAACATCCAATTTCCCGCTCAATAGCAAACTGACAAGAATTAGAAATTTATTCATGGGTAAAAAAGTTATAATCCGGTTTGATAGTGATAAGCAGCATGTTCCAAAACGTTTCTATCCGCATCACGGACAGCACCTAGCCTTCCCCAAGCGTCGTATTCGAAGTAGGTGGTTTGGTTTCTCTGATCTGTCATTGACGTAATCCCCACCAAAGGTTCATGGGTAAACGTGACCATTTGGGCATCCTTCGGATGGAGCCTGAGTTCATCGATCCAAATGTCAGAACCTATAATCTGAACCGTATTCCCCGTAATCTCCCTCTCTATAAGTGTCCATTGGGTGGAAAGGATTTCGCTTTTTCCCATAAAAGTCCAAAACACAGAGCCTGTTCCCCGTCTTGCCCAAAAGGAAATCTTAAATGGCCTACTGCTGTTGGCGGGTATATTTGTCTTACTAATGCTTCCCCGGCTAAGGTTGTAGTAGGACGATCCTGTCTTCGCCAATTGGGAGAATATAGGAGTTCCTGAAAAAATCCACCCACCCTTATCTCCAGCTTCGAAGGAAGTATAGGCCACCTCGGCGGACTTCGCATTTGTAACTGAGGCAGTCACATGTCGCAGTCCATATCCCCACTGAAACGTTTCCAATGGTCCATTTCGGGGTTTCTGCTCAATGATGTTGTGGTTTGGGTCGTGCAATAGGATATCCAATTCTTTTTGGGATGCGCCTCCATTTAAGAGCCGCTCAACGGCCACCACTACAGGCAGTTGGTTCCTGACTAGGAACTGCATGCGGTCCTCCTCCACCATTACCCCATTTATTTTTTTTCTTACCATGAGGGGATCTTCAATCCGGTGCTTTTGCAGAAGTAGATTAATCGACGCCGATGCTGCACGGGTTGGCGACAGTGCCGAAGCGTTAAAAGGGTAAAAGTACTCCGTTGTTTCGGAATTTCCGTTGATATTAATTTCCTCACGGATGGGCAATAGATAATTCGAGTTATGATCTATCTTACGGATTTTCTGAATGGATTTACCGCTTACCGGCTCATAGTTTATCTCCGTAACTTCCCGAAGTGGATTCCAAGATGATGCGTTTTCATACCTAAAAAGAAATACTTTTGAACATCCCGCAGTATTAAATTGTGTACAGGCAAAATAATAATTAAGATCCGTATATGGCACCAAGCGCTCATACTTATACAGGACTTCCTTCGATTTCTTTATTCCTTTCGACGTATGGGCGTAATTAGTTTCCGCCTTAGGCAATCCTCTGCTGGTTTCTCTCGACTCCAATATTCCAAATGGAAAGGTGTATGAAACAATATCAGGATATTCCAAAGCTGTGTAAAACGCATAGTCCGTCTTGATTTGCCGATTGTCAACATCTTTGATTTCTTTGACATTTGCATATCCAAAATACGCACCGCTACTCCCCAGTGGAATCTGCGAGACCGATCTTAGCTCAAATTTTAAGCAAGGAAAAACATGTCTGTTTCCCCGCATATCGATCTTATCCGTCTCTTTGATGATCAAATAATCATATTTCGGAAAAGACGCCAATACACCGGAAGCTTCGGCACTTTCAGGCATTTCATAAAGAAAATTCACCCTCTCTTTGTGGGGAAGGAAATCCTTTACGATTTCCCTGACTCTCAAGCCACCAACATTTATTGCTATTCTTCTTGACTCATCTACCATAGGAGGATTCATGTGTCCGACTACAGCAGCACTTACTCCTTGGATTTGACTGCTGGGACCATCGATGCTCAATTGATACACTTCCCCGGCCCTGAGGCCTATCCGTCCTTCAATTTGCCCAGATGCGATGGAAGCAGATGTCAGGCTAACAAAATGTCTAATATTTGCCGAATAAAGAGTAACATCGACTGTTCCCATGCAGTCTTTAGACCTACCATCACAGTTGATAGGAGTGGGTAGGTTCACCGTATAGCTAAACCACTTGATAGAGTCGGCCGGACTAAGTTGAGGCTCCACCCGCAGGGTTGCCCGTCGGATATTCTGGTTCACGGTGACAGAGTATTTTGGCAGGTTCGTATCGATCGCAAGCGGCGCAAAAAAATCATTATAGTCCTTAAGGGTCACCATACTGGTGTTGCTTTCCATTTCATAGGTGATGCTGCCTCCGGTTGGGAACGTTATCTTCTTTAGACAACCATATTTGGCATATGTAGGACTTACCAGCCTATTGGCATTTGCCTGCCTAAAACGCATATATTGTGGCAGCAAACTTTGATTAAACACTCCATTGTAGTATCCCCAATGGTCCTGTGCCTGCGAAAACAAATGTGGAAGGCTATTCCCTTCATAATTAAACATATGGACCAGATTAGGGAACGAGGTTGTTTCCAGCACCTTTATCAGCCTCAATCTTTTTGTAGGAGTAGCATTTTGGATTTGCGGGGGCAAACTCATGGCTAGATTACTAAGCATACTGAAAAAATAGTCGTGAACCAGCTCGAAAGATTTTATTATCCGGTTATTATTGTTTCGTACCGTTATACTTTTCAATCTACCGACGGGAGAATCCTCCCGGTCACGCTCGTTGACGATAGATACCACGCCTTCATCAAAGGCGATTCCCGACAATTGTTTTCCCCTTACATTATATTCTACCCAACTATTTTCGACTCTGTTTGGGCGACAAGCACCAGTACTCGACTCGCCAGATACAAAGTAGGAGGCTGTCTGCATAGACCTTCTAAAAAAATCATGATTATAACTTTGGTACGAAAATTTTATAGACCTTCCCCTAAATGTAACAATTTCCGACAAATGCCAAGCAGAATCATGTATCCGGTTGGATGTTTGACTGCGGCTGTTAAACCAAGGCTCAGCCACCGTTCGTTCTACCTCACGAAAATAATAGGTATTTCCCTTGGGATCCCTTACCTGCCATTCTACAAAGCGGTTGTTAGACATTGTAAAACTAATATCCAAGTTACTGGCATTGACAAAAGAAACCTTTCGGTCCTTGGTCAGCACAAATTTCCCAGAGTAGCTGCCAAAGGCAAAGTAAAAGATATCTTGCTCAAAATCTATCTCTCCATTATTAAATCGGTGGTAATAAGTAACCGTCTGGTATTGAGAAAAGCCTTCGGGATCATGTCGGTGGTTGAGGTATCCGGAGGTAGCTCCGAAGGCCTCGTCAGGTATCCCTTTAACGGTACGGCTGATATTGCCCCCGGCGTTTAATGCCCAGCCCAATCC
>DATHWC010000188.1:0-9290 GCA_035460985.1 Lunatimonas sp.
AGTTTTCCCTCAATGTTGGAGAGGGGGCCGTATTGAAGATTTCCTTTATTGGGTATGCGCCCCAGACGGTGACAGTCTCGAATCAGTCGGTTGTTAATGTTGTGCTAACAGAAGATCAGTCATCCCTTGAGGAAGTGGTGGTAGTGGGCTATGGAATTCAAGAGAAAAGGAATGTCACAGGAGCTATTTCATCTTTAGATGAAAAATCAATTCGTGAAATCCCGGTTGCAAGTGCTGTAGAAGCTATGCAAGGGCAAGTAGCTGGTGTGGATATTGTTTCCTCCGGGGGTAGACCGGGTCAAAATCCACAAATCCTTATTCGGGGACGAAGGTCTATATCAGCTTCAAATGAACCGCTGTATGTCATAGACGGTATTCCGCAAACCAGTGAGTCATCTTCCATTTTTGATATCAACCCACAGGATATTACTTCAATGGAAGTATTGAAGGATGCTGCTGCGACGGCAATTTATGGTTCTAGGGGTGCTAATGGCGTTGTTATCGTAACTACAAAAAGAGGAAGTGCAGGAAAAACTGTAGTTTCTTATGATGGGTATTATGGGATATCAAATACGACCAGTAGGGTTGATATGATGAATGGTGAGCAATATGCCAATATGAAACGGGAAGCTAGGAGAATTGACCCGGTTACCAGACAACCTTCGTGGAATGGCGAAATACCAGTTGATGAGCAAGTTTTTTTGGATCCAACTGAATTAGAATCGGTTGGTTTAGGAAGGTCCACCGACTGGCTGGATTTAATATTGAAAACCGGATTTCAAACAAATCATCAATTTAGTGTTAATGGGGGGAACGAAAACACACAGTTTAATATCTCATTAGGCTATTTTGGCGAAGACGGAGTAGTTGATAACATGGATTTTCGCCGTGTTACCGCAAGGATTAACATTGATCATAAGATTAGCTCCATATTTAAAGTTGGCACGTCATTTTTAACTTCATCGGTTATCCAGAATTGGGGTTCAGGTTCGGCACTTGGAGAGGCTGTTTCCAATAATCCTCTTGGTGTTCCATATAATGAAGATGGCAGTTTGAAGTTTCTTCCGACAAATGATGGAGTAAGGACAAATCCATTAAGCGAATTGGTGGAGGGTGCATATTTGGATGAAAGAAGGTTTACGAGAATTTTTGCGCCGATTTATATTGAGGCTAATATTATTGAAGGATTAAAATTCACTGCAAACGCTGGGCCTGACATCAGATTTAGGAGGGTTGGGAACTTCCGGGCAAGCCAAACTAATGCAAATAGAGGTGGACCTGCCAGTGCTTCTCTAGAAAATGAGATTGACATGGGATATACCGTAGAAAACATCCTTAATTTCAATAGGGCATTTGGAGAAAAGCATTCGTTCCAAGCTACAGTACTTCAGAGTATTCAGGGATTAAGATCGGAAAGCCACTTAAGTTCCGTTTCCAACCTGCCTTATGAATCCCAGTTGTTTTATGATTTGGGTTCAGCAGAGGTTAGAAATAATGTGAGAAGTAATTTAGAAGAATGGACTCTATCTTCATATATGGGTAGGGTAAATTATGAATTAAGTGGGAAATACTTGTTTCAGGCAACTCTTCGAACAGATGGATCTTCAAGATTGGCACCTGGTAAGCAGTGGGCATATTTTCCAGGTGCGTCGGTTGGATGGCGAATAATTGAAGAAAATTTTATGCAGTCACTAGGGTCATTAACTGAGTTGAAGCTTAGGGCATCTTATGGTAGAGTAGGAAATACCTCTGTTAACCCATACCAAACATTGGGTAGATTAAGGAGGACTGTCTATGCTTTTGGAGAACAGCCTTATTTAGGTTTTGGACTGAATGAAATTCCAAATACTGATCTAGGGTGGGAAATATCCTCAACAACCAATTTAGGGGTTGATTTTGGATTTTTTAATAATAGACTTAATGGTTCATTGGAGTTCTATCGAACCAATACTTCTGATCTACTCTTAGCTAGAAATCTCCCTTATACCTCCGGTTATACCAATGTTTTACAAAACATTGGTGCTACTAGAAACCAGGGTGTAGAATTATCTATGAATGCTGCTGTTTTGGATCGAAACAAATTAAGATGGGATATAAGTTTTAATATTTCCAGAAATAATGAAAAAATAACCGATCTAGTTTTAAAAGATGGAGAAGGAAACGCTATTAGTGACATAGGTAACCAATGGTTTATAGGTCAACCTCTACGAGTCTATTTTGATTATGAAAAAATTGGTATATGGCAAGCTACCGAAGCTGATTTGGCGAGAGAAATGGAAAATAAATTTCCCGGGGAAATAAAGTTGAAAGACCAAGACGGGGATGGAAAAATTACACCTGCGGATAGAGTCATCTTGGGATCGGATGTGCCTGATTTTGTAGGGGGAATTACGAATAGATTTGAATTGGGAAACTTTGATTTTAGTTTCTTTTTCTTCACGAGAGTTGGTCACATGATTAGAAGCCGCTTTCATGATAGCAATAACAACATGGAAGCAAGGTATAACAACTTGAATGTTGATTATTGGACGATTGATAATCCTAGTAACGCTAATCCAAGACCTAACGTTTATCAAGAATTTCCAAGAGATACTTCAACAAGAAGTTATTTTAATGGAAGTTTTGTGAAGTTACGTAACGTAACTTTAGGTTATAATTTACCTCAGGTTCTGGCCGAAAAATTAGCAATGGCAAGACTAAGAGTCTATGCTTCAGCGCAGAACCCGATTTTTTGGACAACCTTTGATACATGGGATCCGGAGTTGGCCGGGGATATTGGTGCAGGCACAGTTCCATCGGCGCGACAATTTTTGTTAGGAATCAATGTCACATTCTAAACGCAACAATCATGAAAAATATTAAATATTTGATAATATTAAGTGCTCTTTTCATTCAGTCATGTGAAGATTATTTAACGGAGAACTTGGTTTCTGGAGTGTCGGCCGGATCGTTTTACGTTACTCCTAGTGGTTTTGAGGCAGCTGTAGCTGCTACATATGCGGAGCTTAAATCGTTTTATGGTCAGGAGCGGGGTTTTAGTACAACCGTTTTTGGGACAGATCTGCATACAAATGGAAGAGGAGGTAGTCATAAAATGTTGAATTTTTATGATGGCGCGTTTAGCCCTGCAGAACCTATGATAAGAGATACATGGAGAGATTTTTATAGAGGTATAAATCAAGCTAACGCCGTGATTAATCGATCTGCTTCATTGACTAATATATCGGATCAATTAAAATCAGAAAGAATTGCGGAGGTAAGGTTTTTGAGAGCTCTTTACTATTTTAATTTGGTAAGATTTTTTGGAGATATACACTTGTCACTTGAAGAAACTGTTGGCGTTGAAATTTCTGCCAATAGAACTCCCGCAAGTCAAATTTATAGCGAAGCAATAATCCCAGATTTGCAATACGCTATAGAAACTCTTCCAGCTGTCCAAACCGAATATGGAAGAGCAACCAAAGCAGCTGCGGAGTTTTTGTTAGCTCAGGTATATTTAACCAGATCATATCAACAGTTCGGGAATGGAAATGCCGATGCTGAAGAAGCAATAAGGTTGATTTCTAATGTGATAGATAATTATAATTTTAGTCTATTGCCTGATTACGCATCTCTATGGGATATCAATAACGAAAGAAACTCAGAAATAATTTTTGCGGTACAGAACAATAAAAATCAGGTTGATGAACAATTGGACACATTCGGTCACAGAGGGCATTTATATTTCTTGATGGAATATGATATAGTGCCGGGAATGCTTAGAGACACTGAAAATGGGCGGCCGTGGATCCGATTTAAACCCACCCCGTATTTGTTGGGATTATGGGACAGAGATGTTGATTCCAGGTATGATAAGACTTATAAACACGCTTGGTTTTCCAATAACGCGGCAAGTATTCCAAGGTGGACCAGCAATGATGCGGCTAACGGGTATATTTCACAAAATCTTGTAGGCCAACCCAAATTCAGTCTAGGGGATACGGCTATTTTTATTCCCGGACCGGGAAAAAATGAAGAATGGACGCCTGAAAGGATTGGTAAGGCGCCATATTTTGTAATTACAGAGAATATTTATGATGAAAGGTATTATCCAACTCTTAATAAATGGATAGATCCAACCAGACCAAATAGGCAACACGAACAAGGCCAAAGAGACCATCCGTTAATGAGATTGGCAGAAGCCTATTTAATTAGGTCAGAGGCCAATATTATGCTAGGCAATTTAGGCGGAGCTGCTGATGACATTAATACGGTAAGAGAACGGGGTGCCTGGTCAGGTATGGAATCTGCGATACGAATTAATCCTTCGGATGTATCTATGGATTTTCTACTAGATGAACGAGCAAGAGAATTGGTGGGTGAGGGGCAAAGATGGTTTGATTTGACAAGAACAGGCAAGCTCATTGAAAGGGTAAGATTACATAATCCTGAAGGAAAATTGAATATTCAGGAATATCATATTTTTAGACCTATTCCCTTGGAACAAATTGATCGGACGGATGGCGGCTACAAACAAAACTGCGGGTATATTGGTGCGGATTGTTAGGGATGTGTTATTTGTAAACAAGCTATTTCAATTCATTTGATATAGCTTGTTTACAATTATTTTCCCTAGATGCTTTAGTATCTGGATAGCAGGTGGGGGGATAAAACCATGCTTCGTTTATAGTGACTAGTTTAAAATGGGTTTTAACTATTTTTAAAATTTGAAAACAGGCAAAAATATACACGAAAAAGCGAATTCATAAAAAAACTCTTATGAAAAATTAATTGGCATTATTTATCAATAAAAAAAATTTGAACTAATGATTTACTCGAATATTTAATTAAATTTAGAAATCATACACTGCTTTTCTGTCGATTTACATTCTCTAAAAAGTGTAAATAGAGATTTTGGAGTTCATTAGTTAGGTTGGGTATAAAAGACTGAAAAACTCATTATGGGAAAATTAGAAGATGTTCAAAAATTAATCGAAACTTTCAAAATGGAAAGGGTCATCTATGTAGTCCTAACTTCAATTTCAGCGATGACTTTAATTGGAATTGGCCTTTATGTCGCACTTGTTGAAAAGAATTACGAGGCATTCTTTGCACTATTAGTCCCTACAGGAACATTGACGTTATGTATTTTCCGAGTGTTAAAAATGTGGGATGACGCATTGCGGTTTATTTCCAGTTCAAAACACGATCCAAATGAATAAGAATCTTAAATTCCTCCCAATTATTGGTATCACATTAACACTTTTGGGCTATTTCTACCTAACGTACCAAACTTATCAGCTTAATGAACGAAGAAATACGTTAGATATGGAGATATCTGAGTTGGAGTCCATAAAAATGAGGCTGACCAATGAGGTTAAAATTAAGGATACCCTGATTACCCTTCAGGATAATATAATTTCCCAATCCTCTGATGAGGAAACGGTACAACAGGGTGCTGAACTAAAAAGGCGAATGAATGAGCCAAGTTCTGAATTTTTCAGTATCACAGCGAAGGAGGACATCGATGTTGATCAAGCACTCAAGTTTGAACGTGAGGGATTTAATTATCTGCTTGAAAAGGATGTTACCAACGCCATTTCTTCGTTTAGAAAAAGTGAAAACTCTTACAACGGTTTTCACAATGTTTATGGGATTGCTGTATATCTGGAAAGAAATAGAAGTAACCTTTCGGAAAATAATGCGGAAGAATGGATTGAAATTTATAGGACGATCTTGAAAGATTACAGTTGGAAAATGCCAAGCGACATCAAAATGAGATTAATAGAAATTACACAGTGACTATTTGGGAATAAATCAAAAAATGCAGAAGACCGCTTTTTTTCGGACCATATATCAAGCCGCCTATTAGTCATGTATTTGACAGAAACTCCATCTTCAAGTTAAATTAATCCTATATTTAATTTGTCAAAAAACCACGCCCAAAATGAATTGTATTCCACTCCGCCATTTTTTTCATATCCTCTGTTTGCTCATTGCCCACGCCTCCTGCACCTCCCTTGAGCCCTCAGGCCCAATGAATGTACTGTTCATAGCTGTGGACGACCTGCGTCCGGATATTGGCCTCTATGGAAATGCGATGATTAAAACTCCAAACCTTGACAAGCTAGGAAGGACCGCTGCAGTATTTGAAAATCACTATGTGCAGGTGCCTACCTGCGGAGCTTCCCGGTGCAGTATACTGACAGGACTGCTACCCAAGACGACCGGCCATCTGCAGAATTCAGCTTTTGAGAAATTTATGTCCGACGAGCCGGAGGGGGAGACCCCGGAAAGCATGGTGCATCATTTTCGAAGAAATGGCTACCGTACGGTTGGGTTGGGAAAAATCAGCCACTCTGTGGACGGACTTTTATACGGCTATGAAGAATCACCTGAAGGAGCCCGCCCAGAGATGCCGTATAGCTGGGATGAGTTTATATTTGACGCTGACAAATGGGGGACGGGCTGGAACGCATTTTTCGGTTATGCGGACGGATCTAACCGACAAGGAGAAAAGGGTCAGGTAGCTCCCTATGAGATGGCAGACGTTGGAGACAGGGATTATCCGGACGGCATTACCGCCGACTTGGCGGTGGAAAAGCTGAAGGAGCTAAAGGCAGGGGATAAGCCCTTCTTTTTGGGAGTTGGCTTTTTTAAGCCTCATCTACCTTTTACCGCGCCTAAAAAATATTGGGACCTATACAATCGGGAAGACATTCCCCTCACAGCAGCTCCGAATATACCCGAGAATATTAATCGGGCAAGTCTTCAGAACATGGGCGAATTCAACCAGTATAAAGCAGGTGATGAAAGGGCAAGCCTCGACACCGCGCTCTCAGATGAATATTCCAGAAAGTTGATCCACGCCTACTATGCTTCTGTAAGTTATGTGGACGCCCAAATAGGGAAGGTACTTGATGAATTGGAAAGGCAGGGTTTGGCGGATAATACAATTGTGGTTGTCTGGGGGGATCATGGCTGGCACCTGGGTGAATATCGGGTCTGGGGTAAGCATACCAATTTTGAGATAGCGCTAAGAAGCCCGCTGATCATCCGAGTTCCCGGCACACCGGCTCGCCATGTTGATGGAAGTTATGTCGTCAGTTCGGTGGATGTTTACCCTTCTCTCATGGAGTGGTGCGATATTCCTGTTGATTTCCCACTAGACGGTCAGAGTCTGAATACACTGCTAAAGGAAGGCGACGATCCAACCCGGGAAAACTTGGCGTTCAGTTATTTCAGCAAAGGTATTACCATGCGGAATGACCGTTATCGGCTTACCCGATACTTCCGTGATCAGGAGCCGACGGTAGAGCTTTATGATCATGAGGTTGATCCGCTCGAGACCAGAAATATTGCCGCCGAGCAGCCCGATGTGGTTGCTTCTTTGATGCCTCTTTTGGAAAAGGTCAATACAGGGTTGTACGATAACTGATTTTTGGAAGCTTTCCTTTTGCCGAAAATCCCTTATATTAGTCATTCAGTAATCCCACAAAACCGATGACCAAACCGCGCAGAAGTTTTTTTAAGAAAATGGGCTGGGGAGTGTTTTCACTTTCGTTCCTCAGTCATATACCTTTAATATCGTGGGCGAGAGAGCAATTCAATCTGCCCAATCAGATTGATCGTGTGTACTTTACCACCGGGTTCAAAATATCCGAGGTCACGGAGAATTCAGCTATAATATGGACACGGTTGTGCGTTCAGGAACATCCCAATCCTGTCCGTCATGAACGGGAGGAAAGGGTATTTAGGCATCCCATTGACTTTGATGAGACTCAACCAATATCCTCTATGGACGGAGGTGTCAAGGCTGGACGAGGATTAGTTCGGGTAAAGATATCTTCCGGTGATGAATCGCACGTTTCCGATTGGATTGCAGTTTTTGAAAGAGATGATTTCACCGCTAAAATCCCCTTTGAAAACCTTTCCCCAGGAAAGACCTATCAAGTGAAACTTGTGGGGAAGGCAGCTGTCAACATGCCGAAAACCGAAGAAGTGGGGACTTTTACTACTGCAACAAACGCCTCGCAGCCTGTTCCGGTTTTGCTGACTACTTCTACCTGCCAGTATTTTTGGAGTTTTGATCACGAAAACAGAGGGTTTAATACATACGACAGTATGCGTGCTTTGAAGCCTGATTTTTTTATCCAAACCGGTGACTACGTCTATTACGACAAGCCTGGTCCCTTGACGAAGAATATAGAACAGGCGCGCCATAAGTGGCGTGCCATGGATGCCTGGGCTTCATTGAGAAATATGTACGGGGAAGTTCCCATCTACATGATGAAAGATGACCACGATTTACTGAAAGACGACGCACATCCTGCCTCACACCCATACGGTGAGTTGTCCTATATGGATGGGATTAAAGTATGGTATGAAAACGTACCCATAAAAGGCAAACCCTACCGAACGATTAGAAGGGGGAAGGACCTGCAGATCTGGATGGTAGAGGGACGGGAGTACAGATCCCCAAACGAGGATCCCGATGGACCGGGCAAAACCATTTGGGGAAAGGAGCAAATTGAATGGTTTAAGACATCGGTTGAAGAATCGGATGCAACGTTTAAAATCCTTTTTACAGCAACACCTGTAGTTGGCCCTGACCGGGAAAATAAAAAGGACAACCATGCCAACAAAGTTTATGAAACGGAAGGGGCCCTGTTACGGAGTTATTTGGCAGGTATATCAAACATGTATGTCGTGAACGGAGACAGGCACTGGCAATACGTCTCCCAGGATTTGGAGACAGGTCTTTTGGAATTTGGATCTGGACCCATCAGCGATTACCACGCCCAAGGTTGGGATCCGGATGATAAGCGGCCCGAACATCGTTTTCTGAGGGTAAATGGTGGTTTTCTTAGTATCCAGGTAGAACGGAAATCCGGGAAGCCTCAGATTCGATTCACACATCGGAATGTGTATGGCAATCCAATGCATGAGGAAGTGTTTTCCTGAAATGTTATCGGATTTCGTTTTAACACAACTGAAATAATAATATTGCAGGTCACTAATGGCTTGTTCTCTCTAATCGAAAAAAATATCTCACTAGTTTAAGAAGTTACAGGTTATAAATAACGTAGCTATTCCAACCCCATTTACAATGACCAAAAATTTGTTATTTCTTTTATCAGTTCCATTCATTTTTGGAATGTGGAGCTGTCAATCACCTGATCAAGTCGCATCAGCACCAGAATTGCCAAATATCGTCCTACTGCTCGGTGACGACCACGGTTGGGATGAGGTAGGTTATAACGGCCATCCTTATATCAAAACTCCCATTTTAGATGAAATGTCAAACAGAG
>DATHWC010000189.1:0-6433 GCA_035460985.1 Lunatimonas sp.
GGGTGGCTGCTTTTGGTGCATTGAGGCGCCTTTTGAAGGTATCGACGGCATTTTGTCTGTCGTATCCGGCTATTCCGGAGGTAAGGAAAAAAACCCCACCTATTCGCAGGTGTCTGGAGGACAGACTTCGCATAAAGAAGCGGTACAGGTTGCGTTTGATCCCGATGTTATCAGCTATGCTGAGATAATCGACATTTTCTGGCAGCAGTTTGATCCAACAGATGAAGGTGGTTCATTTTTCGACAGGGGAAGTCAGTACGAATCCGCCATATTCTTCCACAGCAACGACCAGAAAGCAGTGGCAGAGGATTCAAAGCAACGGTTACAATCTTCCGGAATTTTTGATTCCCCTATTGTTACACCTATTGTCAAATATTCCAACTTCTACCCCGCAGAGGAGTACCACCAGGATTATTATAAAAAAAGCCCCAGAGAATACAAGGCGTATAGAACAGGCTCAGGAAGAGACCGCTTTATCAGTCAGCACTGGGAAGTACCGAATGCCGACAAATACAAAAAACGGTCGAAATCGGAACTGAAAGCACAGTTGACAAGCCTACAGTATCAGGTAACCATGGAGGAGGCCACAGAGAGGGCATTTGACAATATATATAACGAAAATAAAGAAGTAGGTATTTATGTTTGCATAGTTTCCGGCGCACCGCTTTTTAGTTCGAAAGACAAATATGAATCTTATTCCGGATGGCCGAGTTTTACCAAACCTATAGATGTGCGCTATCTGGACAAGCCTGTGGACCGGAGCGAAGGCATGGTCCGTGTAGAAGTTAGGAGCAAGCTAGGCGATTCTCATCTGGGGCATGTGTTCAATGATGGCCCTGATCCTACGGGTTTACGGTATTGCATGAATTCCGCTGCAATGAAATTTATACCAAAAGCTGAAATGAAATCCGAAGGATATGAGGCTTATTTATGGCGGGTTGAATAATAACCGTCAAATTCAAACCAAAAATTTAATCCCTACTGGAAAAGTTCCAGTAGGGATTTTTCTTGAGGTAGTAGACGTAAAGAAGGCAATTCAAAATAATAGTACATAGTATTTGTTATTTTTTTCTTTAATAGCCAACTTTTATTTTATTTTTTATATTTTTAACAGATACAAAATAAAGTCCCACTCACCTACCCCACTTTAAAATGAGATTGTTAGTCTTGGTCGTACTTGGATTGGTTTGTAGTCAGTGTCAGACAGACAAACATGAGGACCCACATTTTCAGGAAGCTTTGGAAAACGGTTTTCTGGCGCATGAAGGTTTTGAACGATGTTTGAACTATGTTAAGGCTTGGCTGGAATTTGCAGATCCCCAATCCGGTTTAATTCCAAGAAATCTGACTGACTCAAAGGATTTTTGGAACGCAAAGGATGCGGCTGCGGACAATTACCCATTTATGGTGCTTACGGCAGCTATTTTGGATAAGGAAATGTATAGTGGCCCCATGAAGGCGATGCTGGAAGCTGAACAAAGACTAACCAACCGTCTAGACCGATTGCCGGACGACTGGTCCTTTTCCAAACAGGATTTTGTGTCCGAGGAAATTGATATGGATGAAATTATATTCGGATCCTCTGAATATGTGAAAGACGGTTTGTTGCCTTTAACGGAATATATAGGAATAACTCCATGGTCTGACCGTATGGTAGGAATGGTAGATGATATATGGAAAAATGCCAGTTATGAAACGCCTTTTGGGTTGATCCCTTCCCAAAATGTGGAAGTAAACGGGGAGCTCTTGCAGGTGCTTTCCAGAGTCTATTGGATTACCGGAGATCAGAAATATTTGGATTGGGCATTTCGTTTGGGAGACTTTTATTTGTTGGGGGAAAACCATCCCACCAGAGATTCAGAACTCATCCGACTTCGTGACCATGGATGCGAGATCGTCTCCGGACTCTGTGAACTTTACCTTACAAGTGCCTTTGCAAACCCGGAAAAAAAAGCCGCTTATCAACCACAAATCTATGAAATGCTTGATCGGATTTTGGAGGTAGGAACCAACGAGCATGGTTTGTTTTACAATCAGGTGAATCCCATTACAGGCGAAATTCTGAATGATGGTATTGCGGACACTTGGGGGTATACCTTCAACGCATACTATGGTGTATACATGCTGGATGGGCACGAGCCTTATAGGGATGCACTTCTAACAGCCTTTGATAATTTGCATGAATATACGTATTACGACTGGGAAAGAGGAAGTCAAGACGGCTATGCGGATGCGATTGAAAGTGCACTGAACTTATATAATAGAGAACGGGTACCTAAAGTTAAAGAATGGATCGACAGCCAAACACAGGTAATGTGGTCCATGCAGGATTCTTCCCATCGCAGTGGAACGGAGGCCTACCGGGGAAACGGTATCCTCGAAGGATGGCACGGTGACGGGAATTTTGCCCGTACCACCATCATGTATTGTTTATATAAAACACTTGGAACCACCATTACCCCTTGGCATGAAAATGTGTATTTCGGTGCTGTTCAAGATGGAAATGATCTTAAGGTTTCAATCCTCGCTGAGGCAGATTGGAATGGCAAAATACATTTCGACTATGCCCGTCATCAAGAGATTTTTAACCTTCCCTTGGATTACCCCCGGATAAATCAATTTCCGGAATGGTTTACCGTGGACGCATCGAAAAGCTATTTGGTGCATTTTGTTCATGACGGAAAAACGAGGCGTTATACCGGAAACGAACTAATAGAAGGAATTGAAATTACCGCGGAAGAAAACATTGCGGTTTACCTGATCGTGGAACCGCATGAGGAATAATATTTAAATCAAACTAATTGCTACATCTTCAAGTCCTGAATTAATTGTTTGATTTTTTGATTGTCAATTTCCCTGATCAGATCTTCAGCAACAAATAAGACAGGTTGATCTGGAAGGCCATGGTCTCTTAAGTAGTGAACCAATTTTAACACCATAAATCCATCCATCCACTGCCAAAATCGACGAAAAAAAACATCATAACTCTTGGATTGCCGCTTCATTTGGGAAATCTTTTCTTTCAACTGATGTTTAAGTAAAAAAGCAACAACTTCCGGATTGAGCTTGTCAAAAGAAACCTCTTTGGCATACCAATTGGGCACCTGCTTGAAAAATTCTTTTAAAATTAAATAGATTTCACTTGAATAGGTAGTGCTTAACTTTCTGTTAATCATCCGCTCCCACTGTGCTCTCCCCGTTCCAAACGGAACTCTGTCCGAAATCCTGCAAGAAGGGTAAACTGTAGCAGGTATATATTCAAATCCACCCAAGGGAAGAAGTTTGTGCATAAAATAGAAATCTTCCCCGGCTTTTCTGCGGTTCATTCCACCTGCTTTTGCATAGGTAGAAGCTCTCACGGACATGCATGAGCCAACTGTATGCATCGCAAAAGGATAACCTGCATTTGCCAGACCTAATATGTGGCACCGTAAATGAAGCTCGTATTCAATAATTCCTTGCCTTAGCAAGGGATTGGTTTCATTTTCCCAATTATGACAAAACTCGAAGTGTCCCAATTTTAATTCGGGGTTTTCAAAAGCTTTTTCCGCAGCAATGAAATAATCTTTCGATACCGAACAATCCGCATCTAAACATAGGATAGGCCCATCTCTATCCAACCAACACCACCTTCTCAACGCTTCATCCATGCCTATCTTTCTGGCAAGTCCTGCACCCGCGAATTTTTCTGGCAAACGTTCCTCGCGAATAGTAAAAACGTTTATAAAGGATGGTTTTTGATTTGCCTTCCAATTTTCTATTTGATCTATGGTACATTGATTGATTTTGGCGATTTCAGGCCCAGAACCTTCCGCTGCATTGACTGTTATAATCACTTCCACCCTCCCTTTTGCAGGGTGGCAGGCAGCTAAGGATTGTAAAGTTGACAAGATATCTGGTTCTTTATAGCTAGGTATAACTACTATTAAACTCAAGTTTGGATCGGGAACTGATTTGATATAGGCTGGATTCACCAAAAATCGCTGTGTATAAATAGATAAAAGCTGCCGCATTAAATTAAAGTAATTTAGATTGCATTAATAGGATAAGAGGTTAAATCAAAAAAAATCAAGCCCTTCGTTTCCTGCATTTTTCCACCCGTGAAAATAGATCATTTATCCATCTAAACCCAATTTGATTTTTATGTCGCCATTAATCTATCCTTCTTGGCAAAAGCAAAATTAAAAAAAGAATGGATATCTTTGAGTCAACCAAGATAGACCGATGAAATATTCCATTGATTTAAAAGTTCCCTCATCCCAAGCCTGGCTGGATGCGGTGATGGCGGATTTTGACGCTTTTTTACAAGACCATGCCGATTGTGAGCGCAAGGCATCAGCCATGGCTACTTCCCTTATTGCCAAATATCCTGATAGGACTAAAATTATTCCTGACATGATAGAGACCGCCATTGAAGAGTTGGAACATTTCCAGCAAGTTTTTGATCTGATGCAGAAGCGCAGTGTTCCTTTAAACCGTGACATGAAGGAAGATCCTTATATCAGACAACTTACCCCGTTAACTCATGGAGGAACTGCGGATACCAGATTTCTATCTCGGATGTTGTTGGGGTCCATCGTAGAATGTCGGGGCTGTGAGCGTTTCAAGATGGTTGCCGAAGCCCAAAACGAGGAAGAACTACGGAAATTCTATAAAACGCTTTGGGCCTCGGAAGCAAAACACGGCAATATCTTCGTGGAGTTGGCGCTGGAATATTTTGATGAAAACACGGTGTATTCCCGTTTACATGAAATGATGGAATTCGAAGGAGAGGTGGTCAAGAATCTGCCTATACGTTCTGCCCTTCATTAAACCAACTGAAAGATCGTAATTTTCAATACAAGTGTTCTGAGAAATTCTAAAACCTATGGGATTGCAATATTAATTTGTAAATGTTGACAAAAAATAAGAGATCTCTTTTCTGAATATTGTACTTTATTACTTTTTTGCTGCAGGTCAAAAAAGTAATCAAAAAACCCCGCCGCTGTGCATATTTTGTCTAAAATCCGCGCACAACCCGCACATAGGCAAACTCCTCGGGATTTAAAATAATTTCAAAAAATGATCTAATTTCAACCAAATCCCTCGTCAGACATGCCTCTGCCTTTGCCACCGCACTGCCCGCATTTCTTAACGCCAAAATCTGCAAGGCGGAAGCTATGAGGGTATCTAGGTACATATTTTAATAGAAACATTTACTTCTAAATCATAGAAAGTTGATTCTCTTATCTGCTATTTTTAATTCTTTCAACCAAGCTTTGTTTTGGTCTCTTGGCATACCATAAATACTATCTTCTTTGGATTGGCCAAAAGACGATACCAACAGTGATGTAAACGCTGAAATAAAAAAGACCATCTTATCATTTTCTGCCTATTCTAAGGTATCACGTAAACCAATCTCGCTTAAGAAATCACTATACCAACAAATCCTTCACCACATGCCCGGCAACATCCGTCAGCCGGAATCTTCTGCCGAGGTGCTTATAGATCAACCGTTCGTGGTCCAACCCAAGTTGATGAAGCACCGTTGCTTGAAAATCGTGCACATGCACGGGGTTTTTGGCAATATTATAACCAAACTCATCTGTCTCTCCATATACAAAACCCGGCTTGACGCCGCCTCCAGCCATCCAAATACTAAAACATCTGGGATGGTGGTCACGTCCGTAATTTTCTTTGGTTAGTTTGCCCTGGGAATAGTTGGTGCGGCCAAATTCCCCGCCCCAAATCACCAATGTTTCATCCAAAAGACCTCGTTGCTTAAGGTCAATAATCAAGGCCGCAGAAGCCTGATCCACATCTTTTGCCTGATCACGCATTTCATTGGGCAAATTTCCATGTTGGTCCCAACCCTGGTGGTATAGCTGAACGAACCTTACGCCGTTTTCAGACAGCTTTCTTGCCAATAAGCAATTTGCCGCAAAAGTGCCTGGCTTTCTGCTGTCCTCGCCATATAAGTCAAAAATCATGTCCGGCTCTTTGGACAAGTCCGTGGCCTCGGGGACTGCGGTTTGCATGCGGTAGGCCATTTCATATTGGGCAACTTTGGCATGGATCTCAGGATCTCCCAATTTCTCAAAGGACAAATGATTCAATTCTGCCAACCGGTCCAGCATTTTTCGCCGCTGTTGCCCACTCATTCCCTCCTGGTTACTTAGATAAAGTACGGGGTCATCGCCACTGCTAAATTGTACCCCCTGGTGTACTGACTCCAAGAAGCCATTGCTCCAAAGCTTGGAATAAACACCTTGTCCATTGCCCTTTCCTTTGGAAAGCAGTACAGTAAAAGCTGGCAAATTGCTGTTCTCGCTCCCCAGGCCATAACTTAACCAAGCTCCCATACTGGGACGGTTTCCTTGCTGTGCTCCGGTCTGAAAGAAAGTAAGGGCTGGATCGTGGTTGATTGCCTCGGTATGCATGGATTTAATGATGC
>DATHWC010000190.1:0-46142 GCA_035460985.1 Lunatimonas sp.
TTCTGTCAATTCCCTCTACCTGCTGGATTTTATTCAGGACATCCCTTAGGTGGTTGGTGTCTTTACAGATGATTTTTGCGAATATACTGTAGTTACCTGTCGTATAATAGGCATTGATCACTTCTGCTATTTCTTTGAGACGCTCAATCACTGTGTCGTATAAGGAGCTTTTTTCAAGATAAATCCCTAAAAATGCAGAAATATCATAGCCTAATTTGGAAAAGTCGATATTAAGTGTGGCACTTTTGACAATCCCCATATCTTCCAATTTCCGCATCCTTACATGAACAGTTCCAGAAGACACAAAAACCTTTTTGGCGATTTCAGTATAGGGAGTCTTAGCATCTTCATTGAGTAGCGAGATGATCTTAAGGTCTACATTGTCAATATCTAAAATTTTATCCATTTTTCTGTCAGAGACTTATCGGTTTGAAAATAAAGATGTGCTTAAATTATTGATTTGTCAAAAAAAACACCATCTTTTTTTCTATCCTGAAAATCGCAATTATTGTCTATTATTTTAACTAAATGGAAAATACACCAGAAAAATATTTCAAATAGTGTTATTTTAATAATTAATAATCAAATAAATGGCAATTGTAGAAATTTTATTTTATTTTTTATTTAATAATTATCGGTATTTTTTGAGTTACGCAATTTTATTTTTAACATGCTTCCTAACCCGAAAATCTGTTGTGATTTCCGCTAACCTGGCTTGATTCGATGACGCTGACGGTCTATATTTGTCTAGTGATGGACATAATCTGTTCTGGCAAACGAGGGAAGGGATATGATGGGTTTTTTATCCCAAAGTCATCTATATTTTTGCCACTGGGACTTCATTTTGGTTTGCCAAAACAATAAATAACTTCAACTAAAATTCATTTTTATTTTAAATTTTTTACATTTATGAACGAATAGTTGTCACATTGCCCTAATGGACTCCCTAATATGAAAATCGATTACCTTAATCCCAAAATCCCACCAAAAACTGGATTTTTTGACCTGCCAGTAATTCCAGGAAATGAAAACAGACTTGATGGTTTAGGGAAATTAGGTAGTAAGTCGGAATACCTTTCTTATCCGATAGAAAATTCCGCATAGTTAAAATCCGATAACTTAAAAAAAGCCAACTCAGCAATACGTTTCTTTCATTTTGTCTTACTTAAAATAAATATTAACGATGACCCAAAAATTCTTCTTAAGCGGCTTCCTGTTATTGATTCATGGTTTAGTTCTGGCGCAAAAAGAGCCGCTTCCCTCCAGTGTTTTTGAATACAAAATGATTCCTTCCGAATCCATTTCTCCTGGAGCGAAAAAGGATTATGTTGACTGGAGCACGTTGTTTTTCAGTTCCTTTCAAGTGTCCCTGAAAACTATTTCCAGTAATTCCGCAGTTATCGATGAAGATCTGGATCCTAATTCTGAAAAGCTTATAATCATTAAGCAAGGTAAACTGGGCATTGAGGGAGAGAATTTCAAAAATGTGATGGAAGAACGAAGTGTTGTCCTTATACCACAGGGAAAAAACGTTAAGTTTTCGAGCGAGACGGGGCCTGAGGTAACTTATTTTCTGATTCAATGGAAACCCGATCAACGTAAACTTACAGCGCAAATATCTGAGAATAATTACCCAATCGAACCATTTGGTTATCATGGTATGGAATTTAAAGAAAATGCCAAAGGAGGTCGAAGAAGCATCCGGCAAGATGCCTCCTCAACTCTGAAGGAGTTGGAAATGCATATTACAACGCTCAACGAAGGAGAAAAAAGCCACGATCCGCATACCCATTTGGATGAGGAAATTATTCTGATTCTAGAGGGCGAAGTAGAAGAAATGATCAATGGGACACCGTACATGCTTGGGCCGGGTTCGCTTATTTTTCTGGCTTCCATGGATCCGCACGGAATTAGAAATTCAGGAAAAGGTACCTGTGAGTACTATGCCATACGATTTACGCCACTGGATTGATCCGGGTGAAGCATTTCTTCAACCAGTTAAAACAAAATAACCTTAGTTCATCAAAACAATGATATAATACGTTGTTATTGACCATTTTTTGCATTAAATTTCCTTTTAAGAAATAAAGATGGACCATAATAATTAACCTTGTCTTTTGAACCCCATGCATAATATTTCAGGTAAAATTTGGTTTATTTGGAGCGTTGCAGTACTTGCTGTATCACCATTGGTGATTTCCTGTGATTCCAAATCGGGTTTATCTGACAGTGAATCAGTTCCTGACCAGGTAAGCTATAATTTTCATATTCGCCCCATACTTTCGGATAACTGTTTTGCCTGTCATGGACCTGACGCAAATAAACGGGAAGCTGGACTCCGGTTGGACACCCCTGAGGGTGCCTACGCCGCGCTGAAGGAAAACTTGGGACTTCATGCAGTGATTCCGGGAAAACCCGGTGAATCTGAACTGGTCCACCGGATTTTCTCTACAGACCCGGCGGAACAGATGCCCCCAATCGAGTCAAACCTGATACTTTCTGATGAACAGAAAGAAACACTTAAAAAATGGATAAAGCAAGGGGCGGTTTATGAACCCCACTGGGCATTTACCAAGCCCTTAAAAGCAAACGTTCCCCTAGATCCCAATGACCATTGGTCCAAAAACGAAATTGATAGGTTCCTGTGGAAAGCCATGAGTGATAGGGGGCTCCAACCAAATGAGGCGGCCGACAAAGCATTCCTGTTAAAACGGATAAGTCTGGATATTACCGGACTTCCACCGTCTCCGGAAGACCTTCGACTTTTTTTGGATGACACATCCGCGGATGCCACGGAAAAATTGATTGACAGGCTGCTTAAAGATAAAGCTTATGGAGAGCGAATGGCGGGGTTATGGATGGATATATCCCGATATTCAGACTCATTTGGCTACCAAAACGATAATTACAGGACTCAGTGGCCCTACAGAGATTGGGTAATCCATGCGTTTAACAAAAACATGCCCTACGACCAATTTGTCACCTGGCAACTGGCCGGAGACCTTATGGAAGGCGCTACTAAAGAGCATATTTTGGCAACTGGATTTAACCGAAACCACAAATATACTGAAGAGGAAGGTGTAATTGACGAGGAATACCGTATCGAATATGTGCTGGATAAAACCAATACCTTCACCAAGGCAATTCTGGGTGTGACGGCAGAGTGTGCGCAGTGCCATGACCACAAGTACGACCCCATTTCCCAAGAAGATTATTTTAGCCTTTTTGCCTTTTTCAACAATACACCGGAAAAAGGGTTTGAGGGTGGGGCAGGGTCTGCCATACGCTCCAAGACTCCACTCATGACCATTGACAAAGAAGATGTAGAAGGAATTCTAAACTTCGTCAATGTACAAGACACCAGTCGGATTTATGTGTCTGTCATGGAGGATTTTAAGGATACCTTGAGAAACACCTACATATTGGATAGGGGTATCTATGACGCCCCTACTGATCAGCGGGTCTTTCCCCGTACTCCGGCTTCAATATTATCCTTCGGCTCACAATATCCAACTAACAGGCTAGGCCTTGCCCAATGGACTTTTTCGGATGAGAATCCGCTTACTGCCCGGGTTTTCGTCAATTTGATTTGGCAAGAAATCTTTGGAGTTGGCTTGGTGGCTTCTACGGGAGACTTCGGGATGCAGGGGGATTTACCTACACATCCGGAGCTGCTGGATTGGCTGGCGGTTGATTTTCAAGAGAAGGGCTGGGATATCCGATATTTAATCAAGAAAATAATGGGTTCGGCCGCTTATAGGCAGTCAGCAGTAGTCAATCCCGCAAATTTCGAAAAAGATCCGGAAAATGTTTTTCTTAGCAGATTCCCCAGACTCCGTCTAAACGCGGAACATATTCGTGATTTTGTATTGGCAAGTAGTGGTTTATTGGTGCCAGAAATCGGTGGGCCCAGTGTCAAACCATATCAACCAGACGGGCTTTGGGAAGCGTCCTCCTCCGGAAGGGGGGAATTGGCTGTGTACAGGACGGATTCGGGAGACAAGTTGTATAGAAGGGGCATGTACACCTTCATCAAATTAACCTTGCCACCGCCAGCATTGTTGATTTTTGATGGTAGCAATCGGGATATCTGCCAGGTAAAGCGTCAACGAACCAATACCCCTTTGCAGGCGCTCGCCCTCCTCAATGACCCTATGGTACTGGAAGCTTCCAGGGTGCTGGCTGCCAATTTGGATGCTGATTTTGAAAGATCAGAAGAAGCCATTGGGGAAGCTTTTGTAAGGATACTAGGAAGAACTCCCAAAAAGGAAGAACAGGAATTGCTAGAGGGACTTTACACCGAGGAATTGAAAAGGTTCGAAGGTGACAGGGAAGCGGTAGACAATTTACTGTCAATAGGCAAGTTTGGTAAAATCAAAGGAAAAACTCCGGAAACAACTGCAGCACTGATGCAGATAATTGTTGCTTTATATAACCTGGAAGAAGCGACCACAAAAACCTGACAAGCAAAATTTATGGCCAATCATTTTGGTTATACGTAAAGAAATTTTAACTTTGTCGTATAATTTGAAATCAGCAGAAATATGGACGCCAAAATCACACTTTCCTTCGATAGGCAGGTCATCGAAAAGGCCAAAGAGTTCGCTGCTTCCCAGCAAATAAGTTTATCCAGACTTACAGAGTTTTTATATGCTCAGATCACATCTGGTGACTATAAGTCCCTGGATGAATTGCCAATTTCTGACTGGGTGAATATGGTTGCAGAGGGGCCTGCCGAATATAAAAAGTCAACTTCCAGAAAATCATTGAAAAATGAGTATTTTGAATCCAAGAAATGAGATTGTTTTTGGATGCAAATATCTTGATTTCCGTGCTCAATCAGGAATATCCAATTTTCAACTATACTTCTAGGATCTTGAGTTTGGCGGATCGACAACCATATCAGTTGTTTACGTCACCTATATGTTTGGCGATCTCATTTTATTTTTCTGAAAAAAAAAGTGGTTCGAAAGCTGCGCAAAGGAAAATGCAGCTTTTGACTACAAAGGTAGGAATTACCAAAGTGGATCATGGAGTGGTCACCCAAGCCATTAATGATAGGCGTATAGTTGATTTCGAGGATGGTATGGAGTATTATTCCGCAATTGAAAAAGGTTGTCAGCTTATAATTACAGAGAATATATCAGATTTTTTCTATTCGGAGATTCCCGTGATGGACAGCCGACAGTTTATAAGGGAGTTTTTTTAATTTGCCTCCGCCATTCTAACTTTTACTTTTTTGATACGCTCTTGGCCTACTTTTTCCAAAAGCAGTTGCATTTGTTTCCGATCTATCGCTACATAGGTAGAAGTATCCAGTATGGTGATCAAGCCAATCTGTTCTGGAATCAAGCCTCCTTTCTTAGTCAACATTCCCACCACATCTCCCCGGCTGATTTTATCCTTTTTGCCTGCGCTGATGTAAAGGCACGCCCAAGGCGATGGTTCCGGGAGCTTGATTTCCACAGGTAATTCGAGTTCGACAATGGGACCAAGAATGTATTCTGGTAACTGCTCATCATTTGCCTGGACTAAATAACTTTGTCCAGAAGCATGCATGCGGGCTGTTCTGCCGTTTCTATGAATAAAGGCATCCTCTTTAGGAGGCAACTGGTAATGTACTACATGTTTGATTTCAGGTATATCCAACCCCCTCGAAGCCAAATCAGTCGCAATCAGGACATGATGCGTTCCATTTCGGAATTTAATCAGGTTTTTTTCCCGATCGATTTGTTCCATGCCTCCGTGCAATACGGAATGCTCAAACTGATTGCTGGATAGCAAAGCACTAATTCGATCAACAGCATCCCGGTGGTTGCAGAACACTAGGCATACCTCATGACCAAATCCTGCGATCAACCGCATTAACGTTTCGACTTTTTCAACGGTTGTAGTTCTTACTATGTTCAACTTCAACTTTGAATCTAGCGCATCTTTTAAATAGTCAATCTCGACCACAGATCTAAAAGGTAAAAATTCCGGTAACCGAGAAAGCTGTGTAGCTGAAGTAAGGAAGTGCCTTTGATCACCGGGAAGTTTTTCAAATATGACTTTTAGCTGCTCATGAAAACCAAACTGCAACGACTTGTCAAACTCATCCAATACAACCAACCGTACATTGCCTGGGTCAAAAGATCCATTGTCTACGTGCTCGGACAATCGTCCGGGTGTAGCTATGATAACCGCCGGGGCATCTAGCAGGGCATTTTGTTCGGTTTTCATGGAATGCCCCCCATAGCAAGTTGTGACTTTGAACGAGGTCTTAAGGGATTTGAACACCTGCTCGATCTGCAAGGCCAACTCTCTGGAAGGAACGATCACCAGTGCTTGAACTACAGACTTGTTAACGTCCAGCATCTTTATGAGTGGAAGTAAGTAGGCCAGCGTCTTGCCTGAGCCGGTGGGGGCTAGCAATATTAGTTGGTCTGAGCCGGAAGCTTTGTCAAAAAACTCCTGTTGCATTTCATTAAATGCTTCCAGGCCTAAAGTTTGTAAATAATTAGAGTAATTGAAGGGTAATTCGGACATGATGCAAAGGTAGCAACAATCCACCGAAGATTATCGATAATGAACGAGTTGTTCGGAATCATTAGCTAACTACTCTTTCTCTTTCGAATACGTAACGTGGCGATGGTTACTATTCCTGCGATAAGTACAAATGGCCAAATATTCAGTAGCCACAGTAAAAAGCTCAGCAAATTGTTCCATCCGTTTCTTAAGGCTCCTCCTATTGAAAGACCAAATCTGGAAGAAGCCGATTTTTCATAAAAGGACACCTCGAATGTGCTCATGGAAGTCTGATTTTTTAAATAATTTAAGCGTCCCTCGATAGACTCAATTTCAGACCTTAGATTACCGATTTCTTTTTCAATTTTTAAGATATCCTCGACAGTGGTAGCTTGTTGTAATAGCTCTCGATACCTTGTTTCCAACGCTTTCTTAGTATTAATCCTTGAATTGATGTCTATGAACTCTTCCGAAACATCCAAGGAACTGATATTTTGGCTGTCAACTTTTTTTGCCAACTTAGTGATTTTTTCTGTTAGTTGGTCAAATTCAACCGCGGGTACCCGAAGTGAAACCGTGTACTCTGTAATATTTCCATATGAGTTGGAGTATTCACTTGAAATATAGCCCTTATGGGCGTTAACGATTTCTAGAATTTGGTTTTTTGTTTCTACAGCATCAGACGTTTCAAACCGTATATTTCCCGACTTAATAATTTTTCTGCTTTCATCGGTTTGTGAAGCTTGGTGATCATCACTGGGTACGGTCTTGGGATCGGGGATCATGGCGATTTCCTCGTATCCGGTTTCATTTGTCTGGGCCAAATCCATCAAACGACCATTTTGACCGCAGGAACCCAGATAGGCCAATCCCAAAAGGAAAATAAAAATAGGAATTAGGCTATTTGAGAACATAAATAGTTAGTATAAAGTAAAATAGTTGATCGGACCTGTGCACAATCCTGATACGGGATTTTTAATTTAAAGTTGAATTGACTTAAGTCTGGTAACGCCAGAGATTTAGCGTTGAGTCGATCCATTTGTCTGGAGCAGCGGAATTTTCAGAAAGGCAGCAAAAAAAAATTGGATTAACTGTTCTTTGGAATAGTGTTTTTCAGGGTAGATGCTCGTACTAATAAATTAAAGGGGAGAATAATAAGTTCTTTCTCCTGCTTTATACCAGACTCATTAGCTACGAGTTTTTGGATAAGCTTTTCCATAGCAACTTCTCCAATTTGAAATCCCGGATAACTGACCGTCGTTAGATTCGGTTCAACCATACGCGAAATGACATCATTGTTAAACCCAACCAGAGCGATTTCTTCCGGCACCTCAATTCCCCGCTTTTTCAGAGCAACAAGGCAGCTAGCGGCGCAGCTGTCATTCGATACCAATAAGCCATCGGGACGCGGTTTCATTTCCATGAGTTGGCTTACAATTTTCTCCCCTGCCTCCTCACTCAAATCCGTCAGAATCACATTTTGCGGAGCGTGTCGGATTCCATGTGATTCCAACGCTCGTTGGTATCCTTTCAACCGGTCCGCATATACATTGATCTTCAGGTTTCCCAACGCATGGGCAATGTTTTCGCATCCTTGTTCAATGAGGTGCGCAGTAGCTTCGAATGCTGCTTTTTCATTGTCTATAACCACGCCCATTCCATAGTTTTGCTCAGGAACTCTGTCGAAAAAGATGACGGGAATTTCCTTTTTAAAAAACGGTTCAAAATGATCAATTGCCTCCGTATCCGCAGCCAATGACACCAATAATCCATCGACCCTACTGTTGAACATCGTTTTGGTATTTGCGATTTCTTTCGTAAGGGATTCAAGTGATTGGCTGATAATCAGGTTGTATCCTGCTTGGCTGGCGACCTTTTCCATACCAGCCAGTGCGGATGATTGAAAGGGGCTATTGAGTCGCGGGACAATGACGCCGATGTTAAAGGTGTGTTTTCTACGAAGGTTGGAGGCAAATATATTGGATTGATACCCGAGTTTAGCGGCAGCCTCAAAAATCTTAATTTTGGTGTTTTCCTTGACCCGCGGATGGTTGCTCAGCGCCCTACTCACCGTTGTGGGAGAAAACCCAATACTTTCCGCAATATCATAAATTGTAATTTCTTTCTTCATCGAATAGCCTTCATGCCAATATTTTACGGGTAAGGTAAACAAAGAATCGAAAAAATGAAACCGATTGCATAATTTTTTTGATTTCCATTGTATGCGAACAAATATATATATATGTTTACAACAATTAATCCCGAAAATACTATTCAGTAGCCCAATAACTATGAAGCGTTCGTTTTTTATTTTCTTGTTGCTTGTTGCAATGCAGTCAGGAAATTCTGCATGGGGGCAGCGATTGGCGACATTGGAAATCGAATTGAAAGATTCCCCAAAATTCGCATTTCCCATAAGTGTGGACTTGGACCACATTACCCATTTGGCTGACTCTGTTATTCAGCTTATGGAAGTTGTTCAGGGTCAGGCTATATCAATCCCTTATCAGATTTATAACCAAGGTGGCAGAAAGCTTTACTGGATGGTTTCTTCTAGGGAAAACCAAGGTGAAAAACGTGTTTTTGAAATACATAAAAGCCCAAGCTTGAGCAATACTTCCTTTCTGTCAATTGTCATGGATGATGCTGCAATTTATATACGAAGGGAAGGTAACGATCTTTGGCAGTATAACCATGCGGTGGCTTATCCTCCCGCAGGTGTGGATTCTGCGTATGCCAGAAGTGGATTTGTACATCCAATGTGGTCCCCTACCGGAAAAGCGCTTACCCGAATTCAACCACCTGACCATTATCACCATTATGGACTATGGAATCCCTGGACCAGTGCGGAGTTTGAAGGACAGACGATTGATTTTTGGAACTTAAAAGAAAGGCAGGGTACTGTAAGGTATGCAAATACCCTGGAAAAAATTCAAGGTCCGGTTTTCGCAGGCTATAAGGTATTGCACGAACATGTGGTTCTTAAAGGAAATGTGACTCCAAAAGTAGCCATGGTGGAAACACAGGGGACCAACATCTTTGCCACTCCAGAAGAGGATGGAATTTACTTGGCCGATATTTCAATTTCGCTCAACACTGCTACAGATGACCCTGTACTGCTTAAGGAATACCGCTATGGAAGTTTAGGCTGGAGGACCACGGAGAAGTGGGACAGGTATAACAGTGAAGTAATTACATCAGAGGGAAAAAACAGGGTAGAGGCTGACGGGAGCTTGGCGACTTGGTGTATTGTACAGGGTGACATAGACGATGATTACGCCTCTGTGGTGATGATGTCCTCCCCAACCAACTACAACCATCCCGAGCCCCTGCGGATTTGGCCGGAAAACCAGTATGACAGAGGCGATATGTACGCCAACTTTGCACCCACAAAAAATATGGACTGGAATATTGAGCCGGGTAAAAATTATGTCCTAAACTACAGGTTTTTGGTTTCAAGCAAAAAGCTGACAGCTGAAGAGGCTGAAAATGCCTGGCAGAATTTTGCTTTTCCTCCCAAAGTAAAAATCGTTCTTGATTAAATCTTGAACAAAGAAAAAAATCTTATATATTGACTGGAAAATTGAAGTTAAAAACGACAAACTAAAAATGCACACAACATTCAAAAAATTAGTAGTGGTATTTTTTCTCGGCTGTTTCGTTAGCTCCACGGGTTTGGCGGCAGACGACCACTTAAGTGGTTTAAAAGTATTGGTTTATACCAAAAACGGGGAAGGATTTGTACATGATAACATTCCCTTTGCTGTGGAAAGTGTTAAGCGTTTAGGTGTTCAACATGGATTTTCTGTAGAAGTATCTGACGATCCTAGCATTTTTGCTGAAGACAAGCTTAAAACCATTGATTTTATGGTCTTTACCAGCACAAACAACGACGTATTTGACACGGATGAGCAGCGGGTGGCTTTTCGACGATATATTCAAGCCGGCGGTGGCCTGGTAGGGATACATTCCGTTGTCGGGACGGAAAGAAACTGGGAATGGTTCAAGATGATGATCGGCGGGCGGTTTGTGTGGCACCCTAAATTTCAAAACCTAAGAGTAAATAAACTGGACCATTCTCATCCTTCCATGGAGGGAATGCCAAACGTTTGGGAGAAGGAAGACGAATGTTATCTCATGAAGGAATTATATCCAGGAATTAAGGTAATTATGGCCCATGACTTGGAGTCACTGAATAAGGATCAGGAAGAAAGGATCCGTGAACTATCAGAGCCATTTGCAAGGTATTACCCTGCGGTTTGGCATCAGGATTTTGATGGAGGTGTAGTATGGGTTACTGCTCTAGGCCACCATATCAAAGACTACGAAGATCCTACCTTTATCAACCACATGTTACAAGGAATGCGATTTGTTGCATCCCAAGTGAAACAAAGAGACTTTAATCAAGCGTATGCGACGGATAGAGATACTCCGCTTAAAGCGTTTAAAAATTAATAAGAAAAAATTATCATTGACTGTATAAATAACCTAGCGAAGATTCGATGAAATCGAGCATGACGAAAATTTCACATAGAGAGATAATTATCGTGGCGAGATTCCATGTGACCGCTAAAAAACAAATTATAAACACATGAAAAAAGTAGGTACCGACAAACTTAGCCGCAGGAATTTCATGAAATCCAGCACCAAAGGAGCTTTGGCAGCCTCTTTGGCTATTACAGGATTTCCCACTATCGTGCCCGCGTCTGTTTTGGGAAAAAACGCGCCAAGTAATAAGATCAATATCGGACAGATTGGCTTTGGCCGAATAGGAATGACACACGATCTTCCTGAGACTATGAAAAATGAAATTGCCAGGGTAATAGCTGTAGCGGATGTGGACAGTAAAAGGGCCCAAATGGGTAAGGAGTGGATAGAAAAACAATATGCTGATAAATATGACAAACCTAATTATGTAGATGTCAAAATATATGATGACTACAAGGAAATGTTGCTGCAGAAGGATATTGATGCAGTCATCATAAGTACTCCTGACCATTGGCATGCCCAACCCGCCATGGAAGCAGCCTTGGCAGGAAAGGATATTTACATGCAAAAGCCCACATCCCTTACCATTTCTGAGGGTAGGACAATGAGTGATACCATTCACCGCACTGGTGCAATTTTCCAAATTGGAAGCCAGCAGCGCTCCGTATCCCCTTGGCCACAGTTTAAAAGGGCATGTGAATTGGTACGGAATGGTAGAATAGGTGAGGTAAAGCGTATTTTGGTTGGTCTACCCGGAGATCCGGCAGGAGGTAATCCTCAGGAAATGCCAGTACCTCCAAACTTAAATTACGACATGTGGTTGGGTTCTACGCCGATGGTTCCGTATACGCTAGACCGGGTTCACTCTCAGACTAATTTGAATGATCGACCGGGATGGCTTCGATGTGAGCAGTTTGGAGCGGGAATGATTACCGGATGGGGAGCGCATCACTTGGATATAGCCCACTGGGGTATGGGCACGGAGTATACCGGGCCGATAGAATTGGAAGCTACCGCTTCATTTCCAACAGAAGGCCTCTGGAACGTACATGGGGACTTTGAAGTTACTGCCAAATATGCCAATGGAGCAACCATGCTCGTTAGCGGGGCTTATCCTAATGGGGTAAGATTTGAAGGAACAGATGGTTGGATTTTTGTGGCGAGGGGCAATGTGGGTGTAACAGCCTCTGACCCGGTTGCCGGCAGCAAGGCCAGTGAAGCGTTCAAAGCAAGTGATCCGAAAATTCTGACTTCTGTAATTGGGCCTGATGAAATTCACCTGTATGAAAGTTCGGAACATCATAAAAACTGGCTGGACTGTATCGTTAGCCGTCAGCAGACCATTACCCCGGCAGAAGTTGCCCAGCGGTCCAATAGTGCTTGTCTGCTGTCCCATATTGCTATGAAAATCCCACGCAAGTTATATTGGGATCCCATAAGAGAACGCTTCAAAAATGACGATGAAGCAAACGCCATGCTTTCAAGACCTCAACGGTTCCCATATGGAGTAGATTACGTGATCTAACCGTTCACTAAGATGGAAGAAAGCCATGTTCCGTACTAATTTTGATACTGATCTTTTCAGGAATTGAAGGAAATACGGAGTATGGCTTTTTAGTTTTACTCTTCTATTATACACGTCAATAGTAGAAGTACATATCCGAAATCCCTTTCATAGTTTGCACAGGGAATCTGTGAAGCGCTGCTATCATGTGATCAATTATTTACTTTGAATACTTCTTATCCTCAAAACGTTTTTTTTTCATGTCATTAATACAAAGTTGGCGCTGGTTTGGGCCTAATGATCCTGTTAGCCTCTCAGATATCCGGCAGGCTGGAGCTACTGCAGTAGTATCCGCCCTGCACCATATTCCGCATGGTGAAATCTGGCCGATCGAGGAAATCAGAGAACGGAAAGCGATTATCGAAGCAGCAGGTCTGGAATGGCTTATTGTGGAAAGTGTGCCCGTCCATGAATCCATCAAGACGAAAGATAAGAACGCCGAACATTTCTTGGAGAATTACCGAACTTCACTTCGCAACCTGGCGGCTTGTGGGTTGAAAAAGGTCTGTTACAATTTTATGCCTGTGCTTGACTGGACGCGAAGCAACTTGGCCTATCCGTTGGCTAATGGCGCAAAGGCACTATATTTTGACTGGGTAGATATAGCCGTTTTTGACCTAAAGGTGTTGCAACGGGAAGGTGCTGAATCTTTTTATAACCCAGAAATCCTAGCACAGGTGGACAAGCGGGAGTTTGAAATGTCTGCTGAACGCCTTCAGGAATTGACGGATATTGTTTTGATGGGTGTGCCTACTGAGAAGGGTATTTCGTTGGGACAACTTCGGGACAGCATAGCCTTGTATGCTACGATCGGTAAGAATGGTCTTAGAGAAAATTGGATGTATTTTATGGAAAGTATTCAATCGGTCTGTGAAGAGGAAGGAATTATCATGACCATGCATCCCGATGACCCCCCTTATGCAATTTTGGGTTTGCCTCGAATTGTATCCAATGAGGAGGATCTTGTGTTTTTGACTGAGGCAGTACCACAGGAATTTAATGGCATCTGCTTTTGCACAGGATCATTGGGTGCAGGGGCCTTTAATGACCTTCCAACTATCTTGGACCGTATTGGTCATCGGGTTCACTTTGTTCATTTGAGGAATGTAAGGAAAGACCACCTTGGGAATTTTTATGAAGCTGACCACCTTGACGGAGATGTGGACATGGTGGCTATTATGCAACGGCTTCTTGCACTAAATAAATCCAGAAAAGAGCCTATCCCATTTCGTCCCGACCACGGTCATCAGATGTTGGACGACTTGAAGAAAACCTCCAACCCAGGCTACTCCGCAATTGGAAGATTAAAGGGATTGGCAGAATTGAGGGGATTGACCGCGGCGTTAAGTTCTTAAAAAAATGACACCACCCAGGACACCGAGGAGTCTATAAAAACCTCAGTGTCCTCCGGTGAGTCTACTTGAACTTCTTGGTGGAATTTTGCTGAACTTAAACCTTCACGAATATTTTCAACCTATACAGAATATAAAGGAACAACCATACAAGCAGAAAGGCACCGAACGCTTCAAATACCCTATGCCATTCTTCAGGCAGTGGGCTGTAAAGGCCGAAAAATAGCTTTCTTGACGTATAATTGAAATTTATAAAACTGTAGGCAAAGTAAATCGTCAGGGAATTAAGCCCAATAACCTGAAAGAAAAAGGCCCATTTTCGGATTTTCCATACATCAATTACCGTATAGAAAACCATCACAAAGATAAAGGCCATTCCTGCTGTTAGCAATATAAATGAACTGCTCCATAAATGCTTATTGATCGGCAAATGAAGATCCCATAGCAGGCCTAATCCGATTCCTGCTACCCCGGCCAATGCAAGTACCTTTATTTTTTGGTGATCATTCCAGCCCTTAGCCAGGATTTCACCCGCTATCGTTCCAAAAATGGTCAGACACATAGCGGGAAATTGGGTCAATATGCCAAGTTCGTCATAGGTCCCCTGGAGCAACCTACCGGGCAGAAAGGTTCTGTCGAACCATCCCACCAAGTTGCCTTCAAAACTGAGATCTCCGGCACCGTATCCTGGAACAGGTATCAAAAACAAAGCGGCGTAATAAGTCAACAAAATACCCACGGCCCATCCCAAACGTTGGATGGTGTTGAAGTTTAGATATAAGACAGTTGCAACGAACGAAGCCAGCCCAATTCTCCCGAGAACGGACCCCAATCTAATTTGAGTCGGTTCAAAAAAGGGAATAGGTGAGTTTTTAAAAACGATACCCAGACAAATCAGCACCAACATCCGCGTGAATGTCTTTTGGTAAAGAATGTTTTTACTTAGTCCCAGTGCACGGCCTTTATTTAATGAAAATATGAGAGACACTCCGGCAATAAACAGGAAAAGCGGAAATATAAAATCGTAAAAAGTAAATCCATCCCATGCCGGATGTGTAAGTTGATCGGCAAACCAATCCACGGCTCCGATTCCGGTTTTGCCTTTTAAAAGAACAAGGAAGGTGCCGCCTCCGGCAATTAAAAGCATATCAAATCCACGCAAAGCATCCAAAGACAATAAACGTTTGGAACTGTTTGGAGGCTGATGGGTGGCGGAAGAAAAATCTTCGGAACTTACATCCAAAGAAGATTCTTTTAGGTTATTTGGGTGGGTCATTGATGTGTTGTTTGTTCTAGATAAAATCAAATTTAAGTAACATTACTAAAGCAGTTACGGTTTTTTTTCAGTCAATCTATTTTAATTCTATGGGAATTAAAAGCATTTTTTTGCAGATGAGCAAAAATTAATGGCAAACGCACTGGATGTGGAGTTATATATTCCCCGAAAACCTAAAACCGAATAAAAAATGGGGAATGTAATTTCTCCAAAACGGAAGAAATGGATGGATTTTACATGTCTAGGCTCTTAGTTCATTTTATTTTGTTAATTTTGAGCTCTTAATATTTTGGTTTTATTTTACTCTCAATTATTTCATGGAAATTAGTATATCCGCCGATCCCAAAAAGCTGGGAGAATCGGCAGGCAAAGCAGCAGGCGAGTTGATAAGAAAGGCCATCCAAGCAAATGGTAGTGCTAATATAATTCTTGCTACCGGGACGAGCCAATTTGAGACAATCAACCAATTACTCGCAGAAAGAGGAATTGCTTGGGAAAAAGTTACCATGTTTCACCTAGATGAATACATTGGGCTTCCAGTCACCCATCAGGCAAGTTTTAGAAAATACCTGAAAGAACGTTTTTTGGATAAAGTAGTGAACTTAAATCAATACTATCTCATAGATGGGGAGGTCGATCCTACGGCGGAAATTAAAAGATTGGGGGAGCTGATTCAGAACCATCCCATTGATGTTGCAATGGTTGGTATTGGTGAAAACGGTCATCTGGCGTTTAATGATCCCCCAGCGGATTTCGATACCGAAGCACCTTTCCTTATAGTTGATTTGGACCAAGCATGTAGGGCTCAGCAATTCAACGAAGGATGGTTTCCCAATTTGAATGCAGTGCCTAGTCAGGCGATCAGTATGTCAATACGGCAAATCATGAAGGCAAAATCAATTATTTGTTCCGTTCCCGATGAGAGGAAGGCGAAAGCGGTGAAAGACTGTGTTAAAAACCCCGTCAGCAATCTTTTTCCAGCCAGTATTTTACAAGAACATGGGAACTGTATTCTTTATTTGGATGAAGCATCTGCGTCTATGTTGGATTGATTTATCCGAATTAATAAAATAAGCTTTTGAAAGAGTTGTCCACCGATGTGTCATCGTTGGACAACTCTTTTTAATACCTTTGATATTAATAAGGAGGGTTCGCACGTTTAGATCCAGTTTCTACAATCTCGAATTCAGGTACTATCCTCACAGAACTAAATATTTCAAAAGCTTTAGGTGAGGGATACCCATCGGTTTTCCTTAGCAGCCTGAAAGATAGCTTCCAAAATTCTGGTATTCTGATAGGCAGATTCAAGTGAAACCGGAACCTCCTTATCCTCCAAGATGGCCCTGCTAAAATCATCAGCCTGCTTGGTATATTGATCACTTATTGGCATTTGAATTACCTCTACTTGGTGTCCCGTAATGTCTCCATGATGGATGTGAATTTCATTGGGTTGGTCTATAGGTGCGTTGAAGGGTATCCTAACTTCCACTGCCTTTTTTTCACCAAAGAAAAACATCCTTTGATAAGGCATTAGCTGCGTGCTAATAGAGAATGTCATCTGCGCGGAGGGATATTGGATAATTACAGATCCCAACTGGTCGGTTCCAAAATCCGGATCGAAATCCAATAAAGCCGCCAATTTCTGAGGCTCTTCCCCTAAGGCAAACCGGGAAGTAAACACAGGATAGCAACCAATATCCCACACGCCTCCACCGCCATTTTCCGGTTTGTTTCTAATATTATCCTCCTGTCTGTTAAAGTAGCTGAAAAAGCCTTGAACGGCTTTAATTTTGCCCAAATCCCCGCTGGCAATGATTTCTTTCACCTTGATCCATTGGGGGTTGGAGGCGACCATAAAGGCTTCCCCCACTTTTACGCCATATTTATCTCTTGCTGATATTACCGATTTGAGGTCGGACGCTTTTAAGGCAAAGGGTTTTTCACACAACACGTGTTTTCCTGCCTGAATGCACTTCAGGGTATATGAGACGTGTAAATCATTTGGCAGGGGGTTGTAGATTGCGTCAACGTCGGGATCGTTGATAACTTCCTCATATGATCCGTAATACTTGGGAATATTTAATTGGGAGGCAGCGGTCCTGGCTTTTTCCAAGCTGCGGGACCCAATGGCTGTTACTTCATAAAGGTCGCTGCCCTTCATTGCCGGTATTACTTTTTCACGGGCGATTTTGGCTGCACCAAGTACTCCCCATCTTACTTTTTTCATGGTTTTGGTTTATTTAATGCGTTAGAATATATAAAAAGGAACCATCTCCTTGTGTGGAGAATGCCTCAGGATCTTACCTACAAGGTACGGCTTATCTTTTTGAAAATTTATCCGAGCGGATGAATATCTCCATATTAATTCATATTGATTATAAATAGGACTGATCAGGTAAAATTTAGCTTTTTTGTCGTTTTGTATGATTATGCTGTAAATCAAATATAAATGAAATAATGCATTAGTCATAATGTATTTATGCAAACAGTTTCAAAAGAAAAATTTGATATTTAATTTATTGCAGAAGTGGGAATTAATTTGCTGAGTTTGATTACTGTTGACAAAAAGGGAAATTCTACCTATAATGCAATCGATTGCGCAAATAATTACTACAACTATGCGTAGATATTAAAACGATAAAAATTAATTAACAAAACCTAACATGGAAAATAAATTCTCTAGAAGATCATTTCTTTATTCCGTCAGTATGCTGGCTGCGGGGACGGCTTTGGCCACTCCGCTTACCGGATTCGGAATGAACAGAAAAATGAAAGTGGTGCTGGTTGGAACCGGTGTCCGCGGCATCTCCTTTTGGGGCAAGCGGCTGGTTGAGCAGTACGGGGATACTTTGGAATTTGTCGGACTCAGTGATATTAATCCTGGCCGGTTGGAGTATGCGAAGCAATTTATGGGTGTGAATTGCCCCACATTCGTGGACTTTGATGAGATGGTGACCAAGACCAAGCCTGATCTTATTATCGTCACTACAATGGATTCTACCCATCACGAATTTATCATAAAAGGCTTGAATGCGGGCATCGACGTACTTACAGAGAAGCCGCTAACCACGGACGAGAACAAATGCCAGCAAATTGTAGATGCGGAAAGAAAGTCCAGCAAAAACCTTATCGTAGGATTTAACTATAGATGGAGCCCCTACATTACGAAAATAAAAGAATTACTTCAAAATGATGAGATTGGAGAAATTACATCTGTTGATTTTCACTGGTACTTGAACGTTCACCATGGTGCGTCTTATTTCAGAAGGTGGCATGGAGTGGCAGAAAACGGAGGGTCCCTTTGGGTACATAAGTCAACTCACCACTTTGATTTGTTAAACTGGTGGCTGGACTCCGATCCGGAAGAGGTATTTGCCTATGGGGCTTTGGAGCATTATGGAAGCAACGGTCCTTTTAGGGGAAAGAGTTGTAGATCTTGCGCCCACAAAACGGACTGCCAATACTATTGGGATGTTACAAAGAGTCAGCATGACATGAACCTCTATGTGAAAAATGAGGAACATGACGGGTATACCCGGGATGGGTGCGTTTATAGGCATGAAATTGATATTTTTGATAAAATGTCGGCTCAAATAAAATATGCGAATAAGGCAGTGGTGAATTACTCACTGACAACATATAGCCCTTACGAGGGTTGGAAAGTATCCTTCAACGGACAAAAGGGAAGGATTGATGCATGGCTGGATATACCGTTTATGGGAAAAGACAGCTTGGATCAGGAAGCACTGCATTCGGCGGAAATGAACCAAAATATGGATGACATGAATCAGGAGCCGCTGGTAGTCCACAAGAATTTTGAAAAACCCCAGTTTGTCAATGTGGTCAGTGAAAGGGGAGGCCACGGTGGTGGCGACAGAAGGTTGCACGATAAGATCTTCAAAAATCCAGGTGCGGATGATCCCTACAAGCATTCCGCGGGGATCCGGGATGGTGTCATGTCTGTTTTGGTAGGCGTAGCAGCTCGGGAAAGTATTGCGAAAAATGCCCCGATAAAAATTGCGAGCCTGACCGATATAAAGCCAACAGCTGATAGGTCTTAACTAATTTCTGATTAAAAGCCCCTTCTCAACTTGTCTGGAGTTAGTTGGGGTTTTTGTTTTTATTTTGCTTTTAATCAACCTCCATGAAAATAGAACATCTAGCACTCAACGTTTCAGAACCTCTTGCTATGGCCGATTGGTATGAGACTCACCTTGGCCTTACGGCAGTAAAGAAAATGCAAGAGTCACCCTATATGACCTTTTTGGCCGATGATAGTGGTAAAATCATGATAGAAATATACCAAAACACCAACGCAACTGTACTGGCATTTGATTCTCTTGACCCGCTGATGCTGCACCTTGCCTTTGTTTCAGCAAATCCGGCAGATGATGCCCGTCGACTTGTGGATGCTGGGGCAAGAGAGGTAAGTGACGACACCCTTCCCGACGGTACCCGGCTAATTATGCTGCGGGATCCTTGGGGTTTGGCGGTCCAACTGGTAAAACGGGCTCAAGCATTGTTGCCCAATCCCTAATTTATAGTGCCCATTGATTGTCGATCGGTTTATAGGTTGTTAGGTTTTTATGAATAAAAACGCTAGAAAGTTGGACTGTAAATACCAACCATCAGGGCATCGATAATCTTGGCTACTTCTCTTGGATCAGCCTTTTTCTTCAAGTAGGCCTGTTTTCCGGGTTTTCCGGGAATCCAGGTATTGCTTCCATCGGGTTGAACCTGACAATGTCCTTCACGGACCAACTCCCAGTATCCCTTGTCAGGAGATACGGCATATAAGATAGACGCTTGGTCCCAGCTTTGCCGACCGCTGAAATTGTTGTAAAGTTTATAGGCCTGAAAGACGGGATTGGTTGGATCTAGGTATTTTTGGAGAAACAATCCGCCTGTAATTATTTCACCGCCAAGCTCCCATCCTCCAAATACGACTTCACCAGGCCAGTTTTTGACTGAATAAACTGTGGAAGCAGGATCCGGCCTGTAAAAATTAGCTTCTTTCCCTTCGGGATACATGCCGCCCATGCAGGACCAAAGTTTCACCTTTTTCCTGACAAGGTCAATCCCATTTAGGGGGCTAATGTCATCGGGTTCAGATTTAAGCAGGTGGGCCAAGTTGGTGAGGTGACCAATGCTTATAAGGACTACGCTTTGGTCATCTGAATCTGAAAGCAATTGCCGATAGAGGGTGGTAGCGTCCAAAGCTTCCTCGTAGGTTTGTATTCGTTTAGGAAACCCCTCGGCGATTTCTTTGGTATATTTGGAAATATGTTGGAGTGGAATTCCTTTTTCTACTCCGATGGGGATTTCCGGTCTGTTGAAAAAATGATTTATAGCATCTGTGCAAGCGGGAGCATATTGGTCGTCACTTGTGACAATTACTCCCAAGATTTCCACTTTTCCATGGTCTGCAAGAGTATGGAGCATGGCCAGTGCACCCACGTCATCCACGTCGGAGTCAATATCGGTATCCAATATTACGTTGATGGTTTGGGAGAAAATGCTGGTATATCCGATAAAAATCAGAAGGAAGGATAAAGCGTAATGTTTCATTTTGGGTTAGTTTTTCGAAAGATAGGAAAATAAAAAAGGGTATGGGAAAAAGAATCTTATTGCTTTAGTGAGTTGACAATAAACCCAAATGGACCTTAATTCACTAAGCGTTCCATGACCAAAACTAATTTGTCTTTTTTGGGACTTAATGCTAGGCGGGATATATCCCCATATCCGGGGAGGGAAACGGAGGCAAATTTTTCCCACCCCCTATTTTTGTTCAAATAGTTCATGTACAAGTCTTTCCCTTTTGCCATGATGACACGGTTTTTGTCCAGCCAGATAAAATCTTCGGATCCCTCCAACGTTTCCCCCAATGTTATCAGTTGCCTCTTTTTTGTATCGTAGGCTTTAAGGGTGTATGTGGTTCCTGTGGAGGTTTTGGTAGGTTTGCTTTGATCAATATAGGCAATGGTCTGTGTCTTGGGCCTTGCCTGAATAGACCTCCCCACTTCATAGGCAATAGGTTGAAGGTCTGTTTTTCCATATGGAAAAATAAGTTTATTAGGTTCTCCCAAGACATACAAGGCGGCAATATTTCCAAACCATCCATAATACGCTATAGGCATGATGTCATCATAGAGTAATTCGGGTTCACCCATGTTGATGGGATACAGCCAGAGCCTTTGATTCCCATCCGCTTCTACTCGTACCGCCGATATGTACTGACCGCAATCTGTGAGGGCCGGAGAGTATTCGCTGAAATCGGGTGTGCGGGTCATGTTGGTAAATTTTTTGTTGGAAAAATTGTACATGATGATGTCACTGCTCCCGTTTTTGGCTTTTGACGTAAAGACCAACTGCTCATTGTTGATAAAATAGGGCTGATTGTCGTACCCACTTCGGTTGGTGATGCTTTGCGCACTTTCCGGTACAACGTGTAGCCCCATGGGTCCGATTTTGGTTTCCAACATTATAAGATCAAAGGATTCCTGCGCTCTAAGCCCCCATCCACAAGCAAGAAATATCAATAGAAAAAATGCCTTAACTATTTTCTGGTGAATTGAGATTCTCGTTAAGAAATTCAATGGATGAGCTGTTGTAAAGTATTTTGGGTGCATGGTTTTATTTTCCTTATTTAATCAAACTATAACGCAGAATTCCGGTTAGCAATGTGTGGGCAAATTTACATTATATAACGAACAAAACCTCAATAAGCTAAAGCATCTTGGAGATCCGTTGGCGGACGATGCGGCCAAGATGTTAATCAAATCTCCGGAAATTTGTCGTGAAATCAACGAATGGACCTCCATACCCCAAATTTTGCCCGGCCATTTCCCGGTAGAGGTTTATCGTTATTTTGACTGGATGAAGATCTCCCCGGTTGCTGTAGACCGTAAAAAAGTACTTAGAGCTCAGCGGTTTTTCGAAAAAAAGGGAACGCTTTATCTGACATTATTGGGATTTTATTCTTTACCTTACTCCTATGCCTTCGCGGACGGCGCTCAAGTACTGGTCCGATCCAAACGGATCATGGAAGATGTGGGAAAACGCCTTACCGAAACGGCGTTTTTTGTGTTAGAATGCTTTCGTCCAGCCTCATTCATTGGCGATGACCAAAGTGTACTCAGTTTGGCGAAAGTGAGGCTGATACATGCATTTTCCCGGTATTTTATTCAAAAACATGCTTCGGACTGGAAACCCGAATGGGGTATTCCCATCAATCAGGAAGATTTACTCCAAACCAATCTGGTTTTTGGTTTTCTTGTTATGCGGAGCATGCGTAAAATAGGCCTAACCATACCGGAGGAGGAGGTAGTGGCATCCCTTCACTATTGGAAGATAATAGGGCATTACCTGGGTATTAATATCGAATATTGGCCGGATACAGCACGTGAGGCCTACTTTTTAGAAAAAAGTATCCGAAACAGGCACTTAAAAAGTAGCGAGGCAGGAAGAAAGTTGACTAAGGTGCTGATAAATTATTACCGTGAATTTTTTCAAAACCCGGCAACCACCCGTTTAGCCGAAGATCTTGTTGCTTTTTTATTGGGTGAAAAAGCCGCTGATGCCCTTGGCCTCAAGAGATCCAGCCCATTTGCCACCCCGGTCTATCAGTTATTACTTCAGACTAATCTGTTTGGGACTTCTTCCCAGCCCAAATCCTATGCAGCCCAACGTAAGTTATTTGAGGCTAACAGCCAAAAGCAACTTGGCGCACAAGTCCGCTTAAATATCCCCGTGATACCCCAGCGAAATGATCGATAAATAGTTCATTATCGGACATTTTTTGTCCGATTTTGAATTTTTTAATCTTGAATTAATAGGTTTGACCCCAAATTTGGGCTATTTTGTTTCTGGCATTCTTTTCGAATAGTAGTCTAGAAAGCAACCTTGATGAAAATCCCTTTTGAACTCTATTTCTGGTGTATGGCTCTAATTGCCATAGCCTTTATAGAAGTCGGCACAGAAGCTCATTTCAGTCTTTGTCCGCTTCATAACTTGGGTGCGAATTGGTGTCCCGGCTGCGGCTTGGGTAGATCCATGAAGTTATTTATGACCGGAGAATTTAAAGCTTCATGGGAAATGCATCCCTTGGGAGGATTTGGGCTGCTTGTAATTGGATTCCGTATTATTGAAATTATTAAACACATAAAAACTACTAGAAACTATGGCTAATGTATTGAAACACCTCCCTGAGTTGGAGGGGATGGAACTGGGTTATATTCAGGGAATACTCAAGAATATGGATGATGAACAGGCAAACCTGTTCGCTCAGGTCTACCGTGCCCGACGCAAAGACAGTCAGATGATATTGATTTTGACCTTATTGGGGTTTTTTGGCTTTGCAGGGTTGCACCGTTTTATATTGGGTCAGATAGGGCTTGGCATCTTATACCTCTTTACTATAGGTTTATGCTTCATAGGTACCATCGTGGACCTAGTCAATTACAAAAGCCTTGCGTATGAATACAACATGAAGGTGGCTCATGAGACCTTGTCCCTTATGTCCAACGGGTTTGACGTTGTTTTTCCCAAAAATAATACCGATACCAATGAGTAAGTATATAGTAGGTTTTTATTTGCTGATGATGTTGGTTGTCAGTGCCTGCGATTTTGGACCGCTCCAAGTGATTACAGATGAAACAGAGACCTTTGAGGGCATCACTGAAATTCAAATCCGGGGAGGTGCGCTGGAGACAAGCTACATTGGCAGTGACGATACGGAAACCGTCACTTTAGAGGCTTTTTTGGAATCCTCAAATCCCCAAATGGATGGGATCATTTACCGCCGTAGAGGCAACAGGTTGGAAATTGAAATGGGTAGTACCGATGGTTTTAGTTTTTGGACTGGGCGGACTAAAGGATTCATTTCTCTTACCGGCCCCCGAAAAATGGCCCTGGATGCCCGGAACTCCTCCGGAACTGTCGAAATCCGTAATGTAGAACATTCCGAGCTGGATTTTAGAATCAGCTCCGGAAAAATGGAAGTGCACAATATTGTTTGTGATCACCTAGTCTTAAAGGCCAGTTCGGGAAAATTGCATGGGGAAAACCTTCAGGGCGACGTTGACTTACACCTTTCATCAGGAATGGCGACGCTGGAAGGAGTATGGGGAAACGTAAATTTCGAAGGTTCAAGTGGAAGTATTTCTGTCAGCGAAGTCGAAGGCAGGGTAGATGGAGGAATGAGTTCTGGTAAGGCCAGCTTGGAAAACATCTCAGAGGTTGGGAAGCTTAGTCTATCCTCCGGCATGCTGACTGCCGAGGAAGTCGGGATAAGTGGGGCAACCAACCTGCAGGCGTCTTCCGGATATATGAAAATACAGACCTATAGTTCTTTGGATGACTTCAACTATGATTTTTCCGTAGGTAGTGGCCACCTTAGCATTGGTGGTCAAAAGGGAAATAAAAATCTAAAGATTGATAATGGGGCAACACATACAATCACAGGTACGCTTCGTTCGGGGAAAATGGAGTTGATGAACTAAATTGGACCTTATTCAAACCATCCTTATTGAAATCAGTTGTATTTGTTGAACATCAAACTAATCCATAATGACTTTCAACAAAAACATACTCTTATTCGCCGCCTATTTTGGCATAATGGCTTGTTCGGACGATGACCCCACTCCGGATCCGGAGGAAGATCCGAAAAACATCGTAGAATTGGCCGACGATACTCCCAACCTCTCTGTATTGGTTCAGGCGGTTACCTTAGCCGGATTGGCAAATGACCTGTCGGCACCTGGGCCCTTCACTGTCCTCGCGCCTACCAACCAGGCATTTCAGGCACTCCTTGACTCCAATCCCGCATGGAACGAACTATCTGATATCGATACAGATGTCCTTCAGCAGGTATTGCTCTACCACGTAGTTTCAGGAAACGTGCCATCAAATAGCCTTACTGCCAATCAGGAAGTAACCATGTTAAATGGTGAAATCCTGACAGTTACCCAGGTTGGTTCAACGGTCACGTTTAATGACACGGCCGATGTAGTAACAGCTGATGTAGCAGCGAGTAATGGAATTGTACACATTATAGATGCGGTGTTGTTGCCTCCATCTTTGACAGCGGTAAATGAAAACACCTTGATGATGGTTGAGGATGAGACGTTTGGTAAAGTGTTTACAGATGGTAGGGGCCATGTCCTCTATTATTTTGCAAGAGATGTGAAGGGAGCCAACAACTGTACGGGAGGATGTGCTACCAATTGGCCGATATTCTATGCAGAGGACATTATGGTTGATGATCCGGATTTTGATGAAACCCTGGTGGGAGAAATAGACGTGGACGGGGAAATGCAATCCACATACAACGGGTGGCCATTATATACATTTGTAAATGATGAAGAACCGGGTGATACGAATGGAGAAGGTGGAGGCGGAGGTAATTGGTATGTAGCAAAGCCGGATTACAGCCTGATGCTAGCCAATGACCAACTGGTAGGGAATGACGGAAATAATTACATTGTTTCTGAGGAAGGGATGTTGGAAATGGGTGACGGGAACACACCATATTTTACCGATTTTGATGGAAGGACGCTATATAGATTTAGAAATGACGTTGCCAATCAAAGTAACTACGGAGGAAATGTCGCCAACTGGCCTGATTTTACCACCCCGGTTACGATTGTTCCCTCCGTATTAAGTCTGGAAGATTTTGGTGTGATTGCTGAGGACCAGGTGACGTTTAGAAACAATCCAATTTACTATTATGGACAAGATGCCGAACGTGGTGAAACTAAAGGAGTAAGTGCAGGCGGAGGAAATTGGCCAATAATAAATAGAAGTACAGCTGCTCTTTCAACGGAATAAAACAAGGTTGGATTTTTAGTATGGGATCAACTAACTTGTTTTCGATAAGTTAGTTGATCCCTTTTTTTTTTTATCGAGAAATCTACCACAAAGACATGTAATGAGTCATCAAGTGGCGTAATGGCTAATTTTTGGCTTACGTTAAGATATCTTTGATCTGGCGGTTTGCAACACGTTTCCTTTTTTTAATGAAATATTTCCGGATTTTTTTCTATATCAAAAAACCTAAAATCCTTCCAAGTCAAGGGATTATTTACTATTATGCCGCTTCAATTCAATACCCAATATGTAGGTAAAACCAATTATGAATAAAAACAGAAGACAATTTATCAAAGCAGGAACGCTTGGTGTTGCGGGTGTATCCTTGATACCCTCCATGGTGTTGGGAAAACCGCTGGGCTATGTAGCCCCCAGTGACAAAGTGAACTTGGCCTGCTGTGGTATAGGCAATAGGGGTGCGGAGATTATCCGCGCCCTCCACGCCACTGGACTGGCAAATATAGTCGCTTTATGCGATGTGGATATGGGAGCTCCTCAGACAGAGGGGATTATTGAAATGTTTCCGGATGTACCTAGATTCCAGGATTTCCGGGTGATGTTTGACAAAATGGGAAACCAGATTGAAGCAATCACTGTAGGCACTCCCGATTTTTCCCATTTCCCCATCACCATGCATGCCATGGCGATGGGCAAGCACGTGTATGTGGAAAAACCCATGGCCCGTACTTTCCAGGAAATAGAACTGATGATGGCCGGTGCTAAAAAGCACAAGGTAGCTACTCAGATGGGCAATCAGGGACATTCAGAAGGCAACTATTTCCAATTCAAAGCATGGAAGGATGCTGGGATTATCAAGGATGTCACAGCAATGACAGCCCACATGAACGGCAGACGTCGTTGGCATGGCTGGGATGTGAACATGAACAGTTATCCTCCGGCAGAGCCTCTGCCATCTACCATGGACTGGGATACATGGTTATCTGCGATTGAGCCCCATGATTTTAATAAAGACTTTCATAATGGGCAGTGGAGATGTTGGTATCAGTTCGGTATGGGGGCTCTGGGCGACTGGGGGGCGCATATCATGGACACAGCTCATGAGTTTTTAGATCTGGGACTTCCCTATGAAGTCAATCCGGTCAAGCTGGATGGACACAACCCTTTCTTTTTTCCCATGTCTTCTACACTGGAATTCAAATTTCCTGAAAGAGGAACAATGCCACCACTTACAATAACGTGGTATGACGGGATGAACAATATACCCCCAGTACCGGAGGGATATGGAGTCTCCGAACTCGATCCTAATATTCCCCCACCAAGTACTGGTCAGTTGCAGCCTGCCAAACTAAATCCAGGAAAGATTATTTATGGCAAAGACCTGATTTTTAAGGGAGGCTCGCATGGCAGTACTTTGAGTATTATTCCAGAAGAGGCAGCAAATGACATGCGTTCCCAGTTGCCAGAAGTACCGGAAAGTCCTTCCAATCATTTTGCGAATTTCCTAAAAGCCTGCAAAGGGGAGGAGAAATGTCGGTCTTCTTTTGAGATCGCCGGACCATTGAGCCAGGTATTTAGTCTTGGTGTCATGGCTCAGCAACTCAATGAAAAGATCATTTTTGATCGGGAGAAAAAACAAATTACCAACCACCCGTTGGCTAATGCGATGTTGATTGGTTCGCCACCCAGAAAGGGATGGGAAGATTATTATAAGGTGTAATTTAAATTTATTGCCTGCCAACCCTTGTGCTGATTGGGTTGGACAGGCAATATTTATTTTTGATTTAAGCTGAATTTAAACCATTTTTAGAGGAAATTCGATCAGATGAACTATTTCTTCCAAGGTAAGTTTCGCTTTAATTCTCTATTAAGTGGGCTTTTTTTTCTTTTGTTCGCCCATGCGTGCACGCAAAATCCTGTCCAATCACCGGAACGTATAAAACCAAACATCGTTTTTATTTTTGCCGATGATATGGGCTATGGTGATATTAGTGGGTTGAACGCCCAATCAAAAATTCGTACTCCCGCTCTCGATGCCCTCATTCAAGATGGCATGGTTTTCACTAACGCCCACGCAAGTGCCAGCGTTTGCACCCCTTCCCGATATGGTCTCTTGACTGGCCGATATGCGTTTCGGTCTCCAAAGGCCGCCTATGGGATATGGGGTTTTTCTCCTGTCGTGATTGAGTCGGAAAGAGAGACGTTGGCCACGCTATTAAAAAGAGAAGGGTACACGACCGGTATTGCAGGAAAATGGCACTTGGGGGTAGATTGGCAGACCAAGGATGGCAATCCTGCCGTGTTGGATCCGGCAACCGGGTATTCCAATGTGGATTACTCCCTACCCATTCAATCCGGTCCCATTGATTTTGGGTTTGATTTTTCATTTATACATCCCGCATCGTTGGATATTCCCCCCTATTTGTTTATTCGGGGCCAGAACGTAGTGGATACCGCTATGGTGTTGACCACCGATATTTATCCAACTCGGCAGGATTATACCGAATATGCGTGGGACAAAAAGCATACGGATGATCTCGCAGTGTATTGGGAGAAAGGCGTTTGGTGGAGGCAGGGAGAGATGTCCCGCAGTTTCCGTATTGAGGAATGTCATGAATCGTTGGTTTCTGAGGGTTTGGGATTCATCAACAGGCAGGTCGAAGAAAATCCGGATTCACCCTTTTTTCTGTATATGCCACTTACCGGTCCACATACACCATGGGTGCCATCCGAAAAGTTTAAGGGCAAATCAGGCATTGGTTTGTACGGGGATTTCGTCTTAGATATCGATGAGGTGGTGGCTAGGGTAAGGCAAACGCTCTTGGATAATGAAATTTTAGATAATACAATCGTGATTTTTACCACGGACAACGGTGCATATTGGCCGGAAGAGGAAATTGAATTACATGCACATGACTCCAATGACGGCCGAAGGGGTCAGAAGGGAGATATTTGGGACGGAGGTCACCGTGTTCCGCTGATCATTTCTTGGCCGGGGCAAATTCAATCTGGATCAAAAAACAATTCCTTGATCAGTTTGACGGACTTTTTCGCTACTTTTTCTGAAATGACAGAGCAGCCCATTCCCGATGGACAGGGAGAGGATAGCCAAAGCTTTTGGGCAGTTTTAAACGGCACAGCCAACCAGTCTGCCCGCAAAGAGATGGTTCATCACTCTTCCCGTAATTTCTATAGCATACGGCAGGGAGGATGGAAATACATTGAAGGGTTGGGTTCAGGCGGATTTACAGATCCCGCAGTCATACAGCCTGGGGAAGGAGGTCCAATTGGGCAGCTTTACAAGGCAGATACTGACCCGGAGGAGAAATTCAATCTTTTTTCTGAGCGTCCGGATATTGTGAGTGAATTGGCAGAAAGGCTGGATGAAATTAGGGGTAGATGACTAGTAACCTTCGTCAGTAAAGTTTAATTGGCAAAACGAAAGAAAAAACCGAAAATTTTCATCTATTTGCTGTGAGGGTAGATTAGTGAATTCCCATTGTTGACTCCGTAAAATAGCACTACTTTCAATGATTCATGACAGATTAATTCTATTATTATTTGTAAAAAAACAAATTAATCATTTATCATTCGTGCTTGATTCAATAAAATAAATTATATCTCTTTGATTTTAAATATATAATTTGTTAATTTCCAAATAGATACATAAGCCCAAAATTATCCATGGATTTCACCAAACAGACAGATGCGGATATATGGAAGTTGATTTCCAAAGGTAATAACCCTGCATTCGTCTATGTTTATGAAACCTATTCGGATGTATTGTTTCGGTATGGGTTAAGGATTACAACAGACAGATCCCTAATCGAAGACAGCATCCATGATGTCTTTTTAAGAATTTGGACAAAGCGATCTCTGATAACTATTTCCTGTTCGCTGAAATTTTACCTCATCAGAGCATTCCGCCGAGATTTAATCAAGAAAGTTCAAGAGATTAGGAAGAAAAAATTTACCGAAATTTCTGAGATGGACAGACACTGGGAGGTGTCATTTCAGGAACTGATTCTGGAAAACCAGATTATACTGGAATCCAACGAGAATGTCAAGGCAGCTATCAATAACTTATCAGACCGACAGCGTGAGGCTGTTTTTTTACGATATATAGAAGGGATGGAGTATCAGCAAATAGCAGAATTGATGCAGATAAAAGTGATTTCACTTTATAATCTCATCCAAAAAGCACTGAAAAACTTATCCCAATTCCTAATAAATAAGCAAACCTATATAAAAAGTCTATTCGTGCTTTTTTGTTTTTAACAAAATAGACCCCCATATTTTGCCAATTTAACAACGATTCGAATTTATTTTTTCATTTAAATTATATTTTACGCTTTTTGTGATCCGGGCCAATGTAATTTGTAAATAAACACCCTCTTAGTAATATAACTTCTACAATATGACTGGAGGAAAAAAGAAACTATTGGATTTTTTGGAGGATCCGTTTTTTAGGGAAATGGTGTTGGAAGACAAGCATGCGGTTTTCTGGCAAGAATGGATCAAATCGAATCCGGATCAAAAAGCTACCTATGATTTGGCCGTGCGGGTTCTTTTAGAAATAAATAAGGATTCTGATGCTTGGGACTCCTCAACAAAGGCAACCTTGTTAACAAAGATTAACCAAAGCAGATTTAATAAATCGCCTGACGCAAGAATCAACCGATTACCAGTGCTACGCTTGATCGTAATGGTAACGGTGTTAATTGGAGGGGTTTTATGGTGGTATACTGAAAATTACCAATCTACAAGCAATACCCTCACCGAACATCCTCTGGATTTGGAATGGATTGTAAAGTCAAATCCTCCCGGACAAAAATCGAAATTGATGCTTCCGGACGGATCAAACGTGACCTTAAATGCCGCCTCTGAAATCTCCTATTCCACTGATTTTGCAAAAGGGAATCGGGAAATTCATTTACAAGGTGAGGCCTACTTTGAAGTGGCCTCGGATAGTTTATTGGCTTTTGAGGTTTTTGCGGGAGACCTCATTACCCGCGCTTTGGGAACATCTTTCAATATCAAAAACTACCCCGAGATGAGTCAACGGGTACAACTCACGTCAGGAAGGGTAATGGTTAGTCAATCAAATGATTTTCAGGGAGCTATTCACCTGAATCCAGGTCAGGAGGTAGTGATGACTGCAAATAAGAACCTAAAGACTCAGGATTTTGACATTTCCAAGGCAACCCTGTGGAGGGACGGCGTTCTTCATTTCAATGGAGCAACTTTTCAAGAAGTTGTTTCGACCCTTGAACGTTGGTATGGCGTGACTATTACCACAGAATATTTGCCTAGGAAATCATTAAGTGTGACGGCCGAATTTCAAAGGGATTATCTGGAAAATGTGCTTCATTCGTTGAGTTTCACCTTCGATTTCAATTATTCCATCGAAAATAAAAATGTCACCATACAATTTAACCCAAAAAGCTTATGAACAAATAAACATCAAAAGTGGGCAATAGCCCAAAATTGGAGAAGACAGATTAGTTTCTCAGGCTTCCTCTGCCTTCTCCTAGTCCTACTGAATCTTTATCAATAAAACATCTAAAATTATGAAAAAAACATTATACTTACTGGGTATGATAGGAAAATTCTATCTATATGGATTCTTAATACAGCTCTTCTTCACTTCAATAATCCTCGCGTCAGATATTAAGGCTCAAGGATCGCTGGATTTAAAAGAGGTAAATGTATCTCTTAACCTGGAATCCGCTACCTTGATGGAGGCGTTTGATCAGATCAAGAAGAAAACTGAGTTTTATTTCATTTATGATCGGCAGGAAATGCAAAAGGCCGGCCTGATTAGCCGTGTTTTTCAGGAAGAGTCGTTGGAAAACGTACTTTATTCTTTGGCATCATCTCACAGTCTTTCCTTTAGACAAGTAAATGAACGTATAAGTGTAAAGCTCAACAAGGCCCAAGGTGATCCGTTATCTCCAGGCAGTGAGGATGTTTTTGTGTCTGGACAAGTGGTAGATGCCGAAGGTCAACCACTTCCCGGGGTTACAATTATCATAGAAGGTACAAGCATGGGTACAGTTACTGATATCAACGGCAATTACTCGCTGAATACAGACGAAGGGAGCGTTCTGGTTTTCTCATTTGTGGGATTTGAAAGCCAAAAAATAACCGTTGGTAACACGGATATAATTAACGTGCGTTTGGTCGAGGATGGGCAAGCACTTGATGAGTTTGTTGTCGTTGGGTACGGAGAGGTAAAGAAAAGTGACCTTACCGGGGCGGTAGGTTCGGTAAATTCAGAAGATATAATTCGTCAAAATCCAGTTCAGGCCGCAAGGGCACTCCAAGGTCAGGTAGCAGGGGTAAATGTAAACCGCATCAATTCCAGACCGGGGTCAGACTACACCATCGATATTAGGGGACTTCAGTCAATCGGGTTCAGTAATGAACCCCTGGTGGTCATTGACGGTGTCATGGGAGGAAGACTAAACACATTAAACCCGAGTGATATCGCATCCATGGACGTGTTGAAAGATGCCTCTTCCTCTGCCATTTATGGAGCTAGGGGGGCAAACGGTGTCATCATCATAACTACCAAAAAGGGAGTTCAGGGCAAATCAAGGGTTACCTATGAAGGATATGTAGGGGTTAAGGCACCTGCTAATCTGCCGGACCTGATGAATGCGCAGGAGTTTTACACTGCCTACAATGATGTGGTCACAGCAGAAAATCCAAATGCGCAAGTAATTTGGACCACTGCTGAACTGGAAAATGTAGAAGCTGGCAGGTCTGTCAATTGGGTGGATGAGGTAACTGCTCCATCCCTCCAGTCCAGCCATGTAGTTGCATTATCCGGTGGTAATGAAAATACTACTCATTATTTTTCAGCGGGGTATCTAAACGAAAAAGGTAATGTGCTGTATACTGGTTTTGAGCGGTTTAATCTTAAGGGAAGCGTAGACAGCAAATTGAATAACATAGTCAAAGTGGGTTTCAATACCTACTATACACATAGTATCTTGAGTACAGGGTCTTTTGAAACATTGAGAAATGCGTATCGTGCGAGACCTACGGGTACCATTTTTTACGATGACCTCACCAATCCCACTGAGACCAACGACAAAAATGTTGATGGATATGCGTTTTGGATGGGAATAAAAGATAATCAAGTCAACAACCCAATACTTGAAGTTGCTGCCAAAAATTTCCAAGATGAAACGAGAGTTTCCAGTTTCTTGGGCAATGGGTATGTGGAATTGACTCCTCTAAAAGGGCTTTCGATACGATCCTCATTATCCGCCTCATCCTTCTCTAGCCGACGAGGGGAGTACCGGGGTGCCGATTCCAAAAGCAGGCTAAACCGACTACCTAGTGCTGGTAATGACTTCAATCTCAACGGGTCCTATACCTGGGACAATATCATTACTTATAAACTAACATCCGGAATGCACGACTTTACGGTAACTGGAGTGCAAAGTGCCTTGCAAGAGCGGTTTGAGACATCGGCAATTCGGGTGGAAAATTTAGCTTATAATTCCAGTTTTTATGCACTAAATACAGGAGCTATCATAAACAGCGTCAATAGCAACCTGGTGGAGCGTTCGATACTTTCATATATGGGTAGGTTTAACTATATATTTAATGAAAAATACCTCTTCACGGTGACTGGAAGATATGATGGTTCCTCCGTCTTGGCAGAGGGTAATCAATGGGCATTTTTTCCGTCAGCAGCTATTGCGTATCGACTCGGTGATGAAGCGTTTATTCAAAACCTAAACTTCTTTTCTGATTTGAAATTAAGGTTGAGTTACGGCAAAGTTGGAAATGATGTGGTTGCTCCTTACAGTACTCAGGCCTATATGAGCCGTAGTGCCTATGATTTCGACTCCTCTCCTGCTTTTGGTTATGCTCCCCGGAATATTGGAAACTCTGAGTTGCGCTGGGAAAACAGTGAGGAATTTAATCTGGGATTCAACTTGGGTTTTCTGCAAAACAGAATAACCACAGATATAGAATTGTACACAAAAAAAACCAACGACTTGATCCAAAATGTGGCCATCCCTACTTCTAACGGCTTTGGGGCAGTTACAGCGAACGTGGGGAAATTGGTGAATCGGGGAGTAGAATTGACCCTCAACTCTGTGAACATACAGAAGGGAAGCTTCAGATGGAGTACCAGCCTCAACTTTTCATCCAACCACAATGAAATTTTGGAGCTTTATGGAGGTACAGTGACTGAGGATATTGCAAATAGACTGTTTGTCGGACAATCGCTACGATCCAACTACTATTATGAATTTGATGGCATTTGGCAATTGGACGAAATCGAAGAAGCTTTGGTCTACGGCCAAGTTCCGGGGTCCGTCAAAGTGGTGGATCAGAATAATGACGGAATAATTTCCTCAGCAGCGGGCATTGATGACCGAATAGTGCTTGGTAATGCCCTTCCCAAGTGGATGGCCGGAATTAGCAATACGGTGAATTTTAAAAACTGGGATTTTTCGGTTTTTGTCTATACCCGTCAGGGTGTCCAATTTAGAAATAGTCTGCTATCCGGAACAATGGGTGAATTGGGAAATAGCCGATACAACCGCCTGAATCTCAATTATTGGACAGAAACTAATCCCACAAACGATTATTTTGGGGTTTGGCAAAACAATCCTTATCGCGAAGCTATCCAATATAAGGATGCCAGTTTCTGGAGAATTTCAAACGTTACGCTGGGATATAATTTCCCAAGTAATGTGCTCAATACATTGAAATTCAATAATTTGAGGTTGTACGGTCAGGCAAACAACCTGTTTATTTTCACCAAAGAGAAAAATACGTGGATGGATCCTGAATTTAACTCAGGAACCTATCAAGATGACGTGCCTCATTCAATCTTCCAGTTTGGAGTAAGTGCCTCTTTCTGATAATCCTTATCATAACAACTAAATTCGAACGATAATGAAAACATATAGCTATAAAAAAATAATAGGCATTTTTTTCCTTTATATATTGGCGACAGGGTGCCAAGATTTCTTGACAGAGGAGTCGATTTCCAATATTACTACTGATTCATATGTAGGAACTGAGGCGGGCTATGAAGATTTGGTAAAATCATGTTATCCCTTGTTGCGGGATTTTATACTTCAATATCCGCTTGCCCTACCAGGGACCGATATTTTCCAAAATGCCATCTGGAGTGTGAAAGCAGTTGGGCAGGGGCCGGCACTGGATACCTATGTCAATATCACCTCTGAGGCATTTATTGGACCATGGGATATTTTTTATAGAGAAATCGGAAGAACCAACGCAGCCCTAAGCCGTGCGGAAAATGTTACTTTTGCCAACCCGGCAACCAAAGCTGCCAGGGTAGGGGAGGTCAAGTTTCTTCGGGCGTTGTCGTATTTTTACCTTGTGCAGACTTGGGGAGATGTCCCGATGCCCTTGGAAGAGACAGTATCCGCAAACAAAGCAGTGGTCCGGGAGCCTTCTGCCAACGTGTATGCTCAGATTATCAAGGATCTGACTGAAGCTGAGGCCGACCTTCCGGTGGTTGCATCCAATTACGGAAGAGTGACAAAGGGTGCAGCGCAGTTCCTTCTTGCCAAAGTATACCTCACAAGGGGTTGGAATTTCCAAAATTCTTTGGGAGGAAGTCCTGCTGACTTCAGTAAGGCCCTAGAGTATGCGGATAAAGTTATTGCAGCCTATCCATTGGTGCCGCAATACAATACGCTTTTTCCGAAGCGGTCAGAAAACCCTTTAACTCAATACACAGGAGCACAGGAAGCCAAGAATAGTGAAGTTGTATTCGCTATTCAATACAATAGTGACGTCCTCACCAATGCCATGGAAGGTAGCAATAGAGAGCCTGGCAATTACTACCACTCCATTTTTCCAGGAAATAGTGATTTGATAGGAGGCAAGGGCCGCACAAGCGACTACAATCGCCATCAGGGACAAAATGAACCCTCTCCTTCGTTGTACCGAATGTTTGATCCAGAAGTGGACAGTAGATATTCCCATAACTTCCTTCGGGTAATCTATGCCTTGCAGGCTGTAAACAATTATGCCTACAGCTTCACAGATCCAAGTCTTACAGTTAGTTACGCGGTTGGGGATACCGTGGCTTACTGGACACCTTGGAACAAGCCAGCCACCGGTCCTGACAAGGGCATTGATGAAGGTGGTACAAAGAAGTATGCCGTAATGAATCACGACCAGATTATCAGTGGGGAAATGATCTCCCGACTCACCGCTTTCAGGCCGTCCATGTGGAAGTTCTGGGAACCTAACATTCAGTATGGAGATGGCCACGGAACCTTTGATTTTGCTTTGTTCCGTTCGGCGGAAGCATACTTGTTGGCAGCCGAGGCGATCGTAAAAGGAGCCACTGGAGGTGCCTTGGGCGGAGCGGATGTCTATTATAACAAGGTTCTTGACAGGGCTGTGGGAGTAGGGGTGGACCCGTTGCGGGCTAAGAATCCAGAGGATCTAACTTCGATGGAAACTGAGTCGTATAGGGCAACTCCTGCAAATATTTCCGTTGACTTGATTTTGGACGAAAGTGCCCGCGAACTAATGGGAGAATTTAACAGGTGGTTTGATCTGAAGCGCACGGGAAAACTAGTTGAGCGAACAAATAAATACAATTTTTGGACGAAAACTACCGGGAACCTTTCCGAAGTACACCTGCTTCGGCCAATTCCCCAACACGAAATTGACCGTTCTCAACCCCCAATATCTCAAAACCCAGGGTACTGATCCGAGTATTTATTGAAATGCCAGTAAAAGGGACGCTTTTATAATAGGGCGTCCCCTTTTTATCAGATTTGAGTCAGGAGAGCACGAATTTCTAACTTGTTGAATAGAGAAGTATCATAGTCATTCCGACATTCCTTTGTGGATTTAAAGAAAGACAGCCATCTAATCAAACTTCACAGCAAACGCCAATTTAATAGTGGTTATTTCTTGATTTCATGGGGTTTTTGATATCTTAGTAGATAAGAAAACGATGATTTGATGAAATACTCTTTTTTGTTGGGAGGAATTTTTCTTTGGTTCTCATGTGGTACACCAAACGAAGAATTACCTCCACCCAATATTCTCTGGATTTCCCACGAAGATTTGAGCCCAATCTATGGCTGTTATGGGGATGATTATGCCCGAACACCCCATATTGACCAGTTGGCTACAAAGAGTACCCGCTTTAATAAGGCCTATTCCAATGCCCCTATCTGTGCGCCGGCCCGATCTACGTTAATCACGGGCATGTACGCAACCTCATTGGGTACACAGCATCTGCGGTCTGAGATTCCCATTCCGGCCGAATTGAAAATCCTTCCCGAGGTACTTAGAGAAGCGGGATATTATACGACAAATAACGTCAAAACGGACTACAATTTCAGTCATGAGGGTCGGTGGGATGAGAGCAACAATACAGCCCACTGGAGAAACCGTCCTACCGGAACGCCTTTCTTCAGTGTTTTTAATTTTATGATTACCCACGAAGGACCTACCAACGCACTCCGACCCTCCGATACCGAGATGCTTGAAGCGTTCAGTGATCCGGCAAAGGCAAGCCTGCCACCCTACCTTCCGGATTCGCCCAGGATGAGGGAAATTTGGGCCCATATGTATGATTTACTGGCTGTGTTTGATAAAGGGGTAGGAGATTTACTGGCGGAGCTGGAAGAAGATGGATTGTTGGATAACACGATCGTTTTTGTTTTTTCGGATCATGGTCATGGCCTACCGGGTCATAAACGCTGGCTGAACAATGCTGGTCTACAGATTCCCTTTATCCTGCATATTCCTGAAAAATACAGGCATTTGGCACCTAATCTTGAAATTGGAGAAACAGATCAGCTTGTTGCGTTTGTGGATTTTGCACCTACCGTAATTCGGTTGGCGGGGGCAACTGTTCCGGATTTGATGGAAGGGAGCGATTTTCTGGGAAGTGAGACCGAGCCAAAAGAATATGTCTATGGATATAGGGATAGGGCAGACGACTGCTATGAAGTCTCTCGCTCTGTTTCTGATGGCAGGTATATCTACATCCGGCATTTTATGCCTCAACTTCCCTATTATCAGAACGCAGTAATTTTTAATAAGGGAGGAAGTTATGAAGAAATCAACCGCTTACAATTACTCGGTCAACTTCCCGATGCGGTATTGAGAATGAAGCGGGAAAAACCTGTAGAGGAGTTGTTTGACCTGCAAAAAGACCTATTCGAACAAACAAACTTGATCGGAGCGCCGGAGCATGCTAAACGGGTAGATCTATTGAGGGAAAAAGTCACTGCTTGGATGGTTAAGCACCGGGATACGGGTATAATCACCGAAGGTGAAATGATGCTGGGTTCCTTGGCTGAGGACATATCTGTGTATGAATATGCCCGGAGCTTTTCCGAGGAAACATTTCATGAACTGGTACATGCAGCCGATCTGGTAGGGAAAATCGAAGACCCTGAGCAGCTGATACCTTTGTTTGGTGCTTCTGAAAACGCTGCCCGTTTTTGGGCGGTTGTGGCAGCCGACGCCTATCAGGGAGATGGTTCCCTTTTCTGGCCCCATTTAAAGACATTGCTTGATGATCCTTCTTTACCTGTAGTCATCAAGGCTGCGGAAGTATTGGTGAAAAAAACAAATGATCAGGAAGCATTGCGAACACTTGAGAAAATCCTTCATGAATCCAATGAACCCTTGGTGTTGCAGGCAGCTATTTCTGTCAGGCAGTTGGGAGATAAGGCCTTGCCGATTATTCCGGCTATCCAGCAGGAAATTTTCCCCAAATATTCCGGGGATATTTGGGATCGCTATAAAAGTTGGAGTTATCCCATGTTTATTGGAATGGCCCTGGATCAAACTCAACTAAACTGCGGGGTATCAATCCCAACAAAAAAATGATGTACTGGACAACAATAGCTTCCGTTTAGTGATTGATCAACCTAAAACAAACGATTTTTTGGTTCAATTGGAATTGATCCTGGGAAAGGAAAGTATCCTTACGGGAGACCTGATGGGTGAACGCAGTCACCATATTTGGCACTTAGATCAGCCGTTGCAGGGTCTGGCAGTAGTTTTTCCCCAATCTCCCCGGCAGGTAGCCCAAATCATGACGCTCTGTAAGGTACACCAACAGCCCGTTGTGGTTCATGGTGGGTTGACCAATATGGTTGGAAGTACGGAAACCCAGGGCAACGAGCTGGTCATTAGCATGGAGAAGATGAATAAAATCTTGGAAATTGATACCGTCAGCAAAACGGTTTTGGTGGAGGGGGGGGTAATACTGGAAAATCTACATCAAGCAGTAGGTCTGGAAGGTTTGATGTTTCCGGTTACTTTTGGCGCAAAAGGATCGGCACAGGTAGGGGGTATGATATCGACCAATGCTGGAGGACTGCGTGTTTTCCGCTATGGAATGACCCGAAATTGGGTGTTGGGTCTGGAGGTCGTCTTGGCTGACGGAACAATTATTTCATCCTTAAAAAAATTGGTTAAAGATAATTCTGGGTTGGACCTGAAACAGTTGTTTATTGGTTCTGAGGGCACATTGGGCATTATCACCCGGGCGATTTTGAAACTGATAATAGCACCAATGAGCAGGAATACAGCCGTTATAGCCATGGAGACCTATGCGCAGGTGGTTAATTTTCTACATTTTATGGAAGGAGCATTGGCTGGGACTCTATCGGGATTTGAGCTGATATGGAAGGATACCTATGCGGCTATGGTCGGCGTGTTAAAAGGGAAAGGGGTACCGTTGCCAGTTGGATATCCCTTTTATGTGTTGGTTGAAATGTCTGGAATGGAGCCGGAAAAGGATAGGGAGACGTTGGAGAATGTGCTGTTAAAGGCTTTTGAAAAAGGATTGATTCTGGACGGTACAGTAGCCAGGTCCGAGTTGGAGCAACAGCAATTTTGGCGTATCCGGGAAGATGTGGACCATATAGTGGCCATGTGTACCCATGACCAGCATTTTGATGTCAGCCTTCCCATTTCTCAAATTGACGCCTATATATTGGAAATCACTGAGGAATTGAATATGGTTCCGGAAGTTGACAGGTATTTTGTGTATGGGCATATGGCAGATGGAAACATTCACCTTATAGTAAGTAAGACGGAAGGCAGTGCGGAATTAAAAGAGCAGGTTAATCGAATTATCTATTCACCGTTGCGGGGATACGGGGGATCTATTTCTGCCGAGCATGGCATAGGAGTACATAAAAAAAAGTATTTGACCTATTCGAGATCTTCGGAAGAGATAACCTTGATGAAATTACTTAAGAGTACATTAGACCCTACCAACTTATTGAATCCCGGTAAGATATTTTGATTTTTTTTTTGAAGATCTCCGTATTTTTCAAAATTCAGGTTATATTTCTGTTATTGTAGATTAATTTTATCGAAGTCAAAAATCAGTAAACCCAAAACACCATGCGCCCTGTCTCCCGATCCGCTGCGAAAATGACAAGTTTTTTTGTTCTAATTTTCCTAACGAGTTTTTCAAGTCTGCCAGAGTTTGATCTGCTCAATGATCCCACACCTGACGAAACAATTAGATCTTCCAGGTATCTCTACGTTGCCGTACCTGGCATCCGCAATTATTTGGGCTATGGGGGACATGGATTGTTGGTTTTTGATATGGACAATGACCATGCTTTTGTGAAGCGGATTCCAACACAGGGGTTTATGGCCAGTGGCAAGCCATCCAATGTAAAAGGCATTGCCGTGAGCGTGTCTCTCAACAGTATTTTTATAAGCACCTTGGAGGGATTACAGCGCATGGATTTAGCTACCGAGAAGCTGGTATGGGAGCGCGCCTATGAGGGTGGCGCGGACCGGATGTCCATTACTCCTGATGGAAAAACAATGTATATGCCATCGTTGGAAAAGGATTTTTGGAATGTTATCGACTGTGAGACGGGAGATATAATCAAGAAAATAGATGTAGTGGAACGGGCCCACAACACCATAATCGGACTTTCAGGAAAGCATGCCTATATGGCGGATATTTCATCACCCCTTTTGCATGTTGCCGAAACCGCATCACACACAGTGGTAAAAACAATCGGTCCTTTTTCACATGGAATTCGCCCCTTTACAGTAAACAGTGCCGAAACGCTGGTCTATGTCAATGTCAACGAGTTGTTGGGATTTGAAGTCGGAGACCTAAATTCGGGAGAAGTATTAGCTAAAGTAATCGTAGAGGGATGGGACAAGGGGCCAGTACGACGGCATGGCAATCCCGCACACGGAATAGGTCTTACTCCGGATGAGACCGAAATTTGGCTCTGTGACGGCCACAATATGCGTCTGCATGTTTTTCAAGCGGAACCCCCTTATCAGCAACTTACCACTATTCCCCTTCAGGATATGCCGGGCTGGATTACGTTTAGTTTGGATGGTAAATATGCCTATCCATCCAGTGGGGAAGTCATCGATGTAGAGACGAGGGAGATTATTTCCCTGCTAAAAGACGAGCACCATAATTATGTAGCTAGCGAAAAAATGATCGAAGTCCATGTGGAAGACGGCAAAATTATCCGGGCTGGGGATCAGTTTGGGTTGGGGAGGAAGAAGTATTAAATTACGAATCTGGAATTACGAATTACGGCTGATACTCCCGTAATTTTTCATTCGTAATTCGTAATTTTTTCAAACCTACAAATTCTTTATACTCTCCCAATCCCAATCGTCATTCAGTTGGGCGATGGCGTGGTGGGCGGTCATATCAAATTCACAGGGAACCACCGAAACATAGTTGTTCGCAATTGCCCATTCATCATTGTCCTCGCCTTTGTCAAAATTGACAAAATTTCCTGCCAGCCAGAAATACTTTCTCCCGTTGGGGTCATACCGGACATCGAAATCCTCCTGCCATTTGGCTCTCGCCTGTCGGCAGATTTTGATTCCTTTTATGGCTTCGTTTCTTTTGGGAGGAAAATTCACATTCAAAGCCACTCCCTTTGGCATTCCTTTTTCCAATACCTGTCTGGAGATTTCTTTCACATAACTTTCCACATGGGAAAATTCAGCTTTGGAACTATAATCGCACAAACTAAAACCTATGGACGGGAAGCCTTCTATTGCCCCTTCGATGGCTGCGGACATGGTTCCGGAATATAGCACACTGATAGAGGTATTACTGCCATGATTTATACCGCTGACTATCAAATCAGGTTTGCGGTCCTTTAATACATAATGCTTGGCCAATTTGACACAATCAGCAGGAGTGCCGCTGGATTTGAAAGAGACCACATCTTTAAAAATCTCCTCCTCGTAAAGCCGAAGGGTGTTTCCAATGGTGATTGCGTGACCCATTCCTGATTGGGGGCTGTCCGGTGCTACTACAATGACCTCACCGAGGTCTTTCATGATATCTACTAGTACTCTGATCCCCCGGGAAGTGATCCCGTCATCATTGGAAACCAATATAAGTGGTTTTGGCATTTAAGATTCCTGTTGTTTTAACTGATTGTAATAAGAAGTAATCCGGAGCAAATCACCTCTTTTATCGTGAGATAACCTATTTTTCCGCATAAACAATCTTACCTCCGAGGATTTGTCATCCATGATCTCAAACAATTCACGCTTTTTCTGTCCGTATTTATATATTTCCTGATTTTCCAAAAAATAAAAATCAAAAGCCAACCGGCTGAATCCCATCATAGGCGGGCCCCACATGGGTCCCATATACATGCCTCGCATCATACCCATATTGTTCATCCCCCGATTGTCGACCGTGATGAATTCCCTACACAGTAATGTGACATCTTCGCCCTCTACTAGCAATTCAAAAAACATGGGCACTTTATAATCGGAAGTAGCTGCATAAGGCAGGCTATAGAACACCCTTAGTCCACCATAATACTCGTCAAAAATTTCAAAATAATTGATGGACACGGCACTTAGGGTAGTGAGGGATTCGTCTTGCAGCTTGACAACGTTGTTTTCCAAATCATACATTACCTTGCCCGTTAGTACTTCACCTGTTGAAAGAAATACTTTTCCATTATGCCATATCTGGGAAGGGAATTCCTGAGCTTTAGCCGAAGAAATGATTACAATACTTAATATTAATAATATAATCGACCTTTTCATTTCGTTTAAATTTTGGATTCTGTCCAATTATACGGAATTCAATGTCAAATGTTGGGAATCGGCGATTCCTTTGGACAGTGGGAAACTAGATTTTATTTGAATTTTTGCTAAGGATGAGATGGCCCATTTTATCCCTCTTGGTTTGTAAATAAACCTCGTTGTGGGGATTGGAATCTATTTCCAAAGGCACGGTATCAACAATCTCCAGACCATATCCCAACAATCCCGCACGCTTTGTGGGGTTATTGGTGATTAGTCTGATTTTGGATATTTCCAGATCGCGAAGAATTTGGGCACCTACACCATAGTCTCTTTTATCCATGGGGAATCCCAAGGCTAAATTGGCCTGAACCGTATCCATCCCTTCTTCCTGCAATTTATAGGCCTTTAGCTTGTTCACCAATCCAATTCCCCGGCCTTCTTGATTCATGTAAAGCACAACTCCTTTTCCCTCCTGCTCCACAAGTTCCATAGCTTTGTGAAGCTGGGCACCACAGTCGCAACGGCAGGAACCAAAAATATCCCCCGTGACGCAGGAGGAGTGAACACGCACCATGATAGGCTCATCTTTGTCCCATTTGCCCTTGATTAGGGCCATATGGATTTCTTTCGTATTGGTCTGTTCAAAAGCAATTAATTCAAAATTTCCCCACTGAGTGGGCATATCCACACCGATTTCCCGTTTAATGAGGGATTCTTTTTGAAGTCTATAGGCAATTAAATCGCGGATGGAAATGATTTTTAAATCGAACTTTTTGGCCACCTTGATCAGATCTGGGAGACGTGCCATGGTGCCGTCTTCATTCATGATCTCCACCAAAACACCCGCTGGCTTTAAACCGACCAATCTGGCCAGATCAATAGCTGCCTCTGTGTGCCCGGTTCTCCGTAATACGCCTCCCCGTTTGGCTTTTAGGGGAAATATATGTCCGGGTTTCCCAAGTTCTGAAGGATGAATAGCCGGGTCAATTAGCGCCTGAATAGTTTTTGCCCGGTCACTTGCTGAAATCCCCGTAGTACATCCATGGCCAATCAGGTCTACCGATACCGTAAATGGGGTCTCAAATGCCGCAGTATTGGTGTTGACCATCATTTCCAGTCCAAGCTCATCACATCGATCTTCAATAAGTGGCGCACAGATAAGACCTCGGCCGTGGGTAGCCATGAAATTGATGATTTCGGGCGTTACCTTTTCTGCCGCACAGATAAAATCACCTTCGTTTTCCCTGTCCTCATCGTCTACCACGATGATCACCCTTCCTTCTTTTATGTCAATTAAGGCCTCCTCTATGCTATTCAGCTTGATATTTTCTTTCATTTTAATCAATTATCTATCACTACTATCTTCCTTAACACAAATTAAGTCGAATTAAATCTAATTACTGGAAACTTGTTTGAAATTAGTTTGATATGACTGTGCCCAACTGTTTGTCAATCTCTACCTGATATTTTTTCAATTCCATATAAACACCTTGGAGATCAGTAATATCCTTTTCTGATGCTTCACGCATTTTTTCCATCAGCTCCTGGATCATCTTTTTGACCACGCCTTTTTTTAGCCGTAGAATTCCAAAATAGACAGTTTTGGCCAAATCATCGGCCTCCATGATGGTGAATATCTGATGGCGGGTCTCCCAAAGTGCCGAAAGCTCGTATTTTTGGGTAATCATATGGATGACTTCCTGTTTGATTTCCGGATCTGCCGTTTTGATGAAATAGTCCGCATCGGGAAGTATACCTTCGAGGAGGGCACTTTTGTAGGCATCGAAAATCCGTATAAAAACCGGTGTTTCAAATTTTAATTCATTGGTTTCCTCAATCAGGTAATCACAGACCCGCAGCTCTTCACTGACTTTTTCAAAACCGTAGTTGATCAACAGCCGCATGGTCTCCCTTTCTTGCCGGAGTAATTGTTGGCTGATTGTTTTGGAAGGAGTGGTATCTGCAGTGGGTAATAGGTCTTCCGGGAAGTTGGTGGCAGAAGGAGTTTCGTTTTCTTGGGGTCTGGGACGGTTGGCGTCTTTAAGGAAGATTTTATTTAATTCAGCTAGAATTAATTCTTCCTCAATTTCGAGCAGTCTGGAGGATTCCTTTGTGTAGAGCGTGCGCAAAATGGGGTCTGGAATCTTTGCTATACTCTGCACTACCTGCCGCACAGCAGCGGCTTTACTAATCGGGTCAAACTGCCCTTCCTGCTTGACAATGCCAATCTTGAAGCTGATAAAATCCTGCGCCTTTTCCTTTAGATATAACTGAAAGGCATCTGTACCGACTTTTTGGGCGTAACTATCCGGGTCTTCCCCGTCTGGAAATACCACCGCCTTTACGTTTAGGCCACCTTCCAGAAGCATATCGATGCCCCGGAGGGAAGCCTTAATTCCCGCCGCGTCCCCATCATACAATACGGTCACCTGATCGGAAAACCGCTTGATCAACTTAATTTGGTTTTCGGTCAGGGATGTACCCGAGGACGCTACTACATTTTCAATCCCCGCCAGATGCATGGAAATCACATCCGTATAACCTTCCACGAGATAGCAGTTTTCCTGCTGCCGGATAGCCTGCTTCGCTTGATAGATCCCATAAAGGACATCGCTTTTGTGGTAGACTGCCGTTTCCGGGGAGTTGATGTATTTGGGTTGGTTTTTATCTTTTTTGAGGGTCCTGGCACCAAAGGCAATGGGTTTGCCTCCCAAGTTGTGTATGGTAAACATTACCCTTCCGCGAAACCGGTCATAGAACTTTCCGGATTGCTGCTCGCGTTCCAGAATTAACCCGGCTTTCTGCAAAGCCTCCTCGGAGAATCCTCCGGCCTTAGCCTTTTCAAGGAGGGTGTCCCAGGAATCCATGGAATAACCCAGATCAAATTTTTCTACAACTGCCGGCGTAAAGCCCCGCTCCTTAAAATAACTTAACCCAATTGATTTTCCTTCCGGAGATTGCAGATTTCTGACAAATTCGTCCCGGGCAAAACTAAGTGCTATATACAGGCTCTCCTTTTCATTATAAGCCTGTACTGCTTCGGGACTAGCCTGATGCTCATCTTCTATTATATCGA
>DATHWC010000191.1:0-3350 GCA_035460985.1 Lunatimonas sp.
GCTTTTATAGACCTGACGACCTGGCAGCTGACGTCATCAAATTTTTAATGGAAAAAGTGCCACAGGTTTCTCCCAAGATGGTGGATGACCTTATTGTGGGAAATGCTATTCCCGAAGCGGAACAGGGTATGCAGATGGGACGTATGATTGCATTGCTTGCCTTGGGTAAAGATGTGCCTGGATTTGTAATGAACAGATATTGCGGATCAGGGATTGAGGCCATTGCGTTGGCTACGGCAAAAATCAGATCTGGAATGGCAGAATGCATCATAGCAGGGGGAACTGAATCCATGTCCCTTGTACCTATGATGGGCTACAAAGCGGCACTTAACTGGAACATCGCTTCTAAAAACCCGGATTATTACCTAAATATGGGTCTAACTGCTGAGGAACTCTCGAAGGAATACGATATTACTAGGGAGGATTCAGATTCATTTTCGGTACGATCCCACGAAAAGGCTTTAAAGGCCATCGCAGAAGGACGTTTTAAGGACGAGATAGTTCCTGTCGAAGTTGAGGAAACATATTTGGATGAAAATAGTAAAAGGAGGATCCGAAAATATACCGTAGACACGGATGAGGGACCCAGACCGGGCACCACGATGGAGGCACTGTCAAACCTTAAACCTGCTTTTAAGCAGGGTGGACAAGTGACTGCTGGCAACTCGTCACAGACATCTGACGGGGCAGCTTTTGTAATGGTTATGTCTGAAAGAATGGTAAAGGAGCTTAACTTGGAGCCAGTGGCCCGTTTGGTATCCTATAGTGTAGCTGGAGTGGAACCTCGAATTATGGGCATTGGACCTAAAGAGGCTGTACCAAAGGCTCTGAAGCAGGCAGGATTAACGTTGCAAGATATGGAATTGATAGAGTTAAATGAAGCTTTCGCCGCCCAAGCTTTGGCCGTCATCAAAGCTTTGGATATGAATACAGATATTGTCAATGTAAATGGAGGTGCTGTGGCCTTGGGACACCCATTGGGTTGTACAGGAGCTAAGTTAACCGTGCAAATCATCAATGAACTTAAGAAGCGAAACGGCAAATACGGTTTGGTAACCGCATGTGTTGGTGGGGGACAGGGTGTTGCTGGAGTAATTGAAGTGTTTTAGCGATATAATAATTTGTAAGCTTTAAGGTCCTAAGTTTTCATGAATTTCACAGTTGACTGTTTCAAAAGATTATAAAATAAAACCATTTTCCAATTTTTCACAAAATGTATTGAGAAATGGTCCGCAAGATAGCAGTCAAGTTTGACCAATAATACCTAGAAGTTAATATTCGGACATTTTACAATTTTACAACATTTGAAATATGGAGACAAAAGAAAATTCAATCAATGGAGGGGAATACCTTATTGCGAACACTGAGGCCAGCCAGGTGTTTATCCCCGAAGAATTTAGTGAAGAACAACTGATGATGGCACAGGCCTGTCAGGATTTTGTGGATACCGAAATCGAGCCTCATAAAGAAGCTATTGACAGCATGAAAGAACCGGATCTTGTGCCTGAAATCCTGAGAAAAGCCGGCCAACTAGGCTTGCTCGGTATAGCTGTACCGGAGGAGTATGGAGGTTTGGGCATGAGTTTCAATACATCCATGTTAATTGCGGATATCATCGGATCCGCAGGCTCATTTTCCACAACCTATGGGGCCCACTCGGGCATCGGCACATTGCCAATTTTGTATTATGGGACTGAAGCGCAAAAGCAAAAATACTTGCCCAAACTTGTTAATGCGGAATGGGCAGCATGTTATTGTCTTACTGAACCAGATGCAGGATCGGACGCAAACAGTGGAAAAACCAAAGCCACACTCAGTGAAGACGGATCCCACTACCTGATTACCGGCCAGAAAATGTGGATTTCCAATGGGGGATTTGCTGATCTGTTGATAGTGTTTGCCCGTATTGAAGATGACAAATACCTCTCAGCATTTATTGTGGAAAAATCCTTTGGAGGAATCACCATGAATGAGGAGGAGAAAAAAATGGGAATTAAAGGGTCCTCTACCCGCCAGGTTTTTTTCAATGACTGTAGGGTACCAGTGGAAAACATGCTATCAGAAAGGGGTAACGGCTTCAAAATTGCCGTAAATATCCTCAATATCGGGCGTGTCAAATTGGGCGCGGGGGTTTTGGGTGGTTGCCGAAAGGTCTTGGCCGATGCTATCCAGTATGCCGGAGAACGTAAACAATTTGGCGTGTCTATAAACAGCTTTGGAGCTATCAAGCAAAAGCTTGCGGAGATGGCTATCCGTATCTATGCCTGTGAATCGCTATGCTACCGCGCAGGTCAGGATATCGAGGACCGTATAGAAATATTAACCAACGATGGTATGGATGCGACTTTGGCTAAATTGAAGGGCGTAGAAGAGTTTGCCATCGAGTGTGCGATAGCCAAGGTACACGGCTCAGAGGTGCTTGACTATGTAGTCGATCAAGGTGTGCAGATATATGGCGGAATGGGTTATTCCGCGGATGCACCCATGGAGAGGGCATACCGTGACGCCCGAATTTCACGCATCTATGAAGGAACCAATGAAATTAACCGCATTCTCATGGTAGGAATGGTGTTGAAACGGGCGATGAAGGGGGAAATCAATCTCATGGGACCGGCTTTGGCAGTTGGTGAAGAACTGAAAGCCGTACCCAATTTTGATAGCCCAGATACTTCCCAACCTTTGGCAGCAGAAAAGGAAGTGCTGAAGAAACTTAAAAAGGTGTTCCTTATGCTTGGTGGTCGTGCTGTCCAAGTATTGGGCAATAATCTTGAGAGTGAGCAGGAAATCATGATGAACCTTGCCGATATCATGATTGAGATCTATGCAGTAGAATCTGCTATCTTGCGAACCGAAAAGCTAATTGCGAAAAACGGCACCGAAGGATCAGCAATACAGCTTGCCGCAACGCAGGTCTACCTTTTTGAAGCGGTTGACAAAATTCAAAGTGCCGGAAAAGAAGCTATTCATTCATTTCTAAGCGGTGACGAACAAAAAGTGATGCTAATGGGACTTAAGCGCTTTACAAAAATGGATGCTGTAAATACCAAGGAGTTGAGAAGACAGATTGCGGATGCCTTAATTGCCAAAGGTAAATACCTGTTTTTCCAAAATTAAAAGTGTTATCAACAATTTCAACATTAGAAAAATCCCCGAGAATAAAACTTGGGGATTTTTATTATGGATAAGCACTGATTTTAATTGAATTTTGCAAATGCGTATTTTTAAAAGAATCAAATTTAGGGATCTATTCAAAATTGAGCCTCCTAAAATATTATTTCGGTTATTCAACTCTATATGTGCTAGGAAGAGGCGTAAAAAATCTGTACTCTAGATGCGACACTTATTTGCTA
>DATHWC010000192.1:0-3732 GCA_035460985.1 Lunatimonas sp.
AAGAATCCGTTCCCCCTGACCAATTGGCCGTTATGTTCCAGCATGGGGCTGAAATAATCTCCCCAGTGTCCGGAACAAAACCCATAAAACTCATCAAAGCCCCTTCCGTTGGGATGATAAGGATATTGCATGCCGCTATGCCACTTTCCAAAAGCGCCAGTAGTATATCCAGCATCCTTAAATATATCCGCCAGCGTCACCTCATCCAAATCCAGTCGTTCCTCTCCGGAGGAAGTACCGTATACCCCGGACCGGAGGTGATACCTACCTGTAAGCAGTTCAGCCCGTGTAGGTGAACAGACTGGCTGCACATAAAATCGTTCAAAACTAACCCCCTGAGTGGCAAGTTGGTCAATATTTGGGGTGGAAAGGTTTGTATTTCCACTATGACTCAAATCACCCCATCCTTGGTCATCAGTAAGAATGATAACCACATTAGGAGGCTTTTGGGAAGTAAGAGCGTCAGAACCGGGTTCTTTGCATCCTACTCCCAATAGCCAACCTGCCATAAATAAAATGGGGGCTAATGTTTTCATTTATTTGGAAACAATCTGATCTGCCATTGTTAAAACCTGACCATCTTCCAAAAGCCTTGCCTTCAATTTCTCGTAAGCAACATCCTGCACGGCGATCCCTTCATCAAGGGCCAAAATAGCCGCCGTTGTAGCAGATTGGCCTAAAATCATAAATACCGGCTCCATACGGATGGATCCAAAAGCAATATGACTTGAAGAAACTGCCACAGGCACTACCAAGTTGGTGATTTCTTCTTTTTTGGGAACCAATGAACCAAAGGCGATTTCATAAGGACCGGGCAGAGGAACGCCGATATCCCCTTCATTTTGCACATGCCCGTTTTCATCCACATAGCGTTGGATGTTATGGGAATCAATTGTATACGAGCCCATACCTACAGACTCAGGTGTAGGTTTCTTTTGTAAAAGTTCATTCTCTGTCATCACATACTTGCCGATCATTCTCCGGGCTTCCCGCACATAGATCTGATGGGGCCAGTTATCGTTGTCGGTGAATTCGTCCTTTGCCAGACCCCATTTCTGAAATTCGTTTTGTGTTTTTTCCGGTACCCTGGGATCATTCTGTACAAAATAAAGTAGGCCGCTTTGGTAATCCCGGTGTTCTTGGATGATTTCCTTTCGCCGTTCATAGGTGGCTTCCGGATAATCGTAATTCATTCCTATGTTATCGGAGCTGAACGGACCATGGTTATTGGTGTCAGTTTTTCGGTTGGGAATCATATCAAACTTACCAAACCACTCATCCCATCCCGCATCAAAAATCCTTACCAACAATTCATATTGGGTAGAGTCATAATTGGCAGGTCGCGGGAATGCAACCCGGTTATCCGGGTGATTGGACATACACATTCGGAAACAATAGGCCTGAACCTTATCGTCGCCTTCACCCTTTACGCCTGGGTGCTCCCCGCTAATTCGTGGCAGCAAACCGGAAGAAGGGTCACCCGGAGTCCAATAGGGATCTATTGGCTGATCCAACACTTTAAAATGGTGTTTGTGGTGGTAGACACCCGTTTGGATGCCGTTCCATTCCTCACCATAAACACTGTTTGCCTCTCGGCCAACATGGTAGCTTACTCCGGCAGTGGCCATCAGATCCCCTTCGTAAGTTGCGTCAATAAACATTCTTCCTTGGAATTCCTTCCCGCTTAGGGTACGGATGGAAGTGATTTTTCCTCCTTCTACAGTAACGCCATTTTCTCTGTCCAACCATTCATCCCTTAAAACCTCTATCCCCAATTCATCAACCCACTCATCGTAGACTTCTTCCGCCACATGAGGCTCAAATATCCACATGGTCTTAAATTCACCGTCCAAGGCAGGAGTGCCCTGACCTTTATTGCCGAAATCGGACTTATCCTCCCAATTCCATGCACCGTCTTCCTGGTATTTGTCATAGACTCTTTGATAAAACTCTCTGGAAAGTCCTCCTATTACTTCTTTTTTGCCGGTATCTGACCAGCCCAGACCTCCTGAGGTAAGACCTCCCAGGTGTGTATCCGGGGAAACGATAATGACGGTTTTACCCATCTTTTTGGCTTGAACCGCTGCTGTGACCGCAGCTGAGGTTCCCCCATAAATGACTACATCAGTGATTTCTGCATCCTCTCTCTCGGCCGTACAGGACACAAAGGTCCACACAAAGAGCGACGCAACTAGAATATTCTTGAAACTGAGTTTTTGGATCATTTTATTTCGGATTTTGTTAAATTTAAAATTCTTCTCATATAAAAAATTCATTCCTCTGATAACTCTTTGATTTTCAATCGCTACGTTATAATACCTTTATTTTAATATTTTTAAAGGCAACTCTGTCTCCATGGTCTTGCAAGCCTATATGGCCTCTCTGGATCTGGGCATAATCAAAATCAGCAAATTTACTATTCGACACCATGTCTTTCCATTCAGGCGAGTCCATTTCAGCTTCCGCCACCTTTTCCCCATTAAACCAATGTTCCACATGCCCATTCTTGGCTAATATCCGTGTGTGGTTCCAAACACCGGGCACCTTGGGAGTTATTTCAATTGGGGCTTTCACATCGGAAATGGACCCTGTTTTTTGATTATCCATTAATTTCTGAGGGTAATTGTCATCATCAATGATCTGAAACTCGGGGCCTGTATGGTGAATTCTGGGATATTCAGGTGCTTCTCTTACATAGTAAAACACCCCACTATTCCCCTGCTCTTCAATTTTCCAGTCCACCTTAAGTTCAAAGTTCTCAAACTCTCTGTCGGTTACTATATCGCCATTGCCGCCTTCGGTGTACAGTATGCCCCCCTCCACCTTCCATCCTGTGATTCCTTCTTCCAGATAGTTGTGCCAACCCTGGGTAGATTCGCCGTCAAACAACAATTCCCATCCTTCATCCTTTTCGGCCGTAGTCAGGGCGTTCAGAGCTTTTTCATCGGATTCGGCAGGTATATCCGCTGTCTCTCCTTCCCTTGGTTCGCTAGAACTACAGGCCATCATATAAATTAGTATTATGGGTATATAGACGAGTGCTTTTGATTTCATATTGGTAAATTTATTTGTACCGGATTACTTTTCGGTTAGTTAAACCCGGTCTACTATTTCCATTTTTTCCGGATCCCATCCCATTATCTTTTTTTCCTGGTAGCTGATATTTCCGGCTTCGGTGGGACCGCAGGTTCTCAAACCAAAAACAGCATCTTCCACTACTGGCTTGCCATGGCGGATAGACTCAAAGAAATTGACAAAGTGTTCGTATCTGTCACCCTTATAATCTGACGGAACCTTAAAGGCAAATTCCTTGGGTCCTTCCATTTGAGGACGGCTGGGATACTTTTTGAAATACTCCTCTTTGTATTTTTTCTGCATCTCTTCGGAAAACGAATTTATGGACATCCCAGGGGCTTCAGGCATGGGAGTCCGCCTTAGGGTGAGGCTGTCAAATCCAATGGAAATATCCCCTTCAGAGCCAACAATACGGAAGAGGTAGCCACCCCCGCCGCCACTTATCAGGTTGGTTCGCAGTGCCAAGTTGAAAGCCGGATGCTCCGGTGATTCAGGGTAATCGTATAAGCCCAAATGGATATCCGGCACATCCCTTCCATCCTTCCAGTACCTCAATCCTCCGGTGGACATGACCCTGTTCGGGCCTTTGGAATCGGTCACAAAATGCAGCATGGACAACATATGGACGTAAAGATCACCGGCCATGCCGGTGCCGTA
>DATHWC010000193.1:0-6052 GCA_035460985.1 Lunatimonas sp.
AACGGCAATCGTACTGGTTGAATGGTGTTTCACGTGATCTACATAGGTTTGAATTTTATTGGTGATCTCATCGATATGGGCTTGGTCTCTCCAACTTAATTGAATTATGCGTTGTACCCGTATCTATTCTGGAAAACAACCACTTGCCCCTAATAATTTTTGGATTTGTTAGCCTATTGGACGTGCTATATTCCTCCCATTCACCCCAAAAATTTCCCGTTTAAAAAATCTGTCCTCAATGGTGATTGGCTATTTTTCTGGAATTTAAGCCTTATGAGAAAAAAAAATTAAAAAAACCGAACTGATATATGCATTGACATACCCTAGTTAAAGTTTTGAATTTCAGTAAAATAAAAAATAAAATTGTTTTCCAAACCAAAATGTGTGTTTAAACCTTCTAAATGAGCAGTTTCTGAGAAAATCGCCCTGTGTTTTATTGTTTCTACGTAGGACAGTTTGATTCGCGATGCCGTTTCAAACTAATTAATTATTTTTTTATTCACATCGATATCGAAATCCGAAAAAATTTGGCTGAAAGAAATTTTATATCTATTTTTATCCAAGTATGAAACCCATAATAACATTTTATTTGCTTATTCTGCTTTTCTCTTTTACACCCTTGTTTGGGGCGGACAAGGAGGAAGATGCGGAGGTGGACCATGTCAAGGTCATTCAGCCCATAGTGGAGAAACATTGCTTTTCCTGCCACCATGACACCAAACGTTCTGGAGGTATCAGCATCAAAGCTTTTTTCATGGGCTTGGAAGATCAGTTTGAAGGCAGGATCGTCAGGGGCGGTAAGCTTTGGATGCATATCATGGAGACGGTAAAAACCGGCGAAATGCCTCCTGCAGGGGAACCTAACATGACGGTGGAGGAGCGGGAAACCCTGCTCAACAGTGTCAATACCATCCTAATCCGATCCCTGAATGCCAATAATCCCGGAAGGGTAGTGATCAGGCGATTGAGCCATAATGAATATCAATATTCCATCCTCAATCTAGTTGGAGTTGACTATGATGCCAAGTCCCTGTTTCCAGCGGATGGTTCGGGGGGTGCCGGGTTCGATAATTTTCCCAACACGCTGTTTTTGACACCTCTTAAGATGGAGCGGTATTACGATGCCGCAGAAGAAATATTGGAGGAGGCGTATGCAGATCCGCAAAAATGGCGAAATATGGTACCTAAGTCCTACAAGCCTAATCTATTTACACGAATTTACACATGGTTCTTAAGTCTGTTTACAGGAAAGAGTTATGCAGATGCACCTGTGAAAGCTGCCGAGGAGGTTATAATCCCATTTGCGAGCAAGGCCTTCAGAAGATTCTTGGAGAATAAGGAAAAAGAGGCCTACCTTTCTCTATTCCAAAAAGTCTACGAGGGAACAGATGGTAAAAACCGATTTGACATTGCAGTAATGGAAACCTTTAAGGCGGTATTGATTTCTCCCAATTTCCTGTACCGCTTTGAGGAGGAACAACCGGTCAATCAACCTTATGCCCTGAGCAATTTTGAATTGGCCAGCCGTTTATCATTCTTTTTATGGTCAACCCTTCCGGATAGTGAGTTGTTTGAAGTCGCTTATAGAGAAGACCTGCAGGACCCTGAAATCCTGACTAAACAGGTAAGAAGGTTGCTGAATGATCCAAAGTCAAAGCGTTTTTCAGAAAGTTTTGCCTCACAGTGGTTTGGTATTACAAAATTAAAGGAAAGTAGTCCAGTTGATCCTGAGCGATTTCCAGAATTCACACCATCTCTCCGGGAAACTATGTACCAAGAACTGGTGGAATATTTCCACCATGTATTGACAGACAGTAAAAACCTCCTTGACCTTCTGGATAGCGATTACACATTCCTTAATGAAGAATTGGCCCAACATTACGGTATTCAAGGAGTAAAGGGGGACGAGCTGCGGAAGGTCACTTTAACTAACAGAAACAGGGGAGGTATCCTGGGAATGGGCAGTGTGTTGACAGCTACCTCACTTCCCATACGGACTAGTCCTGTCCTCAGGGGACAGTGGGTTTTGGAACAAATATTGGGTACGCCCGCACCACCGCCTCCACCAGATGCAGGTGAACTGTCAGAAGAAGAGTCGGGAGCTGAGAATGCCAGTATCAAGGACCTGCTGGTACTTCACCGTTCCAAAGCAGAATGTATGAGCTGCCACCAAAAAATGGATCCCATTGGATTCGGACTTGAAAATTTTGATCCAATAGGGCGCTGGCGAGACGGATATGGAGACCAACCTATCATTGCTTGGGATACGCTTTCGACAGGTGAAATATTCAAAGGTCCTGCGGAATTAAAGCAGATACTGATATCTAAGAATGAGCTATTTGCCAGAAATTTTTCCGAGAAAATATTTACCTATGCGATAGGTCGGAATGTAGAATTCAAGGATGAATTGTACATCAAAGAGCTGGTTGAAAACCTGTTGGAAAATGACTTTAATACAGAAAAGTTTATCATTGCGCTGGTCAATAGTTATCCCTTTAGATACAAGGTAAACGACGAATCGGCAAAGTTCAGAATATTGGCGAGCAACTAACTAAACTGATAACAAGATGAGTAAATGGCATATCTCCCGAAGACGAATGTTGAAAGGTTTGGGTGCAAGTGTAGCACTTCCATTTCTCCAGGCCATGGTTCCTCCCGGCATGAATTATTACAACATGCCCAAAAAGCCTGTCAGGTTTTCCTGTCTTTTCATGCCCAATGGGGTCAACAAAGACTTTTGGACACCGGAGAGATATGGCAGTAACTTTGACCTAAGTCTTACGCTCAGGCCATTAGAAAATCTAAAAAATGAGATTTTGGTTCTGAATGAACTAATGAACAAGGGATCCATTTTTCCCGGAGCCGACGGTCACTATGCAAAAGATTCCAATCTGTTGACTGCTTTTCCCATTTACAAAACTGTTGGGGATAATCTTCACAGTGGGGGAATTTCATTTGATCAGTTGGTAGCTCAACAAAAAGGCCAGGATACCCCATTTGACTCCCTACAATACGGTATGGAAAGGATCAATGCAGGGATTGACGGGGCAGTTGGTTTTACACGGTTATACGGTTCTGCTATCTCGTGGAAAACTCCGACCATGCCATGCACCAAAGAGATAGAACCCCGGATGGCATTTGACCGGCTTTTCCGGACATTTCTACCTGATAATAAGAAAAAGGATCAGACTTGGAAGCAAAGTGTCTTGGACTTGGTCAAAGAAGATGCGGACGACTTACAACGGATATTGGGCAGGGCGGATCAGGATAAATTGGAAGAATACATGGAATCCATCCGTTCAGTTGAGCGGAGAATATCCGACGAAGAAAGAAATAAAGCGTTTGCCAATCAGATTACTCCGGAAATCCAAAAAGAGCTGATTCACCTGAACATGCGAATAGAGGATTTCAATGAAACACATGTAGGAGTGGATATTACGGAGAAAACAAGGCAGATGCTGGACATTATGACATTGGCTTTCTGGAGCGATGCCACTCGGGTAACCACATTTATGTTTGGCAACTCGGTAAGCAACAGGAATTTTTCCTTCCTTCCCGGAGTAAGCGGAAGCCATCATCAACTTTCACACCACCAAAATAATGCTGCCCAACTGGAGGAATACAGGATAATCAACGAATGGCATGTAGACCAATATGCCTATTTCTTAGAAAGGTTGCGCTCCATACCCGAAGGAGATAGTAATTTACTAGATAATTCAATCGTAATGTTCGCCTCTGGATTAAGGGACGGTAACTCCCACTCTCCTTATAACTTACCTGTTTTGGTGGGAGGCAAAGGCGGAGGAGGACTGAAAACTGGTCAAAACCTTCAGTTTAAAAAAGAAACACCATTGTCCAATCTGTACCTTTCCATGGCGCATATTATGGATATGCCAATGGAATGCTTTGCGGACAGCACTGGAGAATTATGTGAAATTTATGCATAGTGTCGTTGGAAGAAAAGAAAAAAAGGATTTAACCCTAAAATGACCGAATAAAATGAGTAGATGGCATATTTCCCGACGGCGCATGTTAAAAGGACTGGGTGCAAGCATAGCACTTCCTTTCCTTCAGGCCATGGTTCCCCCTGGTATGAACTACTACAATATGCCCCGAAAACCGGTAAGGTTTTCCTGTCTGTTTATGCCAAACGGGGTAAATAAATTCCATTGGACGCCGGAAAAATTCGGTAGCGATTTTGAGCTTAGCAGAACCTTAATGCCTTTGCAAAATATTAAAAGTGAGGTCCTGATCCTGAATGAACTGATGAACAAAGGTTCCATCTTCCCCGGAGCAGAAGGTCACTTTGCTAAAACTGCCAATATTATGACCGGGTACCCAATCTATAAAACCATGGGCGAAAATCTTCATGTGGGCGGGATATCTTTTGACCAACTGGTAGCCCAACATAAAGGGCAGGATACCCCATTTGATTCCTTGCAGTTTGGTACAGAAAGGATCAATTCTGGGATTTGCGGAGCTACCGGGTTTACTCGACTATACGGATCTGCCATCTCCTGGAAAACCCCCACTATGCCATGCAGCAAGGAAATAGAACCCAGGATGGCTTTTGACAGGTTATACAGATCTTTTTTACCGGATGCCAAACACAAGGATAAAACCTGGAAACAGAGTGTATTGGATTTGGTAAAGGACGATGCGGATGATCTACAACGTATTTTGGGCCGGGCAGATCAGGACAAATTGGAAGAATACCTGGAATCTATTCGGTCAGTAGAACGACGCATAGGCGATGATGAGAAAATAAAGGCCTACGAGGAACAGATCACCCCGGAAATCCGCAAGGAGCTGGTACATTTGAACATGCGCATAGAAGAGTTTAACGAAACCCATGTCGGAGTAGACAACACCGAAAAAATCCGTCAGATGTTGGACATTATGGTCTTGGCATTTTGGAGTGATGCCACCCGGATCAGTACTTTTATGTTCGGCAACTCTGCCAGTAACCGGAACTTTTCCTTCCTCCCCGGTGTCAGCGGAAGCCACCATCAACTTTCGCATCATCAGAACCACGAGGACCAAATGGAGGAATACCGGAAAATCAACGAATATTATGTAGCACAGTATGCCTATTTTCTGGAGCGTTTACGTTTAATTCCTGAGGGAGATGGTACATTGCTTGACAACTCCATCGTGATGTTTGCTTCCGGACTTAGAGACGGAAATTCCCATTCTTCGTATAACCTGCCAATTTTGGTAGGTGGAAAAGGCGGAGGCAGTCTGAAAACAGGGCAGAATTTACAATTTAAAAAAGAAACTCCGCTGACCAATCTTTATCTTTCCATGGCCAGAGTAATGGATATGCCTCTGGAGTGTTTTGCCGATAGTACCGGTGAATTGTGTGAAATCTATGCCTAAACCCTGAAATTCTAAATGCAAAAAGTGTCCCCTTCATTTATGGCATTCAAAAAAAATGTCATAAAGTATCGTTTTGTCTTATTGTTTATTGCAGTTGGTGTACTCTTCTTGACGCTAGTACAACCTACTGGAGAAAAAGCCCCGGATTTTGTTTACTTTTTTGGACGCTTTCATCCATTGATTATTCATTTTCCAATTGTTCTTGTATTCCTGGTACTAGTATTTGAAGTTTTAAAACGTTTTGAAACCGGTGCCGTTTCCGCCAATCTAATTGGATTTATACTTGCCTTAGCGCTATTGGGAAGCTTGGTTGCCGTGGGTCTGGGTTTTTTGTTGTTTTACACCGGAGAATATTCAGGAGACATCATGCAGCAGCATCTTTGGGGTGGGGTGATTCTTACAGCATCTTTGGCGTTGGCCTGTTTTCTTTTCCTTCATAATTATCAATCACGATCCAGTGGAAGCTATTTATCTTATTTCAGTGTTTTGGTTTTTGCCAATGTAGCGTTGTTATACACCAGTCACCAAGGAGGGTCATTGACACATGGGAGTGAGTTTCTCACCGAATACATGCCATCAATAAACAAACTGGAAGATGTCAGGGAGCCCAATCCAATGGATGAAATGTTGGATTTTGAGGAGATGATCATTCCCATCATGGATAAAAAATGTA
>DATHWC010000194.1:0-9991 GCA_035460985.1 Lunatimonas sp.
CATTGTTTATCCAAAACCCAACTTATCCATGAAACTGAGCGGCCTATTATTTTTAATTTATTTTTTCTTGTTCAATATCTCCTTTTCCCAGCAGCAAGAACCGGTGCGACTGGCTGTAGTTGGTCTTACCCATTCACATGTAAATTGGATTCTAAGTCGGCAGGATAAGGGAGATGTACAGCTTGTAGGTATTGTGGAACCTAACCGGGACCTAGCGGAACGCCTTATGAAGAGGAATAATATTTCGATGGATTTATTATATCCCAGTATGGAGGAGATGTTTGCCACAGTTATTCCGGATGGAGTTACCGCTTTTGGATCCATCTATGAACACCTTGAAGTTGTGCAGGCTTGTGCGCCAAGAGGTATTCATGTGATGGTGGAAAAGCCCTTGGCGGTAAGCACAGCTCATGCGCAGGAAATGAAGGAACTGGCGGATAAGCATAATATTCATCTAATTACTAACTACGAAACTACTTGGTACGCAAGTAACCAAGAAGTCTATCGTCAAGTACATACGGATGGAAGTATAGGTGATGTTCGAAGGGTTATTGTCAATGATGGGCATGAGGGTCCTAAGGAGATCGGAGTAAACCAGGAATTTTTGGTTTGGCTAACTGACCCGGTTCAGAATGGTGGAGGAGCGGTTATCGACTTCGGCTGCTATGGGGCAAATCTAATGACTTGGCTGATGAAGGGTGAGCGCCCAGTGTCTGTGACAGCAGAACTTAAGCAAATTAAGCCCGACGTTTATCCGCAGGTGGACGATGATGCTACAATTTTGCTTCAATACAAATCGTCCATTGGAGTGATTCAAGCGTCTTGGAATTGGCCCTTTAGCCGCAAAGACATGGAAGTATATGGACAAACGGGTTATTTAATCGCCAAGAATTCAACTGACATAGTTTCACGTTTTGAAGGTCAGAGAAAGGAAGAAACATCGGTTCTGAAGAAAAGAGCCTATCCCTACGACGACCCTTTTTCCTTTTTTGCAGGAGTAATCCAGGGTCGGGTGGAGCTGGATCCATTTGATTTGTCTTCGTTGGAGAACAACATGATGGTGGTGGAGATTTTGGAGGCTGCCATAGAAAGTGCTAAAAGCGGCCATAGGGTGAATTTAAAATAGATCCAGTTTTTTTTAGTGCTTTGAGGGGTTGGATATCTTAAGGATTTTTATTTGTGTGCATTTATTGGTGAAATTTGAGTTTTCGATATATTTGGTTATCTGTGGAGCTTTTCATTGATGTAAACACCAATTATTTTTCGATTAATTGGTTTTATTTGTGATATTTGTTATCCTGTAAAAATCACATGAAGTCGTTGTTTCAAAAATATGCTACGAGAAGGAATTTATTAATTCTGTTGATTTTAGTGGTCATTTTCAATGGTTTGTTTTTACTTTATTTTGGAAAATTTAAGGAGCCGATTTTAGATACTTATATTTATTATTCTGCGGTCGACGCCTATGAGGCCATAGAGAGTTATGGGGAAAATGACAGGCAGAGATATATAAAAGGTACCTTGATCCTAGATTTTGTATATCCGATCATCTACTGCTTAATGTTGGCTTTTGCCATTTTTCGACTTCAGGGATCCATACGGTTAGCCATGGTCCCGCTTTGGATCTTACCTATCGATTATTTCGAAAACAGTTTGATTATTTTGCTGATAAGTAAGTTTCCCATAAGATATGAGGTGCTTGCTGGTATCGCGGGAATATTTACGCTCACTAAATGGGTGATGGTGGTCCTATGCTTACTGGGGATTTTGATGCTTTTTTTCTCCAGGGTATTCAATTTAAGAAGTGGAATATAATTGGTTGCGAATTAATAGGGAAACAACCCATAGCCTATCAAAATTGGCAATTTAGGTGGGCCAAATTTCGCTGTAGAGCCCTTGAAACAAGTAGGTAACCATTCAGGGAAAAAAAGACCTTTTACTTGGTTTTGACATTTACATCTGATAATTTAAATCATTAATTTGTTCCGATTTAGTCATGTTTCCACGCCTATTAAATCCAAAAGTATCTGCTAAATCAATTCTTATATTGAGCTGCTTATTATTGACTTCGCAAATATCGCATTCCAGCGATATTTATTCCGATTGTAGATTAACATTAACACATTCACTGAACGCTCCTAATGAGGTTTTTCAAGATGATCAGGTGTATGATGTTGCGGACAAAATGCCCAGGCCAGTCGGTGGACAGGATGGGTGGGAAGAGTACCTTGCGGAAAACCTAAACTATCCAACAGCAGCGTTGAAATCTAAGATTGAAGGGGTAGTATATGTGGTTTTTATTTTGGAAAAGGATGGTAGAACTTCCAATGTTAGTGCGATAAGAGGTATAGGTGCAGGGTGTGAAGAGGAAGCCGAAAGGCTTGTTGAAGGCAGCCCTAAATGGACCCCGGGCAAGAATAACGGCGAACCGGTAAGGGTAAGGATGCGGATACCTATAAGGTTTCACCTTCCCAACTGAAGTGTTTTGATTAAAAAAAGGGAATGCTTATGTGGTGTATAATATCAAAAAGGCTGTCCTAGAAATAGAACAGCCTAAATGATTTTTAACTCACACAATTTTTAGGGGTACTTTTTTACCAGTTTTCACTGCTTTATAGATGGCGTCTATGATGATAAGGTCTTTTAATCCTTCTTCCCCATCCACAGGCACCTGGGGTTTTTTGCCTGCCAAGATAATATCTGACATCTCATCCATCTGTACGGTTTGATGCGTTACGTGGGGTTTTTCTAGCGGCCCTTTGTGTGTTCTTCCTTTGATCGGCCCATAGCCTGTGGAAGGTTGCAGTTCTGCGTACCCATTGTCTCCATTCAGAAAAAACCGATCCAAGTTCCCCATGCTATAGGTGGATAGGCAAGAAGCTACGGCACCGCTTGGGAATCCAAACTGAAACTGTATGGTTTCATCCACACCTTCCTTAAATTTTACCGGATCAGTTTTAGTCTCCTGGGCGGTAACCCAGATAGGTTCTTCACCGACCATATATCGGGCACCATTGACTGAATAAATGCCTATGTCCATCATGGATCCACCTCCCGCCAGTTCTTTATTGAGGCGCCATTGGGTGGGGTCACCTATCTTAAAACCACTGAGTCCTTGGAAAAACAGCACTTTGCCCAATTCACCCTCATTTCTCATACGGATTATTTCGAGGGTATTGGCTTCAAAATGCATCCTATAGCCAACCAGCAGGTGTACATTGGCCTTTTTGCAAGCCTCTACCATCTCTCTTCCCTCCTTGGCATTTAATCCCATGGGTTTTTCGCAAATTGCATGTTTGCCGGCCTGGGCTACTCGGATTACCTGATTTTTATGCAGTGAATTTGGAGTAATGACATATACCGCATCTATATCCGGATTATCCTTTATGGCGTCGAAGTTCTCATAGTTATAACAGTTTTTTTCAGGGATATTATATTTGGATTGCCAATCAGTAATTTTGGATGGGGTTCCGCTAATTACGCCAACTAGTTTGGCTTTTCTGCAATCCTTCATCGCTTCCGCCACTCGGGTTCCATAACTCCCCAGGCCCATAATGGCCACACGAAGTACCGGCCCCTGGTAATCTGTCGAATCCGCCCACGCGGGAACGTCTTTGGCCTTCAGGGACGAGACAAAGGGGAGCGAAACGGCTGAAAGAGTAAGTTTCTGTAAAAAATTGCGTCTGGATTTCATAGGTGTTTTGGTTTTAGGTTAGATGTAACTCACTGATTTTTATCCGTAGATTACGGATATTTTTTAAATCGCATACCTGCAATATATTAGTTTTAATTCAAATGATTAACTTCACCGGACATTAATAATTAGAAGGATTCACTAAGTTTATGGAAAATATCCGCTACCAAATCGAAAAGGAACTGGCTCTTGACGAGTTTCTGTCGCTTTTAAACCGATCTACCTTGTGGGAGAGGAGGCCCGTTGATGATGAGGAACGGCTAAAGGCCATGCTTAAGCACGCCAATCTTATCGTGACAGCCCGGGACGGAAAGCTACTTGTGGGTATTTCCAGATCTTTGTCTGACTTTAGCTTCTGTACCTATCTCTCTGACTTGGCTGTGGATGAAGCCTATCAAAAAAAGGGTATTGGAAAAGAGTTGATACGAGAGACGAAAAAGGCCGCTCCACTGGCGAAATTGATTTTATTGTCCGCTCCCAAGGCTGTCGCTTATTATCCGAAGATTGGAATGACCCGCCATGAGCATTGCTATATTTTGGAGGAGCTGGATAGTCTAAAATAGGAAGAAATATATGGAATAGGAGTTTTCCATTATATCTGTTAAGGCCGAAAACTCAATAGTCGGTTGTGTAGCAACAACGAAGTCCCTGAAGCTGGGACATTGGGTAGGTATATTTTTTCTGTGCCGAGGATTGAATACGCTATACTTTCCCTCCAAATCCCGAATTTGTTAATCTTTGCACTTTCGATGTTGTAATAGAAATGATGAATAGAACACGGATTTGACGGATTAAGCTAATCTGAACGGATTTTATGGATTGTTGGAGGAGTTTTTTCGGAGCTGAAAAGCGATAGTGCGCGATGCAGGCCGGCACACCAACTGGGCACGGGAGGCCTTATATTTTTAATATTTGTTAATTCTGTACTTGAATCATTAAAATTCACACCTATATTTTTTGATTTAAATATTATTTTTTTAGTTTTAAGGATTGTTCTCATAACCTGCTGTTTGGGATGTTAGTTAATGGGATTATGCGGAATTTTTATTTTTCGATGTGTGTCCTATTGGCCTTGTTCGCCTGTAGACAAGGTGGAAGGCTGTTTACCTCCAGGAATCTGAACTTACCGAAGATCGAGGAGGAATTGGATTATGTAGCGTTCTATTTCTACGAAATCAGATGAAGGAAATGTTTTAAGCATTTATTAATTATGGAAAAGGTTACTATTCACCATATTTTCAACACCGACAACTAACCGACTATGACTCCTTTCCGCCTTGTCATCGCTTTTTTTGTCGTTTCCATCATTGGATTTGCCTTGGTGCCCAAGTTGTCGGTGGATCTAAATCCCAGAGATAGGGAACCGGTATTGCAGATTTCATTTGGTGTGAATGGATCCTCACCGGAGTTGGTAGAGAAATTAGGAACCTCCCCTTTGGAAGGTGTATTTTCCCAATTGTCGGAGCTCAAAAAGATCAATTCGGTATCCAATTATAACGGAGGAAGCATTACGCTTCGTTTTGATAAGGAGACGGACATGGAATACAAAAAGTTCGAAGTTGCGTCCCTTGTCCGGCAGGTTTATCCCTCAATGGACAGAAAGGTTTCGTATCCTATCGTATCCCAAAGTGCCCAGCGTAATGTCAGTGAAAAATCACCTATCCTAACTTTCAGCGTCAATGGTCCTTTCGCGTCCTTTGAAATCAAAAAAGTAACAGAGGACATTCTTAAGTCAGCTTTAAACCGGATCGAGGAAATAGAAGAGATAGAGGTGCGGGGTGCAAATAATCTAAACCTGTTTATCACCTACGACATTAAGAAGTTACAAGCGCTTAATTTTTCCAGAAACTCTTTAACAAGTAAAATCAACAGTGCCTTTGGAGTTCAATATCCCGGATTGGTACTGAATACTTCCGGGGAATCCCTTTTTCTGCGGGTAGACCGTTCCCTTACCTCGATGGAGCAACTTGAAAACCTGCATGTTGGTACGCACGGGGGCAAAGATCTATATTTAAAGGACTTGGCGGCAATCTCCATAGAAGAGGCGGAGGCCACAAATTATTACCGAATCAACGGTAATAATTCCGTAACCCTAGCCGTCTACAGTAGGGATGGAGTCAATAAAGTGATACTTGCCCAACAAATTAAAAATACCATCTCTGAAAATTCCAGTTTGTTGCCGGCGGGATTTGATGTAAGGCTTGAAAGAGACGATACGGAGTTTTTGGCCAAAGAACTACACAAAATCTACAAGAGATCTGGGTTGTCCATACTGATTTTAATTGTCTTTATATTTATAGTCAACCGAAACCTGCGGTATTTAACAACACTGTTTTTAGGGATAATCGTAAATCTAAGCCTGACGGCAATCATCCTTTATTTATTAAAGGTTGATATTCATATGTATTCACTGGCGGGTCTGACGATCTCATTCGGGTTGATCGTAGATAATGCTATTATCATGATCGACCATTTGCATAAGCATAAAAACAGAAAAGTTTTTCTTGCTTTACTGGCGGCTTCCTTGACTACGATTGCTGCCCTGCTTATGGTGTTTTTACTTCCTGAGGAAGACAGGAAGAACCTGGGCGAATTTTCGGTAGTTGTTGCCGTGATGCTAGCTGTATCATTGATAGTTGCATTATTGTTCACTCCCGCAATGTATGAGCTGTTGTTTAAGGACAAAATGCGTATGGGCAGGAAACTTAGCCTTGGTCAGCTTCGGAAGAGAGCAAGAGCTTTCCGGGTATTTAGCCGGTCAATCTCATTCACTGCCCGCTATAGAAAATCCTTTTTAGCACTGCTGTTGCTACTCTTTGGGTTGCCAATATTTTACATGCCTGCCAAGTGGGAAGGTCAGGAGTGGTATAACAAGAGCATAGGTAGCACCTATTATCAGGAGGAAATACGGCCCTGGGTGGATAAGGGGCTTGGCGGCTCCATGCGGATGTTTGTACGGGGGGTATTTGAAAAATCTTCCTACCGGGAACCGGAGCGGACAAGGTTGTATGTGAATGCGGGTTTGCCTTTTGGGAACACCTTGGAGCAGATGGATTTTATCATTAAGGAGTTTGAATCATTCCTCAAGGGTGTGGATGGCATAGACAAGTTTGTAACCACGGTAAATTCCGGTCAAAGTGCACGGATTGAAATCACCTTTAAGGATGCCTATGAAAGGTCGGCTTTGCCTTATCAACTGAAAGGGAAACTGGCCATGAAGTCAACTGACTGGAGCGGTGTGAGGTGGAATATTTACGGAGTAGGACAGGGATTCTATACCGGTCCTGGAGGAGAGGGTATACCTTCCTTCCGGGTAGAGCTTAGGGGATATAACTTCAACGAGTTGGAACGGCAATCCGATCGATTGGCTGAAAAGCTACTTACGCACCGGCGAATTCAAGAAGTAAATACGAACGAGAGACTAAGCTGGCAAGAGCAAAAAACGGAAGAATACGTTCTCCGTTTTGACCAGGATAAAATGAACTTGGCTGGGTCTGACATGTCCCGGGTGGTCAATGCATTGGGGGATGTGTCCAAGCCGCAGGGGCAATCTCTTAACTTAACCTTTGATGACCGTCAATATGGGGTAGTCATTCGAGAAAGAGAATCGGATCGGTTTTCTAGGTTTGACCTGGAAAATACGAGCCTGATCTCCGGGGAAAATGAAATTTTCCGGATAGGAAGCTTTGGTCAGCTGACCAAAGAAACAACCACCAACGCCCTTCATAAGGAAGACCGGCAGTATATCCGGTTGGTCTCATTCGAATACATGGGATCAGCCAAATTCGGAGGGGAATATTTGGACGAGGTGCTGGAGGAACTTAAGGCTGTATTGCCTTTGGGGTACACAGCAACCAAACAAACGTATTCGTGGGACTATAACCGGGCAAAGCGGCAGTATAGTCTGTTGCTGGTGCTAGTAGTAGGTATATTTTTCATCTGTTCGATTTTGTTTGAGAATTTTAGACAGCCCTTGTACATCATTTTTATAATACCGGTTTCTTTTATTGGGCTATTTTTGATTTTCTCCTTATTTGATTTCTATTTTGACCAAGGGGGATATGCCGCCTTTGTGATGTTGGGGGGATTGGCTGTGAATGCGGCAATATTTATAGTGAATGATTTTAACAACCGGACGACCGGGACCCATAACCGTAATGTATTAAAAGCAGTAGCTGGTAAAGCCACTCCGATTTTGCTGACTGTGCTTTCTACCTGTTTCGGGTTGATTCCTTTTGTGATGGAAGGTCAGGGTGAAATTTTCTGGTTTTCGCTGGCTATTGGCACGATAGGAGGACTTGTTTTTAGCCTGGTTGGTGTTTTTCTGGCATTGCCGGTATTTTTATGGAAAAGAAACACAACTCCCGCCGTAAATTAGCGTGTTGTTTATATATAAAATCTTAATTTACTTTATGTTTCGAGCCATTATAGTTTTGTCTTTGTTTATTTTTTTATTCTCCTGTTCACAAGATACAACCCAACAGGATTTGGGACCCCTGACAAAGCTATCGGTGAAAGTAGTGGACAGTCTAATGGTAGATGAACTAAATACATTGGTGATGGATGACTATTCCCCTGAAACGGGATACTACCTCTTGCGCGGTACAAGGTCCAGAAAGCCCTATTTTGTGGATGAGAAGGGCACCGTAATGAACGTGTATGAAGTGTTGGATGACGGTCCAAATGGAGTGGGTGTAAACGGAGCTTTGGGATATAGATTATTAGGGAAAGACCGCTGGGTTGCCCAAGGACAATACAATGGCTATCACATCTATGATATGAGTGGTCAGAAGATAAAGACTGTGCCTCATAACCATTTGGGTCTTTTTTCTATGTCAGTGTTTTATTACCAGACTACTTTTCATCCATTCGAACAGGATGGAACTGCATTTATGGTCGGTAAAGAGCCTAATCTGTTTAATCCACAGAATGTTGATCCGCAGGAAGAGGGTGCAGAATATTATAAAAAGGCAAACGTAATTTACAGATATAACTTGGACACGGAGGAAAGTGAAACATTGGAAAGTTTTCCCGAGTCCTGGGAGCCCAGGGTTATGGGGGTTTATGCTGGAGCTGGGCAGCCTATTGTTGCTTATCATGAGGACAAACATGAAATGGCACTACTGCCGACTATCGGAAATCAATTATTCATTTACGATTTTTCATCAGCTACCCCTGTTCTAACCCATACAGTTAGTCTCTCCCATAAAAATCGACCTACCGAATTGCCAACAGTAAAATTTAATGCGGAGGATCAGTTCAATGATTATCCTTACTTTATTGATATTCGATACGTGGGAGAGAAAATTCTGCTGGTTTTCAATACCCGCATTCCCAGCGACGTCATGCGGCAGTTACGAGCCCTATCGGAGGAATATTACAACTTACCCGAATACAAGGAGGCAACCGATCAGTATGTTAATTCTTATTATATCGTGGTAGAGGATGGAAGACAGGTCGGTGTCGTGGATAAATTACCTGTCCCTGGGGTATTGGATTTTGGGGATTCGGAGGGATATTTTTATGTAAATGACAACGTAAACCCTCAAAGGGAACGGGACTATAACGTATTTTATAAGTTAGAAATTGAATAGGGCTTGGTTTGATTTTCAACCTAAATTTGAAAAATGGGCTTAAATATTACTTCACTTCGGTTATTTTTTAACCGATAGATAATTTTTCGCTCATCCCTATAAAGAAAGTATGTTTGAAATAAAATTTTGTTTATAATCAAAAATCAGATTTATATTTTTTATTTTCAAGAGTTAAGTAATCTAACTTCTCGATAATTCAAAATTATCGTATTTTCAATAAATATGATCAATATTATTTAATCGTTAATAAATAAATATTTTGGTTGATTTATTTGTAATGAAAGGATCTCTACTTTACATTTGTGTCATACTTACGTAAGGTATTCAATTACTCGCCCAAAGTAATTAACCTCAATCGAAAATTTAACAGGGAAATCCTGAAAGAGAGGTTTGTAGTTTATTTTAAAACCTTAAAAAATTCAACACCATGAGATTAATTATTGCAACAATCGTCGCGCTAAGCGTTTCTTTCGGGTCCTATGTCTATGCGGGCACCGAAAATGGAGATCCTCTTGTAACCCTTGAAAAACTAGGGGATAGCAAATTCCAGCTAAAATACATGACACAGCCGGTTGGAAAGGTGATCGTTTCGATCAAAAATGAGCAAAATGCCGTAGTTTATAAAGATGTGATAGATACGGAAAAGCTTTTTTACAGAAATTATGATTTGACAAACTTGGCGGTAGGTAACTATCACCTTGAA
>DATHWC010000195.1:0-9061 GCA_035460985.1 Lunatimonas sp.
GAAGATAAATGCCGGTAGTCACCCGGGCAAGTGTATTCGGCACCATGCCCAATCCTATTTCGAGCTTATTGATTATGATCGAGGGACCAGATGTTTTGCTTAGAAGCAACGCCTCCGCTATTACACATAGAACATAAAAAATAATAGCCTTGCAGACCAAAGGAACGGCAGGGCTATTATTTAGGAAAGATCCACGTTTAATTCTACAGGCAATTAATATAGATGCCGGACTTTAATTCCGTGAAAATCGCTAGCAGCCAGATCTTCCGGTGGGGCAGGCTGGATCAGCGCTACCTTTCTTCGGTTGGCGGTATTGATGACTGAAAACCCGGGCGTGTTACCTGTGGATACGTGCGCAGCCCCGCTACGCGGATTTGGACCTCTTAGGGTAATAAAGGCATATTTACCATCCGGGGAGAAATCAAGGATGTCGGGACTGCTGCCCACATCATCCAGGGTGTGTATAATTCTATCTGTCTGGGTATTGATCACTACTCCGTTGTCACTTCCGCGATTTACCTGCCATAACCAAGGCCCCCTGGGACTAACCCGGGCACCATGCGCATCAACACCTCGCGTCTCGGTGCTTGATTTTAACAGGGTATGGTCAGCAGTATTAAAAACATACCAAGCTCCGCTCTGGGCAGGAGGATCAATTGGATCCCCGGGGTCACCCCAGTTTGCATACATCTTTCTGCCATCATTACTAAGAGCCAGTCCACAGTTGGCTTTTACTTCGTCTCTGGAAAAAGCCTTTACGATTTTGGGCTCTCCGGATAAGATATCCACCACTACCAGACCTCCCGCTCCGGGACCGAGCGTAATGTATGCAAAAGCACCGTCAACAGTATAAGCATGACATACAGGTGCTGATACACTTATACCAAATGCACCTCCACCTCCGCCTTCAATACCTTCAAATTTTGCGATCCATTCCGGGTCAGTCAAAAGATTTAGTTCTCGACCGATAGCAAAGCTTTCTGTTGCTAGGTTTACCGTAATCTCAGTAAAGGTGACGGTGCCAATGTTGGCCACCCATATCGATTTGTCGTCGGGCGTAAAACTGGCCATATGTGCACCTGATCCAGTTGCGATAACATCAATCACTTTTCTGTCTGATGTTCTGATGATCGCCACGTTGCCTGATGCGGGGGAAGCCACCGCAGCATACTCGTGGGTGGAATTGAATTCAATCATATGCGGCATGGTTACTTGGCCCGAAATTTCTTGTTTGGAAAACAATTCGGGAAAGTCAATCACGTCATTCTCTTCCAGAACGGAATTAAAAATATGAATCCTACTTAGATTTATGCCTTGGTCAAGGGCCCAAATCTCGTAGTCTTTCGGTTTTTTTTTCTTAATGGATAGTGTTTTTACACCTTCCATATCGCTTAGCGTTGCGTATTCGCATCCCTGGAAGACAATACAAATAAGGAGTAGATTCAGAAATGGATTTCTAAATAATTTCGGATTCCTGTGTTTTAGCATGATTGGGTAGGTTATGTTGAGTGAAATTAATTGTGAGTGCAAAATATGGTTTTTAGGATATAAATTCACCTAAATTCCAATTTTTTTGATCCATGATTTGGCCTTTTCTCAAAATATGAACGATTTCTGCTTATCTGGATTGGGGATTGCAAATCCCTAATCCAGATAAGCGGTCAGAAAAATAAACTCACAATATGAAGAAACTTCAGCTTTGGAATACGATGAATTTAATAAAGGGGAGCGTACTACTCGGAATAGGGTCATTATCACGAATTCCGGGAATACCCAAGAAAACAATTATTCGGTTAAGTTTGTAAGCCAACTTGCGGAAGGAACTGTAAGCGCGACTTCTGATTCCAAATAACTTCGTTTTCCGGTTTATTGCCCAATTTCAAGTTTTAGGTTTGATTGCGCAGTTAAAATTCCTAAGACTTGGGCTATTTAATTTATTTCGAGTCTGAGATATTTAGTATTAGGGTATAAAGCTATAAATTGTAGAAAAAAACCCAAAACGGAAATGAAACAGGCTTTCATTCATTCATTTCTTATCCCTATAGTGCCCATTCTATTAGGTTTTGGATTCCTGATGTCTTGTGAGAACAACAAAAAGAAAAAACTGAAGATTGGCTTTTCTCAATGTGTTAGCAATGATGCTTGGCGGAGGACCATGCATGAAGAAATGTACCGGGAGCTGTCTTTTTACCCGGAATTGAGTTTGGAGATCAAAGATGCCCAAGGGAACAGCCAAACACAGATACAACAAATTAGAGAGTTTCAAAAACAGGGCGTGGATTTATTGATTGTTTCTCCCAATGAATCCGAACCGATCAGTGCCATAGTGGAGGAAATATTTCATTCCGGTACTCCTGTAATTATTGTCGACAGAAAAATCAATTCCAACCTTTACTCGGCTTATGTTGGAGGGGATAATTATGAGATTGGCCTAACTGCCGGCCAATATATCAACAACCTATTGCGCGGGAAAGGGAAGATCCTGGAAATATGGGGGCTAAGGGGAAGCTCTCCAGCCCAAGACAGGCATAGGGGGCTATTGAAAGCTTTGGAAGGGACTGAGATCAATATCATCTCCCAAATTGAAGGAGAATGGGAAAAGGATACCGCAAGAAGCAGACTTAAAACCCACCTTCTTCAGGAAGAATTCCCGGATTTTGATTTGGTATTCGGTCATAATGACGTCATGACGATTGCCGCCAATGAAGTGTGCCGGGATTTGGGGATTTATGATAAAATTTTTGTGGGAGTAGATGCGCTTCCAGGACCTTTTGGAGGTATTCAGGCCATTAACGACGGCGTATTGGACGCTACCTTTTTCTACCCTACAGGTGGAGACAAAGCGATTGAAGTAGCCCATAGAATACTCTCCGGAGAGCAAGTAGAAAAAGAAAATATCCTTCAGACTGCGGCTTTGGACCTTTCCAATATCCGGATCATGAAGCAGCAGACGGACAGGATTATCAGTCAGCAACTGAATATTGTTCGCCAGAGGGAAATGATAGACAGTCAACTGGAAATCTACCAGAGCCAAAGGGGACTGTTGATCGTTTTGGCCATTACGCTTTTTGTGGCCATTGTTTCACTTGCCTATATTTTCAAATCCCTGAATGATAAACAGGAAATCAATCAGGAATTGAGGCAAAAAAACGAGGAGGTTATTCTTCAGCAACAAAAAGCAATGGAATATGCTAAAAAGGCGGAAGAGGCCACAAGGTATAAATTGGAGTTTTTTACCAATATATCCCATGAATTCCGGACACCGTTGACCTTAATCCAAGCTCCCGTAGAGGATTTGATTCAAAATAAGGAAGCCATGGCTTTCAAAAATGACCTGCTTCTTATTCGAAAAAATACCTATCGGCTTCTACGGTTGGTCAATCAACTGATGGACTTCCGGAAAATCGACAACAACAAAATGATGGTCAAAGCTTCCTCCCAGGCTCTTGTCCCTTTTTTGGAAGAGATCATGTCCGTGTTTCAAAAAACTGCCAGCGACAACCAGATTCATTTTAGGCTAATGGCGGAAAATCCGAATATACAATTGTGGTTTGATCCTGTAATGATGGACAAGGTCATTTTCAATCTACTCTCAAACTCGTTTAAGTTCACTCCCAACAAGGGGTTTATCCATATACATATTGACGAGGAGCCACTTAATCATGAAGTATTGATCAGGGTAGAAGACAATGGCCCGGGAATGATGCAGGAGGATATTAGCCATGTTTTTGACAGGTTCTATCAGGGGAAGCCTGGTATTAGAAAAACTGGTACAGGCTTAGGGTTGGCATTGACAAAGGAATTATTGGAACTGCAACATGCTTCGATCCAGGTCAGGAGTGAACCGGGAGAAAAGACACTATTTGAAATACGAATGAAAATGGGAAACAGGCATTTTGAAGAAGGTCAGCTACTAACAAATTCCATGGATAGTCAGGTGCTGGATCATGACATTTTTTTCCCTGATCAGGATTCCTTTCCCCCAAAAGAGGAAGAAAGAGATTTCAATCCCCAACAGTGCATTTTGGTGATAGAGGATGACAGGGAAATTCGAGAATACCTGAAAGACAAACTCCGGCCACATTATCGTGTCATAGAAGCGGAGGATCCTGAGGTGGCCTTTTCCATTGCCGCCGATGAATTACCTGACCTTATTACCTGCGATTTGATGTTTCACAACGGAAATGGGCTTGATCTCATTAAGAAACTCAAATCTGACTCTGTGACGGAAGCTATTCCCATCATAGTGATTTCCGCCAAAACTACTCCAGAGGACAAACTCATGGGGATAAAAACAGGAGTGGACGATTATATCACCAAACCATTCAGCATGTCTTTTGTGTTGGAGCGAATAAAGACCCTTCTTGCAAATAGAAGCCAATTGAAAAAGCATTTTTTACACGAATTGCCCATTGACCCTAAATCTCCCACTCCGAATACGTCGGACAAAAAATTTGCGAATGCGTTTACCATGTTGATTGAAGAAAATCTGCATCACCCTCATTTCGGGGTGAATGAAATCTGCAGGGAGATTGGCCTCTCCCGGGGACAACTCTACAGAAAGACCAAATCCATTTTAGGGTACAGTGTGAATGACTATATCAATAAGGTCCGCCTCAAGAAGGCAAAATACTTGCTTTTGCAGGAGAACGAATCCATTTCAGAGATTTCCCACAAAGTTGGTTTCAGCACATCAGCTTATTTTTCGACGGTTTTTAAAAACGCATTCGGAATCACGCCTTCAGACTACAGGGAAGGCAATTTGAAAGGCAAAAAATGAAACTATTTTAAAAGTGTGGAACAATTTTGAAATAGTCTATTTTTTCGAAGAAGTATTTAAATGCCGCTTAATCAAACTCTAGGGTATTTTTTCTTCCTCTTTTTCCCAAATTCCAAATTTGAAATTTAAAGGTATAATATTAAAATTTAATTCATTTTTAGGCTCGTAGTTTAGTTGCAACAATAGACCATGAGCCAGAAAACAATATATTATTCCATTGTTGCTTCATTGAGCGGTTTCTTATTCGGATTTGACACTGTAGTTATTTCCGGAGTGAATTTGCCTATCAAAGAGCTATGGGGGACCTCTGATTGGTATCACGGATTGACAATTATGAGTGTGGCCTTATGGGGCACCTTAGTAGGAGCCGTCCTGGGAAGCATCCCCTGCGACAGGATTGGCAGGAAAAGCACGCTCTTTTGGATTGGCGTGCTTTATTTTGTTTCGGCCATCGGTACGGCACTTGCCACGGATCCTTTAATATTTTCAGGCTATAGATTTTTAGGTGGATTGGCCATTGGGACGGCCACTATTGCGGGACCAACCTATATAACTGAAATTGCGCCTTACCAGTACAGGGGCAAGTTGGTTGGGTTATTTCAAATCAATATTGTGGTAGGCATTCTTTCCGCCTATGTTTCCAATTACCTGTTAACAGGCTTTGGAGGAAACAATGATTGGCGGTTTATGCTTGGTGTGGAGGCCATTCCAGCCCTGCTCTTTTTGGTTCTTGTCAGTAATATTCCGGAAAGTCCGAGATGGTTGATCATTAAAAAGAATCAGGTGGAAAAAGGCCTGGCCATTTTCGCCCGAATGTTTGAAATTGGGAGCAATAGCCCGCAAAAAATTCTTCTGAACATCCGAAACGAACAACTTGACAGGGAATCGGAACATCCCACCCTCCGGCCTACAAAAAACGCCTTTATACTTGCTTTTTTTATGGCCTTCTTCAACCAAGCCTCCGGGATAAATTTTATCCTGTATTATGCCCCGGAAATCATGGAAAGGGCCGGGTTGGCAACAGAGGAATCCTTACTTGGTACCGTATTCATTGGAGGCGCTAACCTAGTATTCACGATCTGGGGGATTTCTTTAATAGATAAAATGGGTCGAAAACACTTGATGCTTATCGGTTCTATCGGCTATTTATTGAGCCTTTCTATGATCAGCTATGGTTTTTTCGCTCTTTCGTCCCCTGTCTTTAATCTCATTGGATTCCTGCTTTTTATCGCATCACATGCCATTGGGCAAGGAAGTGTCATATGGGTATTTATAGCGGAGATTTTCCCCAACCGATTGCGGGCCAAGGGCCAGTCTTTTGGTGCGGGAGTCCATTGGGCGATGGCAGCAATGATTACGCTGATTGGCCCCAATTTGATTCAGGTTGTACCGGAATGGCAAATCTTCTCCATATTTCTGGTTTTCATGGGACTTCAATGCCTCTATGTACTCTTATTGATGCCTGAAACAAAAGGTAAACCACTGGAAATAATTCAACTTAAATCTCAACTTAACTAAATCCTATGAATCAATCGAAAAGAGTCTTAATAAACAATTTAATAATGTATACAACAGATAAACCCATTTAGGTTATGAAAAAACAAATTCTACAGTTCATGCTGATCATGATGGTAGCCCTTCCTTCCTTTGCCCAGCAAAGGACAGTGACAGGGAACGTTATGGATCAATCGGGAGAAGGCATTCCCGGAGTGACCGTTTTGGTACGCGGTTCCAGCCAGGGTACGGTTACGGATATTGAAGGAAAGTATTCCTTGGAGGTTGAAAGCGATGACATACTTGTCTTCTCTTTTGTTGGTTTTATGTCGCAAAATGAAACAGTTGGTGCCAGAAGCATCATAGATGTCACCCTCATGGAAGACATATCCGAAATGGAAGCAGTAGTGGTGGTTGGATACGGCACGCAGCGAAAAGGAGATATGACGGGTGCAATCGTAGCAGTGGATCTGGCTCCTATTAAAGGACAAAGTATGAGTTCTGGTAACCCCATGCAGGCATTGCAGGGCAGGGTGCCTGGACTTCTCGTGGAAAAATCCGGGGACCCTTCAGGCTTGAATAGCAGGGTTCTGATTCGGGGTATTTCCACCCTCGGAAACAATGACCCATTGTATGTGATCGATGGCGTTCCCACCAAACGGCAGGAAGTATTTGCCAGTCTCAATCCGGAGGCAATTGAATCCGTTCAGGTGCTAAAAGATGCTTCGGCTTCCTCGATTTATGGATCAAGGGCGGCGAATGGGGTAATCGTGGTGACTACCAAAAACAGGTCAGCGGGAGCCGAGAAGTTAACAGTAACCGTAAATTCAAATGTTTCTGTGTTGTCCGAAAGAAGGCAACGGTACAACATGCTCAATGCGGTTCAAAGAGGTGAAGCTCTCTGGAGAGCATCGGTCAATGACGGAGCGGATCCTACTGGCGGCTATGGGGAAATCTATGATTTTGACTGGAATGGCGATTTCAACAACCCTATTCTAAACGGAGTTTCGGTGAGGCCTTTCGTAGGAGGAAACCCGGATGTCCCAGCGGGAGACACGGACTGGCAGGATGCAACCTATAAGACAGGGTATGTTTTCAACAACGAAGTCACGGTGGCAACCAATTCCGAAAAATCTTCCCTGATGATTAATCTGGGTCATTTTACCAACACGGGCATATTAAAATACACGAATTACGAAAGGTACACCGGCCGGATCAATGCCAATACCTACCTGTTCAATGACAAGGTCAAATTGGGGATTAACTCTCAATTTTCCAATTCCAACGAAACCCTAGCCACGCCGGATGTAGGAAGTGCTCCAACTCCCGGACTAGCCATAACACTAGCCCCAACCATACCCGTCAGGGACTCAAACGGTGAATTTGCCGGACCCTTGGGAGCAGGTTATTCCGATAGAAACAATCCCGTATTAATGCAATATCTGAACCGTTGGGACAATACCCGAAGGGACAATTTCTATGGTAATGTGTTTGCCGAATGGGATATTCTGGAAAACCTAACCTTTAGAACCAGCCTGGGGATTGATTATAACAACTTTCGCCGTAAGGATATCGAACCTAGGGTAAATAACGGTTTTATCACAAGAAGTAATAACCGTCTCATCCATGATACCAATGAATTTTCAAGTCTTGTATTTTCCAATATTCTTAATTACAGATTGGAAAAAGGAAATCACAGATTCGAAGCACTTTTGGGTACAGAATCCATCAAAGATGATTTCTCCAGTCTGGTTTCGATCGCCAATGGTTTTGCGGTCGAGACGGAATCGTACTTTGTTCTAGATGCGGCTACCGGTGCAAGAACAAATACCGGCAGTGCTACGGGGAGCCGTTTGTTATCCCAGTTTGGGAAGCTCAACTATGCTTATCAGGATAAATACCTAACCTCATTTACCATCAGAAGGGATGGTTCCTCCAGATTTGGAAGAAACTTCAGGTACGGTGTTTTTCCTGCCGCCACAGTGGGGTGGAGGATAAGTGAGGAACAGTTTATGCAAAATGTCGAAAGTATCTCTGATTTGAAATTCAGGGCGGGATATGGTGAAGTGGGAAATCAAGAGATAGGAGATCTGGCCAGATTTGGCCTATATGAATCGAGATATGGACCCAATCAATCCCAATTCATTGATGGATTCTTCGAAATCTACTACAATGTAGGAACAGCCTATGACATCAACGGCAACGGTACAGGGAATTTACCTTCCGGCTTTGTGTCCATCCAAGCCGAAAACCCCAACCTCAAATGGGAGACCACGAAAGAATGGAATCTCGGCTTGGACTTTAGCCTTTTCAATTATGCGGTTTTCGGATCCTTTGACTTCTTTTCCAGAAAAACCAGTGATATTCTTACCAGGCCACCAATCGCCTCAGTAATCGGAGAAGGCCAGCAAAGAGTCTTGAACGGAGCATCCACCTCCACACAAGGGTGGGAATTATCCTTGGGATATACCAAGTCCATGGATAATGGGCTCACCCTTACCGTCAACACCAACTTTGGTGCCTTCCAGGATAAAATCACTTTTTTACCAGAAGAGGTTAGGGCGGCCTTCCCCGGTACGGCGGAAAATTCCATTATCGGCCAGTCCCAGTTTTCTATTTTTGGATTTAGATCAGATGGGTTGTTCCAGAGTCAGGAGGAGGTAAATTCCAGCCCAACACAGGTAGGCGCTAGACCGGGAGGAATTCGGTTCATGGATCTAAACAATGACGGGGTAATCGACTCCGATGACCGGGATTTTATTGGAAATACCTTACCTGCTTTGGAGT
>DATHWC010000196.1:0-14648 GCA_035460985.1 Lunatimonas sp.
GCCTCAATTACCAAATAATTTTACATGAAATCGAGCATGACGCAAGCGACGCACGGAGGATGATTATAATTGTGAGATTCCATGTGGCCATTAAAAAACAATTATAAACACATGAAATCGAGCATGACGAAAACGTCACACAGAGTGATGATTGTAAAAGCGAGATTCCATCTGACCTATGAAAATCAAATTATAAACAGATGAAATAGGGTTTTCCGGTAGGGAAAACAGGGATGGCTTCTTTTTCCATTGGCCATTAGTCTGTCAAACTCTTCATAACTTCTTCCCTTTTTAAAAATTATCGCCTGCTGAAACTAAGGCAATTGCGGCATGAAATGTCGGACGGGCAGGTACATGGTAAATATTCCCGTTCAAAGGGTTGGATGCAGGGGGTATAAATACTTTATAATCTCCCTCTGCCACAGTTTCAGTGACAAATCCAGTAAGAAGTACGCCGGGATTGTAGGCATCCACTAATATTATTTTGAAAAAATATTGGCCTTTGTAAGAATTAGCATAAAAGGAATTGAGTCAAAATTACCTATTCTAAATGGGATCAAATGACATAATTGCCAGGTACGTTCAAATTATGAACATAATGGACGAGAAATCTATATAAGGTCCCGAGTCTTGCATATGTTTTTAAAGGCGTTTGCTTGATGATGTTGATCGTTCCAATCGAATTTAGTTATTCTCTTTTTATCTTTTTTAAGGGAAATTCATCATGGTCTGTCCTTGCATTCTCTAACATACCAGTCAGCTTGTGCAGGACTTGGGGCAATTCAGCGGCTAAATTTTTGCTTTCTAAGGGGTCTTTTTCCAAATCATAAAGTTCGACAGGTGACTCAAATTTCTTTACAATCTTCCATTCACCACTGCGAACGGCTTGGATCGGACCCTCGGCCTCATTAAACTCCCAGTAGAGATAATCGTGTTCCTGCTGACTTCCTTTCTCACCCAATAAGGTCGGCAAGTAGGAAACCCCTGTGGTGACAGCTTCGGGTTGTAATCCAGCCAATTCACAGACAGTAGGCAAAAAATCCCAAAATGCGGAAACATGGTCTGAAACGGTACCTGCTTCAATTTTACCCGTCCATTTGGCAATAAAAGGAACCCGTATCCCCCCTTCGTATAGATCTCTTTTCATCCCTCTAAATCCACCATTACTGTTAAAGAACCCATCATCATACACTGGTCCGTTATCGCTTGTGAAAATTACCAGCGTATTTTCCTCCAAACCCAATTCTTTCAGTAAATTCAAGACTCTGCCCACATCCCGATCCAGTCTTGAAACCATTCCCGCATAGGTGACATTGCCTTCCTCATCATGGTGGTAGTGTCCTGCTTTCATCTGCCTTTTAGGCCACCCCTTCTCCAAATAGGGCAATTTTGAATCTTCCGGTACGGTCAATTCGTAATGGGGAATGGTGTAGGACAACATCAGGAAGAAGCTGGTATCCCGATTGTCTATGATGAAATTTAGGGATTCTTCCGTGATCAAATCATGGGTATATTGTCCTATTTTCTGATCGGTTACATTTCCTTCCAGCATCACTTTAACCCGGTTTCTCCATACAAATTCCGGGTAATAATGGTGCGCTTCCACATGCGTTCTATATCCAAAGAAATAGTCAAAACCATGGTCGAGGGGATGCCCAGTGGTAAAGGTCTCATCCAAGCCCCATTTTCCAATAATACCGTTGACGTAGCCTGCTCTTTTCAGTTCTTTGCCGATGGTGATGTCTTGGGGTTGCAGGTCAACAGGGTTGCCGCTCTTGGTCCAAGTGGGATTGCCTCTAACCCTTGTTCTCCCGGTGTGTTGCCCGGTTAGGAGTACAGATCTTGATGGGCCACAAACCGTAGAGCCCGCATAGTGCTGTGTGAAAACCATGCCCTCGGATGCCAACCGGTCAATATTCGGCGTTTTTATATGTTCCTGACCATTGAATCCCACATCCCCATACCCCAAATCATCCGCCATAATGTAGATGATATTTGGATGTGTTGTATTTATTGTATCCTCACTTTGATGACAGGAAGTTGCTAATGAAAGTGTAATCAGGCCCAGAAATAAGTAATTGGATAGTGGAGCGATTTTGAGGTGTAGGGATTTTTGAGGCATAAGGCTTAAGTTGTAAGTGATAAGTTTTTTAAGTTAAAGATTTGATAAGTCCACGGATTATTTTTGAAACCTCATCTGCATTCATTAAAAGATTTTCCTTTTGCTCAACAGAAATGTAGGTTAGTTTTTCGGCTAGGTGTAGCATCGATTTTACTTCGCTACAGGAGGCTATTGCTATGTATAAAAACCGTTTAAAATCGGCAGGAGAGCTTCTGTCAAACCCTTCCGCAATGTTATTGGAAACAGAAACCACCGCCCTACAAATTTGGTCTCTAAACCCAAAATCCTTCGAGGATTTAAAAACAGCATAAATATCTACTGCAAGGTTCTGTGCTTTCTGCCACGCAATTATATCCTCAAATTTTTGAATCGCCATTTTTCACTTCCGACTTAAAACTTACTCCTTACCACTTACCACTTTTGCCTTTTTCCCAACCTACTTACCAATTACCTCATACTCGTTCCAGTCATTGCTCTCCGGATAACCAACTATAATTTTATATTTTCCGGTGTTACGCACCTTGGGTGTGAAATCATCTCCGTTTGTCCGAATGGCAAAAACCAGCTCTTCGTTTTCATCATACACTTTGACCACCGGACGTTTATCTTTTTCTACTTTAATGATAGGCAATTCAATGTTGGCATCATTCCCAAGATTGTCTAGTTTATTGATGGTCACTGGCCAGCCCGGGAACATGTTTTCTTCGAGGGGTTTATCCAAATCTGAATCGAAGCGGTATGCTTCATTCCTTATATCACCTGTTTGAGGGTCGAATATCGATATTCCAAAACCGGATGCTCTTGAAATGGCCTGACGATAACGGTTGGGATAACTTGTTTTATCCTCTGGATTTCCAACAGCATAAACATAGTGCGGGTTTCCAAAAATATCCGTGAACTCTCCGGTGTTGGGTAAATTATGAGTAGGTCTGTTTTTAATGGGAATATCTACCAATTCGGGCAAAAACCGCCGTTCGTACCCAGTTGTTATTGCCGGAGTGCAAAAAACCCAGCCTGCCTGCCGGTAATCATCAATTCCATATTGAGCAAACGATGGCAGGTGCTGATCTCCAGAAATATGAAATGCACCGGCTTTTCGAATTGCCTTAACTGCCTTATCACGTGCACTTTTAGGCCAGCCACCGGAATCCATGTCTCCATATAGAAACATTTGGTTTGGCCCGTGATGTGTGGCGGCATTGGCAAAAATTGTCTCGCTCAGCAAACATTTGAATTCGGTATTTTCCCAATCCTCAGCCCAACTGTTCAGAAAATCGAGCTGTCTTTTGCCAAGAAATTTCAATCCAGGATCGTCCAGTTTTTTGGCTTCGACAGGCTCTTTTACATGATCAAGACGACCATCCCACCAGCTTATTTCCTCAGGACCCGACTTAAAAGCGCGGTCTGCGATGATGGCAAAGCTTACATTTCCGTAAAGTAAATCAGAATAATAAACCGGTATTCCATTATCCATTGGTGTAGGATCTGCAGGATCCGGCAGATGGGCAGAATGCGTTTCCGTTACAACCTCCAACATGTTAACTGGCTGAACATATCCCGACCTTGCATCTTTATTCTTCTCCCATTCCGCTATTGATACAGTTTTTCCCCCTGCACCCCAAATATTACCCTGGAATATATCGTGGTCATCAGTAATAGTAATTGTCGGACGATCTCTCATCAAATCACCAAATGCCCATCCAAACATGTACCATTTGCCTAAATAGTTTAAGCTTGCCCGGTCCCCGGGAAATCGGATTATGTCGTAACCTCCATTATTCTCATAAAGCTGATCGCCGGAAAAATAAAGCAGATCGGGATTTAATTGATCAACATTTTCAATAAGCGGGGTGTAGGGGAATCCATAACCGTTTTGACAGGTAAATCCTGCTACTTCAAGAGGTTTATCTACCGGATCCTTTCGAATGACACCTTCCCGGTAAGTCGTTTTTGAAGAACCATCTTTATAGTTTTCGGTATATTCCAACCGGTATTCATGGTCAATTTTATCATCCCAATTGTCAATTTTGAATTTTGCCAACCATACCATTTTATTGATTTCAGATTCAGCAACGTCATGCCATTTATCATTTTTCAGAAGCTGAAGTTTTACTGTTTTATTATCGCCAATACCGAGAGGTGGCATTTGAGCACTCATTTTCATCGTTTCTTTACTTAACGTGTACATAGAAAACAAAATGGGGCCAAATGTATTTTCAGGAGTGGCCTCAACCATAGATCCTGACATGTCTATTTCGTCAAACCAGAATTTAGGTACATCAACCTTATTCATAGATCCTCGAGAGAAATAATTTACAAAAGCAATCATTCCTTGCAAATTGTCAATATTCGTTGAAGTTAACTCTGATTCCAAACCATTACTGTCTGAAATTGCAACTTTCAATTCTTTCCCACCTTCATTTGATACTGCTTGAATATTCATGGTCATTTCGCTGTAATCAAAACCAGGGGGTAGATCTGTTACTTCATCATTAATGAATAGTTTACCATCGGTTTGCACCCCCACGTCAATTCCTTGCCCGTGATAACACACTGACTTGTAACTGTTATCGGTCCCGGTAGGGTCGGTCATAGCCAACCGAATGCCTGTTTTCCCAGGAACACTGCCGTCTTCCAGCATCCCAAACCGAAAGCTAACATCCAAATTACCAGTTCCATTTAAACGATGGGTCAACACATTTACTCTGGAATTGGCCAACGTTCCGATACATTCCATCCGGCCGTTTTCCACTTTCCAGTCTTCCAGCGGAACAGACCAGAAATCCTCTCCCAACCAAACTCGGTCATGGGTATTGTCAAAATCAACCGAAAATCCAGTTGTTTGAGAACAAGAAGTGATTGCTGCCAAAAAAATAAAAAGGACAAGTGTTGAAAATGATATAAGCAAACGCTCTTCACTATTTTTCATTGTTTTTTAGATATTTTTTGATTAAAAATCTCCTCATTTTTCAGGCACCGGATTTCAATGTTAACAGGTATTCTGAAAGGTTTGCCAAATCCTGTTTTCCCAATCCCAAAGCTGAGGGCTCAGGCATAATACTCGTCGAAAATTGTTTCCGATATGCGATATCAGAAGCCTTAATATAGTAAACTTCATCATCCACCCCTTTCAGTATGACTGTTTCACCATTCACCTGTAGGAAACCCATGGCGACGGTACCGTCCTTTTTCTGTATCAGCCAGATCTCATAGCCAAAAGACATACCCGCACTTGGATTGAGTATGGCATCCAGTAGGCCTGACTTATCCAGCTTCGCCCCAATCATACCCAAGCCGGGACCAATTTCCCTGCCTTCATTTCCTATACGGTGGCAGGTGGCGCATTTCCCTTGGTAAACGGTTCTACCCTTAACTGCATCGCCCGGCATTTCCACAATTTCCGCAACAGACATAGCCTGCGATTCTGTAGGATTATTAAAATAATCCCCAGCCAAAACACGCACGGACTGATCGGGATTGCTAAATATAAATTTACTTGCCTCATTCATGACTTCTTGGGAAAGCTTATTCTGTGCAGCCATGGCAAGCAACATTTTACCTCCGGTTTTATCCTTGGCCATGGAAGAAGCCGCGTTTATCTTTTCTCCCATTGACGAAGATTTATCCTCTATCTGAGTCCTCAGGTCCAGCATTTCCTTCTGTAGCTCAGGGCTTATGGCTACCTCCATTTCAGGGATGTTTATATCAAAAGAACTCCATTCATTCGTGCTTCGGTACCGCAACCACCATAAGGCCCGATCCGTTACATCCGGTAGGTCACTTTCCATAATTTCCTGCATGGCATTTACGGCTTCCTGATCCATGATGAATCCCAGTGCCACTAAAGACTTCTTCCGCTGTTCCCCTGAAAGCTGATCTGAATTTGCCCGTTGTTTTAGGCCTGGGATGGCAGCCTTCGGATGTATCCGCCAAACAATGTCCTCAAACCCCGCACTCCAATCGAGTGCGTCCCCACCCAGCTCCCTTTCCAGCACGGGAAAGATTTCGGCTTCTTTTCCAGTCATTGCCAGCCCTAGGGCTTCCAAATAGTAACGGTCATTTCCTTTGTATTGGGAGGCAAGTTCAACAACTGTCTCCTTGATTTTATCCAGCGGTAAATCACGTAAGGCCACGGCAACTTCTGCCCTCACCAAAGCGGATTTATCTTTGCTCAATTTTTTCGCATAGGGGATAATATCCGGTGTAATTTGTCTTAACGCACGGAAGGCGGTGATACGCAGGTTGGGGTCTTTGGATTTTAGCATGGATTCCACATGGGATACGCCATCTGGGCCCATATTGGCAAGCAACCATATGGCCCGTGCCTGATGATAGGGGTTTTCATCCTCCAAAATTTCCTTTACCTCTTTGACTGCCTTGCTTCCTTGCGCTGCCAACAAAACAAAACCGGCGTTTCTCACATTCACCGCCGGGTTTAACAGTGCGGCTATCTGTCCATCGGTGGTTTCCAGATTGATTTCAGGTCTTACCAGATTCTTGCCTTTGGGGGTTATGCGGTAAATCCTTCCATGCCCGGTGCTATCCATCATTCTATGGCCACCGACCATCCCATCATACCAGTCCGCAATATAAATGGCACCATCTGTACCCACAACCACATCACTGGGCCGAAACCATTTTGACCTGTCATCGTCTGTGGATCGGCTTTTTGCATCTTCTACCTCTTCCTCACTCAACGAGGTAACCAAATTATGACGGTTTAATATATATCCCGCTCCATTTGATTTAGGTTTATACGCCAAAATTACATTTCTGCCCGCTTCGCCAGCCAATAAGGTACCCCTGTATTTTTCACCCAATAGATCACTTTCATAAAAAGCAACCCCGGTCGGGGAGCCCGCACCTGTACTGTCTCCAAGCGGAATAACACCCGGGTCCTCCTGATGCCAATGTGCGGCAACGGTACCCTGCCCCGGACGCCTGTCCGCCTGCCACTTTCTGGATCCGTCGGTGCTAAAATATCCCATATTGCCGCCCTCCATAAGCCAGGATACCCGCACTCCCCTGTTCCCGTCATCATCATTGTCGTTTTGCCACATATTGCCGTACGAATCCACCGTAAGCTCATAGGAGTTCCGGAAATTATGGCCGAGGACAGAGAGGCCTGTACCGTCAGGGTTTATGCGTAGGGCGATACCGCCTACCCAAATCCTGCCATCATCACTGACCATCCCGGGTTTGTTGTCTTTCATATGGGGCGATCCCCCGTTGTACATACTTCCGGAGCGCAATGTCCAACCGCTTTTGTCCGTCACGATATGGGGACCTGCATTTCCCGCGTTGAAATAATATTTCCCGTCAGGACCCGCAAACATGGCATGAAGACCATGGTCGTGATCCAAACCACCGAATCCGGTCAAAAAGATTTCTTTTTTATCGGGTTTGTCATCACCGTTTTCATCGGTATAAACAATTATGGACGGTCCGCTGGAAACGATGACTTTATTCCCTATTACTGATATGCCCAGCGGTGCGGTGAGATCTTCGTCCTGCACAAACACCTTGGAGCTCTCGGCTATGCCGTCGCCGTCTTTATCCTCCAGAATAACCACACGGTCTCCTTTCTCATGGTTTTTGAAGTTTTCGGAATCATTGCGGAACAATCTGTAATTAACAGCTTCAGTTATCCATATTCTGCCTCTTGCATCTACATCCATATTTGTAGGGTTAAAGAATTGGGGGGATTCTGCCCATAAGGTAGCCTCCAAATCTTCCGGCAAATACAGTTGTGTACTATCGGAGAAGTATTTCTCACCCAAGGAAAATTCCTCCTCTACCGGTGATTCTTTGCAGGATAAGATTATTATCGACAAAATTCCTGAAAGAACTATTCCGATTTTTATGCTACTTAAGTTAATCATGTCTTCTATGGGTTTTTCACTTATTTAAAAGGTAATATGGTATGCTAGAGCTATCATGAGATAAGTTTTCCAAATAATCACGCACGAAATCAAGGCAGACGATGGAATCTCGCTAGAAGGAGAATCATCCGAATGTGTTTACCTTATCACTTACTCCTTACTCCTTACCACTTACCCCTTAAAACATGTAATTAGGCATAAGTCGTAAGGCGTAAGTGGAAAGTGGTGAGTTTTTAGGTTAGGGATTTGATAAGTCCACGGGTTATTTTTGACACCTCGTCTGCGTTTTTTAGAAGATTTACCTTTTGCTCATCAGATATGTAGGTTAATTTTTCGGCCAAGTGTAACATTGATTTTACTTCGCTGCAAGATGCAATTGATATGTATAAAAACCGTTTGAAATCAGCATCAGAGCTTCTGTCAAATCCTTCCGCAATGTTATTGGAAACAGAAACTACCGCCCTACAAATTTGGTCTCGAAATCCAAAATCCTTCGAGGTCTGAAAAACCGTATAAATTTCTACGGCTAAATCCTGTGCTTTCTGCCACGCAATTATATCCTCAAATTTCTGTATCGCCATACGTTAAATTTTTCACATACTCCTTCAACTTACTCCTTACGACTTACCCCTTACGACTTACCCCTTACGACTTACTCCTTATACCTTACTCCCAGAGACCTAATGATAAACCGGCAAGTGATTATTGTCAAATCCCGGCCCCGACCAAGTTAGCTCTAGCTTCTGATTTTCGGTATCGTTCAGTAGCTTTGTAACTATTTTAATCGGATGAAATCCTTTTTCCAAGATTACTTCCGACGTACCTGCCCCTTTGGCCGAATTAGGGTAATCATCATCAATGATCAATGCCTCATGGATATGCATCACTAACCCTCGGTTTGTTTTAAAACTGATTTCGTATTCTCCGGTATTTTCCACCTGTAAAAACCCCTCATAAACCATAACGTTGCTTTCTTTCTCACTGGGGATAGCTTCAATCTTGGATAGAACTGATGCCTCATTCGGAGTTTCCAAAGTAGTATTTATGTATGGTACCCAAGGGGAATTCATTCCGTATTTAAAAACCCTTATTCCCTCCGCTAGTTTCGAATCGGGTACCATGGCAGGAACAGGCTCATTGTCATAGGGCCGTTCGGCTGAGGAATTATTCCTTCTCCAACGCAGAACGGTATTTTTCATTTCCTTTTGAAGCTTTATAAACTCACCGTTTGTGCCCGCAAGATTGTTTGATTCACCGGGATCGTTTTTTGTATCAAAAATGCTAAAATCATCTTCATGGGATGAAATATTGTACCGTATTCCTTTATAACCATCCAAATATAAAACCTGCATTTCTCCCCTTTTTTGCCCTCGTCGGGATTCAAGAAAGCTTTCATAGTTAGAGGTATTGTTGTTCACTTGGTATTCAATATAAATCTTTCCACCATGTGTATTGGATTTCCCCGAAAGGATGGGCCAAAGTGATCTTCCATCTGTATTGGCGGGGGCCGGCACACCACTTAGCTCCGCAAATGTCGGCAGCCAGTCATGAAATCCACTTGGGGTGTCATTTTGGGTGGATTTTTTAATTTTTCCCGGCCACCTGACCAGGGTTGGTACCCGGATCCCACCTTCCCAGGTATCCCTTTTGGTGCCGTCCATATTGGCGAAGCTTTCAAAAAAAGTAGGGGCATAATCCCCATATCCGTAGGATTCCAAGTGAGGTCCGTTGTCCGAGGTAAATACGATGAGGGTTTCCCCGTCAATGGCCAAATCTTGTAGCAGTTGAACCAGATCTCCCACCGCATTGTCGATACGCCGAACCATGCTGGCGTGGCGTTGTTGGACTTCCGGCCAATCGTTGTTTCTGTATTCGGGATGAATAAAGGTATTTACATTTCCTTTGGCAGTGTTGATGTAGTTTCCGCTTTCACCTATAAACTGTACGCCTCCGGATACCCCTCCGCCAGCGGGATAGGCCATGCTTGGGATTTCCAGACCCGCATGCGGGGTATCATAGGCGAGGTACATAAAAAAGGGTTGGTCAGTCTTAGCTGTTTTATGTTCTTGAATGTATCTCTTTGCCCTTGCGGTAAAAAGATCAGTGGTATAACATCCTGTCAATTTTGCGGATATTTCCTCGTCTCCGTCATATAATTCCATGGGGCCCCGGTCGGCCACATGGTGGGCGGGATAGTGATTGTGGCCATCCCTATGTCTTACATACCCAAAGAAGTAGTCAAAGCCCCGTTTTGTCGGATAGGCCTCCCATGTTGCCGGATTTGTTCCATCCAACCCCTGAAGTCCATATTTGCCTATTAATGCAGTGGCGTAGCCGGCTTCCTTGAGTACGGTTGCCAGGTTATGGTTGTCGGGGAGGGCTTTGTCAAATTGGTTGTTTCGGATGTCGGCATGGCCTTGGTGCAGGCCCAGCAAAAGCGTTGCCCTAGAGGGGGCACATACCGGTGCAGGCACATAATGCCTGGTCAAAATCATTCCCTCGGAAGCGAACTTGTCCAGGTTGGGGGTGCTGTGGTAGGGCTTTCCCTCCGCTTTTCGCTGGTTTTGATACAAGATTCCCAAATCGCCATAACCCAAGTCATCGGTAAGGACAAATATGATATTGGGCTTTTTATCGGCGATTCTTTCTCCATAAGCACAGGTGTGCAGCAAGAGAAATGTAGCGAGTGAAAGTATGGGCACTAATTTCGTCCTATTCATTACGGCTTTCGTTTATCAGGTTTATTTCAAATTCGGAATCATAGGCTGGATTCCGCTGGGTAGGGACCGGGGCATTGATTTCCAGCCTCCAGGTATTAAGCAGCAAAACTAACTGGTCCCGTATGCCCGTTTCCTTCCCGGATAGGTTGGTTCTTTCGCCGGGATCCGCCTCCAGATCGTAGAGCTCGTAATCACCCTCCTCGAAATAATGATGCAGTTTCCATTTCCCCTTTCTGACGACCGATCCGGGGCGGGTTCTGAACAAGGGGTCTTTACCATCGTCTTCCTTCGGATTATACGCCTGAAGGTAAATGGGGAAATGCCAAAAGAGCGGTCGTTCATCCAAGGATTGTTGGCGGAACAGGGGACTGATATCCCAACCGTCCAATACGTTATCCGGCCTTTGATTTCCTCCTACAATGTTTCTAATGGTGGGGTAAAAATCCATGTGGGTTACCGGAAAATCGGATTTGCTTCCCGCAGGTATGTAACCTGGCCAACGAACAATCAACGGCACCCGGATACCGCCTTCATAGTAAGATCCCTTTCCGGCCCTCAGGGGAGTTTGGTAAGAAATGTCTCGGATACCCCCATTGTCTGAGGTAAAAATTAAAAAGGTATTGTCGCTAAGGCGTAACTCATCCAATACCTGAAGTAGTTTGCCTACGTTTTCATCTACTGAGGCCACCATTGCCGCGTAATCAGCACGGTCCTGCCCTGCCAAACCCGGCTTATTTTCAAACTTTTCAACAAGCTCCTTTTTACCCATAATGGGTGTATGAACGGAATAAAATGGAAGGTAAAGGAAAAAAGGATTTTCCTTGTTTTCCTTTAAGAAGGCAATTGCCTCATTGGTCAGTCTGTCTGTGAGGTATTCTCCATCCGGACCATCGTCGATAAAATCAATGTTGTAGGGACTGAAGTATCCGTCCCTTCCGGGATTGCCGTGATAGCTTCCGCCTACATTTACGTGGAAGCCGTGCTGCAAGGGGTCTTTGTTGATGTGCCACTTTCCGAAGGTGCCGTTTACATATCCGGTATCCTTTAGCATCATAGCTAGGGTATAGATCGAATCCGGTAAAAAATCCCGGTTAGGTGTTGGGATAATTTTGCGGGTTTTTTCATTGCCCCTTTCCGAATTGTCTACGGTGTACACCCCATGTCTTGGTGTATTCATGCCACTCATCATGGATGCCCTGCTTGGGGCACAGTTGGCAGCAGCGGCGTAGGCATGGTAAAAAACCATGCCCTCGCCCGCCAATTTATCCAAGTTAGGTGTTTCATAATAATCGCTGCCCATAAAGCCCAGGTCACGCCAGCCTAAGTCATCCACATTGATTAGGATGATGTTGGGTTTACTTTTAGGTTCGCAGGAAAGAACCAGGTAAATTAGGAGAAAGACAATAAAAAAACCCGAATTATAACTTTTCATTTTTTTACTGACTACGGTGTAACTTGATAGCGATCATTGGAGAGATAGAGGTCGCACAAGTTTGGATTTACGCTGTCATGATCCTTTAGGCCAAGCACTCTCACATGGTATTTATTCCTTGGCCCCGGCTGCCCACCGGATCATCCGCATCAGGTGCCGTTCCCCAAACTGGGTTTCCAGGGGCCGCAAATCATGCCCGATCATGGTGTAGGCAAAGCGCCCGCCTTCAAACTCCCGCACCCACGCCATCGGATGGTCTTTCCCCATTGGTTTTCCTCCGCTTTTTTTGAATTGAGGGCGGACCGGGTCATACGTAGTTTCATCCAAGGTCAGCAGGACGGTCACCCCGGGAAGGCCGCGAACACTGCGCTTGAAGTTCAGCCAATCCCCATCCAGCGTAAAGGTTGCTGGCAGCCCCTGCACCAGCCAATGGCTTCTGGAGGCCGGATCGACCGCCACCCGGGCGGGAACATACTCCGAATCGCTATCAAAATCGGTTCCGAAAAGCTGGCTATACCAATCCCAGGTGTCGTGATGGACGCCGGCTGCATGGAGGGCTACCAAACCCTTGCCCGCCCGGTACCACCGGATAAAAGCCTCCTGCTGCGCTGCATTCAAGGACTTACCGATATCGGTTGTGCTGACCAGCAGTACCACATCGTATCCGGCGAGTTTAGCGTCGGTGAACGTTCCTGCATCTTCGGTGACGTCCACCTCAAAGCCATGGACAGCGCCCAAATGTACAAGGTGGTCGTTTATCATGGGGATCGCCGGGTGCCGGTACCACGACGTTTTGGAGAACACCAGCATCTTTTTAGGTAGCCCTTTCAAGGTCTTGATTTCAGCCTCGGCCTGTACCTGGCCACCCAGATAGAGACAGGCGTTCTCCAGGATCTTCAGCGGCTCAGGTTCGGTAAATACCCGGTACGTTTCGTGGCCGGGCCGGAAGTAAAAAACCTGTCCGCGGCCCAGTCTCCAGGTCATGCCGCTCCGGAAGTACTCTCCTCCGGTCCAAGTCTCACGCAAAATAACCTCATCGGGCTCCGGAACGTGGAACGGCTCGTCATACATTTCTGTTTCGGGGAGCGTAAACGTGGGCGGCACATCCTGAACAATCGGATGTTCGGGGAGCAGCACCCGCACCGTGCTCGGCTGCATCGGAGTGCAGCAGGCCGGAAAAACGCTGGTAGGCCGCTCCAGCAATACATGCCAATGGCCGTTTGGCTGCTTTTCAACGCGGGTATCGAACCGGGGACTCTCGCGGCGGCTCGGCATAACGTTGCTGCGCCACTGGATGAATTCCGGAACTACCTTGTCCCGTTCCCGGATTGGCAGCATGTTTACCACATCCTGGATCGCGCGCTCCTCCATAGCAGTGCGGAACGGCAGCGCCCAATGCGCCGAGTGCAGCGCAATAAGCGAAAGCCGTCCCTCCTTTACCCGGTCCACGATCGCCTGGGCCGTTTCTTGGGGCACCTCCTCATGCTGCACATGACCCCACCAGATAAGGACATCTGTCTCGTCAAGAACTTCCTTGGAAAGTCCATGCCCGGGTTGATTGAGGTTGGCCGAGCTTACACGCAGGGTAGGGTTTTGCTGCAGGTGTTGCACCAGATGGTTGCCCAAGAAATCTGGATACACCTTCTTCTGCTCAAGCTGCTGTTCGTCCCAGACCAATACGCGGATGGGCTTTGGCAGGTCGGCAGCAACCTTGCCTTTGGATACGGAACTATTTTCTTGGGCAAACAGACCAACATGGCAACTGAAAAAGATTAGCGCCCCGAACAGAAAGGCTAATCGCAAAAAATGATCTGAATAATCGTTGTATAGTGCCTGGATATAGGCTTTTGGAAAGGCAGGTGATTTGGGCATATCTTCTATTTCTGATTTTTTGGTTCTACTACTGTTAGGGGCATTTCTTCCAATGAGCAGGTATTTCTCCACTTTACATGAATACCATCCTTCCCAAATCTTGTTCCGATCCTTAAACTACCACGTTGGCCCCTTCATGAGCACAACGGATGGCTATTACATTTCCAATTCCGTCGTACTGCCGGTCAAGATAATAATTTTACCTTTTAATCGCATGGTTATACTGGTTTTAATATACTAATTACCACCTCACCCTAATGCATTTTCCCGAAAGCTTCCAGCCATGATGGAATGCTTTCCGGGTTCAGGTATGCCCAATATAAGCATGCATTGGCAGCTTTTAGGGTTTTGATGGAATCATAGGCAACATAATCAGCAGACAAGGGAATCAGATCTATCTGATCACGATAGGCTGATCGATATAGCTCGGGGTCATTCGGTAGCTGTTTCATGGAATTTCGTACTGTTGCTATGAGGAACGTTAAAGTTGATCATCAGGCAAAGAAAAAGCAACGACCGTATCCCCAGTTGGTGCCCCTAATTTTCCTCCTCCGCAGGCTATTACAATAAACTGCTTATCGTTTGCACTATAGGTACTTGGTGTTGCAAAACCTGATGCT